>CAZDTZ010000012.1:0-40273 GCA_964508535.1 uncultured Candidatus Saccharibacteria bacterium
GAGATTAGGTTTTGCATTTGCCATATGGCGAAAACTCCTTATACCTCACACTTTAAGGCTCTATCGACCGCGAACCTGCTGCGTACGCAGCCTCTGCTTACCGCTGCAGTCAGGAACTTGGTGGCGCGGGCAACCTTTCTAATTATCCTGCTCATGTTTTTGCGGTGCAAGCATAAGCATTTATTAATATCGTTGTACTTTTATGCACACCAAAAATTTCAAATGCCCCCAGCCTATGGATTAAATACAATGACTTGTTGTACGGCCTTTCTCACTTTTCGCTGCAGCTCAACATAGTCCTCGGCGCGGGAGGCAGATGCAAAAAGTGAGAAATCAATCTCAAGCTGATCCATAACTCTGTTCAAGGTTCTTGGCGTAAGGAATTGGATAGCTTTTTCGGGTAGGTATGCACCGGCGAGACTCCCAATGGTATCCCATACATGATGTGCTTTACTGTTTAGATCGCTGTAGTAGGCGTTCCTTTCTGTATCGTCAGAAGGAACGGCTATCCTATAATCGCCTTTTTGTGTGCGATCATTATTTGACTGTAACTGAATGATGCTCTCTTTATCATCCCACCAGCGCATAGACATCATATTATGATCGCGGGTGACCTCAGCATGCAAGGATTGAGGGCTGAGGTTGAACAGGAATTTACTGTACATGAGGTCTGTAAAGGTCATATTAGTGAAAATCTGCGGGTAATGTTGGTAGATGTCTTCCTCGATGCTATCAGAATTCATAACACGGAATACATAGTTGGATTGGGCCCCATATGTAGTGCTGGTTTGCTCAAAAAACTTACGCACTAGGTTTTCGCCCAACAAGGAGTCGGCAGGTTCTAGGAGTTGCCATAGAGGGTCTGTCGGCCCTGTGCTAAGAATAAACCTGCGCTGATCATTGACTTCATATTGTCTGATAACCGCCAACGATATCTCCCACAAATACAGCTCCCAAGTGAGGTTGTAGAATCCGTCCGTAATATTCTCGTCAGGATATCTTGTCTTGAGTAGCCTGAAAAAGAGATCCTTGGAATTACCTTGCTCAGGGTTGAGGTCAACAGGATAGTCAATGATTTTTTGCAAATAGCTACGGGGATTTTCAATCCCCTGAGTGCGCAAAAGTTTCTCAAGCATTGCTCTGTCGATAGGCATAATAATGACGAAATTGGGCAACTCTCTTAAGACCCGTATGACCCGAAGGAAATGGACGACGTCGTCAGCCGAAACGCGGTCAATATCGTCTATGACCACCATCATCTTGCCAGGAAGCTGCCGAAGCTTATCCTCGAGTTTCTTTTTAATGACCTCGGTAGGGGCGCGTGATGCGGTGTAATCTAGAGCGAATTTGGGTAGTCCATTTGATAGCTCAAATTTTGGAGTAATATTTTTGGCGATGCTTGAGCCATTAGCGAGCTTTATGCCGAATCTTTCTCGTACCTCTTCGAAGATGTCTTTAATAAAGATATCTGTTGCTTCGGAAACATTTCCGTAATAAAGCGAGTCATATTTGACGACGGCAACATTCATGTCCTCAACACCCTTGCACAGAAGCTCGACGAAAGAAGTTTTACCGCTTCCCCACGTGCCTTCAATGCTCACAACGAGGCCACCCTGAGCAAGCTTCTTGTTGTTAATGATCTCCCGTAGGTTAGCGGTTGCGGTATCTAACTTTTGCAGAAAAGGTATTTCTGAGGCTGTACTCGTTCCATATATCTCGTAAAGTTCTTCACGGCTTTCGAGAGGCGTACTCCTATAAGGTACGGACATAGCCAAAGAATAATCTAAACATGATAACCCAGGATAATAGACCTACAACCGAAGCGGCAAAGAGCATATAATCCAACGAACCGGCAAGTTTAGCCATAGCAAAACAGCCAACACTGATCCACATGACGCCTGCCGCCAAAAATAGATGCCTTTTTACAATCTTCGCGTTTATCTGCTTGCCGGTCACCCCATAACTATATTGTGAAACTGCAAAACTTAAATATATTAACGATGGCAGCAGGAAAAAAGCGCCTATGACAAATAGTAGCCAATGCCGAGTGAAGACTAGGTTGCTAAAAAATGGGCTAGACTTATCGAATGCGAGAGCTAAGACAATATAGATAACTGCGCTAACTAAAGATGATGTAACAAAGTAGTGGAGATTGGTGGACAGGATAGCTTTAAGTCGTGCAATAGTCTGCTTCATTCTTTCTCAAGGATACCTGCAAAGCCTGTCTATTGCAACATTGTAGGTATTATGTTTATGCTTATATTTGTAGGGGCTCAAAGATTGCCGATTTGTGGCTTCAGCCACTTATTATGCAATTCTAAGGAGAGGTATTACTTGACGCCGAACTGTTCTTTTAGTTTCTTGATCGAAGCCTGATACACACAATCTGGCGGGCAAGTTTTCGGGTGGGCTTTGCTATGGAGGAGCATTTTAAGAATAGTTGGTTTTAGCAGGCCATCCTCAACTTGCACGAGATATTCGATAAGGTGCATCCCGGCTGCATCAGCTCGCTTTTGTTCGTCTGCCCAGAATTTGTCGGCGAACTTTTCTAGTTCTTTGGTTTTGGCCGCACTCCTCATCTAATCCTCCTTGTTTGTCCTCGATTTATTGTAGGCTTCGAGTTGTTTATCCAGCTCATCTGGATCAATGCGCCCCGTTCGTCGGGTAGTAAGCTTCATGTATTTCAAGAACTCAGTTGCGAACTCTTTGTTCGCGTCTTCTGGCTGGAAAATTCGCAAGTAATTGACCATGCTTTCGATATCTTTGTCGTTGATGTCGTAGAAATCTTCCATAATAATGCGCCCACTGTACCCCTAGTTCGTCAGATTGTCTATAGCAATAAATCTTGCCATTTGCCAGGCGAGCTGCGTCGACTCAATACGTCGCATTATCTCGCAGCTATCATTTTGGGAAAGGATGTTGAGACTGCCCTCCCAGAGTACGTTCCGGTCGAGAATTGCCAGCTTGCGGTGATGCTTGCCAGTAAATAGTATTTGTACGCCCATATGTTGGAGGATAGAAATAGCACGGGCGGCATCTTCATGCATGTATTCTTCGTCGCACGCCAGCGGGTCGCGCGTATTTATTATCACTCTTACGCCTTTGGTTTTAAGCTTTTGTAGGGTTGGCGAGAGTGTGGCAAGCCGTCGCTGGGTTATAAACGGGGATTCAATTATTGCTTCGTGCTGGCATTTTTGAAGGTCTTTTTGGAAAGCGGGATAGAAATTATCGTCGCTAAAGAGCTTCGAGTTGATCAAACCTGCTGACTTATCCTGTGGCTTGAGAAGACTAAACATTTTCGGCCTCCGCGTCGCCAACGCCCAGCTCTTCAAGCCGCGCCCCGAATTGTTCCAAGCCATCCCAAAATTGTTTCGCCGAGGGTCCCCGCAGGGTCACCAAAGAAAAAAGCTCAGCTTGCCTGGGCTTTTTTCTTTGGGTGGTTCTCTCTGAGAACCGAAGCCGCGAAGCGGGTGCGATAATTAGGAGCACGCGCAGGTGCTTGCACCGAGCATGCGACGACGATATATGCGCGAAGGCGCTATACTCCCGCAGGGATCACCAAAAGAGATTATTGCCCTGTTTTGGAACATCCTACAGGGAAAGGAAAAACCTTCACGATTTGTGGAGGTTTTTTTGTTATTCTGGGCCACCTCTGTTTGTGAGTTCCACGATTTATTTTTCTCTTAGGGCTGTATGTTGAGGTAAACTTGAAGAATAATGAGCGTAGCTATGAAGAAAGACAATAAGGAAAAGTTTTTGCAAGAGGCAAAGAACTATGAAGATTTGCGCGACAAACTTGGCCGTGACGAGATTGAGAATTTCAAGTTCCTTAAAGGTCAGATAGCCGACTGGTATATTGCAATAACTGCCGCATGTTTTGCAATTGGCGGGATATCCATTTCGCTGGCAGGCGATGACGTAAAGCATCCTGCACTTTTTTGGTGGGGATCAGTACTATTGATAGCTAACGGGGTGTTGATCTTCTTTGTCAGAAAAACAGAACTGGACAGTGAGTTTTCAGAGTCGCCAGATTTAAAGCAGAAAGAAGCTGACTTATGGACTATGAGCAAAATTGCAAGGGAGCACACTGAGGGCGATAGTAGTAGGTCGGATGAATTCGTGAATGTCTATAAAAGGTTTGCAAGCGACTACGAGAGGCGTTCAGAACCATATAAATGGTGGCAATGGGTTAAATTTGCCGCTCAATCTTCAATGCTGAATATAGTCTTCGGTCTTCTTTTATTCCCCGTGTTGCTTCTAGCCTCTCAGTTGCCAAATTATATGCATATTAGCCTTCGTCTATATACATCGATTATGCTGATGCTTATATTTCTTTATGTCATCTATGTTTTAGTTGGGCTTACTCTAGCTATCAAGCGAAAGAAGAGGCTTAACACTGCAGAATTGCAAATAAAACTTGAAGTAACGGGTGGGAAAAATGCCGCATGATAATCCTTCAAGTTCATTAGGGGATTACATTGCAGCTAGGACAACGGCTTTGGGGTTAGACCTCAACACGTCACCATCAAGCCTCTCAACAACAAATACCTCTAGTATCAGCGAAGTGAATACTCCCACATCGTACTTAAGTCTCGCCCAATTGCTTTGGATACAAAGAATACTGCTTGGTGAAAATCCTATAGCCAGGCATGGTATAAGAGAAGTGGACGTCTGGATAGGTGGCGAGACTCCTGAAGTGGCAATATTTAGGCCTATTGAGCACGATAAGATACTTTCCAGTATAAATTCTCTTCTAGCTGAATGGAGAGAGAATTACTCAAAGCTGACCAAACAATCCAACGACCAGAAAATTCTTGCATTAGCAACTTTTCATTATGGATTTTTGAAGATTCACCCATTTTTAGACGGTAATGGTAGAGTGGCGCGCATTCTTCTCGAACAACAGATTAGAGAAGTGCTTGATAGTGACACGCAACAAATATTCAGCGATAAGCCGAAAGAGTATTACGAAAGTCTTAAGCTTGCCAATGAAGGCAATCTTTTTCATCTGGCTCAACTAATTGCTTCATACGTAGTTTAAGTAGTTTGACAAAACCGGTCGTAAATGTCATACACAATTATCTACCTAAATTTGTGTGTGTCAAAATGACTTACACTATTTTTGTGTATCACCCAGAATTGAAATAACTTTGGGAATAAAGAATATCTTTTTACGGTTCACAAATGCGGTTTCAAGCAGCTCTGCTTTTACCAAGGCATTAAGATACGATGATGCCGTGTTTTTTCCTATACCCAAATCTTTTGACAGCATTTCAATGTTGAAAACTACATTCGAAAAAAGGAAATCGATCAAATTCCTTTGGCGAAACTTTGGGGCTATCTTCTCAGTAATTAGCTTTTCGTAGCGAATTGATTCTTTTGTAACTTCATCGAGAGCACGAGAAGTTTTATCCGCCTGTAAGATAATGCCTCTGAGGATATATTTAACCCACTCGCCCCACTTATCCTTATAGGTAACCTCTCGCAATCTGCGGTAATATTCAGTTTTATTCGCAAATATATACTCACTAAGAAAGAGTATGGGGAATCGAAGGTAGCCATGCTTAACGAGATAAAGGGGCATTAGTATCCTGCCCGTCCTACCATTTCCGTCCGGGAAAGGATGTATGGCTTCAAATTGATAATGAATGAGAGCGACTTTAATTAATACCTGACCTTCATCACTATCATCATTAAAATAGTCCTCGTAGGCTTTAAGCATGTCCCTGATTAAAGATTCGCCTTCAGGAGGGGTGTAATATACTTTACCTGTTTTATCGCTTGCAATTTGATATCCGGGAAGTTTTCTTATACCTTTTTGTGGCAAGCCTAGGGTTTTTTGAATTGCGATATAATCATTCGTAGCAAGGTATCCCTTTTTGTGAAGAATGGTAGAGCCTAATGCTATGGCTTCGGTGTATTTATCAGTCTCCTTAATCGCTGGAGAAACCTTCTCCTCGGGAATTGCGCGCGCCTGTAGTGCATCGGCCACGGTAGTGATTATATTTTCGACCGCTGAGCTCGCCACTGCTTCAGGCACGCTGAAAAGTTTAATCATGTTAATGGCATTGGCAAAGTTACGAAAAGTTGTCGACGTTTGGCCATCTAGGCGAGATAATGCCCTACCTGCTTCAATGCATAGCTTGAGGTTCTCTACTGTTTCAAGGTTGGTTCCAGTCGGGGGCAGCTTAGGGAGGCTATTATTTGGTGACGCAGGATTAATCATACACACAATTTATCACAAAAAATTGTGTAACACAATGTGCTGATCAACTTTACCCACGTCATACACCATTGGCTTGTCAGAAAGTAATTTAATACTTGGCACAAAGTGTTCCATATGTGGTGGCCCTCAAGGAGAATTGAAGCTCTAACAGGTCTAGTTAGGCGGCTTGCTGTTTCGCAAGGACCATGTCCTCATTATCGTAATTTGTTTGGCTACGGTTCTTGGCTGCGCCGACGTAATCATAGGCCTAGCGCGGCCGCGTGGCGCGGATAAATTGGCCCAATTGCGCGTAGACATTCTTGCCGATTTGGTCTAACCAAACTACATCTGATGGCGCCAGCCGTTCGCCGCGGGCCTCTGCTTGCAAAAGTGGCACGATTCGCGCGGCAAGTATTGCTGCATGAGGCTTTTTCCTGCCGTCAGGTTCGACGTAGGTGTCGGCTGCGATTTCTCGTAGCGCCAGAAATAGCTGGCTGCCGGCGTAATTCACGGCGCCCAGTATTGACGAACGCAGTTTTATGGCAATTTTGCGGCCAGCAGGATCAAAGATGTACGCATCGTGTGCATTGGCCGTTTGCTCTCCTTGAGCCCGCGCTTCACGCGCCGACGCTGGGTATACGTCGAGATTTCTTCTATTGAGGATAAGGTGTAACGCTAGTTTATTTCGGAGCCCCGTCTTTATGCTTTCGTGAGCGGTTGAGCTTTCGACTTCATCGGCCAAGTCGACGAGGGCACCGCGAATTTCTCGTCGGCTGTTATCGGTCGGAGCTATGCCGGCGCGGCGGCGTTGGAATGTGGGCAGATAGATGTTAAGCAGCCTGAGATCGATATAGCCTTCAATATCAGGGCGGTCGGTTTCGGCGAGGAACACTCCCCTGGCCTGATCGATGAGCACCTGGGCGTTCTCGAAGTGCTCCTCGGCGCTGGCGTCATCCATCGGCAGACCGTGGCTCATCTCGACATGTCCCCACGCTTGACGCGTAAGCCGTCGGCCAAGCTTCCACTCGTTGTCGTTGGCAGCTTCAAACCTGGACAAATTGGCCAGTGCGTTGGCACACAGCCGGGCCGCTAGAGGCGTGGGCGGAAAGTGTTCAAGCACGGTACCACACTCTGGGCCGCCGGGCATCGTGAAAGCACACTGATTCATATTAGGACATCCAAACTCAGACATGGGGCATATTGTACAAGTATATTTTAGTTAGCGCCACGTTACGTTAGAATGCGCCAAATAAACACAGCTATGCCAGCGGTTACCCATGCCCATATTTTCTATCTTTTAAATCAGTTTGATCCTCTATATCATGCTTCTATGAGCTTACTATTCTTAACCTATGGACCGACTCACAGCGGAAAAACGACATTCGGAAGAGAACTGAGCGATCGCTTAGGTGAATCGGCGAAATTTATTCACGTTGATAACGATGTTGTGGATGAATTTGTAAAAGAAAACTATAACAACCTCAGAACCGATCCAGAAGTTCTTGCTAAACGGTCGCCAAGCGACCCTGACCTGCGCCTTCTTATGCCTCAACTTATAGCGGGCTATGCGCTCAAGGAGGGGTATAGTGTTATCGCCACAGCTGCCCATCCGAAACGTGTGATACGGCAGTCCTATTATGAAATTGCCAAGAGAAACGGTGCTCGGGTGGTTTTATTGATTTTCAGGATAAGCAATGAAGAAGTGGCTCGGCGCATCGAAAGCAATGCAAGGAATACGGACATTTTGGATATCAGCCCCCATGGTGGAGCGGACTTTCGGCAATTGTTTGAGAGACAAAAGAGCATATTAGAGGAACCTTCCGACGATGAGAGGTCGGCATGCCTAGAAGTATTTGAGGTGACAGAAGGAAATTCAAGGGAAGTTTTTGAACAGATAGTACGTTTGGCACAACATGCTATGCGCTAACGTTCCCTATCGCCGCCACGCCTGAAAAGCCTCAAGGCCATGTCGCCAATGTAACGCCAGCCTAAGCGACGTTGCGGGGGGTCTTGTACGTCTCCTCGTGCAATCATGCCTCTAAGCCTTTCGCCAGAATCCAGCCACGCCGCTGCAGCATCGGGGCCCGGTTGTCGCCCGTCCTCGCCCGTAACAAAGTCGGATAGCCTGAGGGTATCTGGGTCGAGGGGCGGCCTACTACTAGGCCCATGCTCAACACGTTCGGAAGGCTCAGCCATAGTTGTTCGACTACCCTTTCTTATCTATAACCATGCCAGCAAAGGTTTGGTCTAGGGCCATGATCTCGACGTTGTCGATGTTGACGTGTGCTGGTTGGTTTATAGCCCACACGATTGTGTTGGCGACGTCTTCGGCGGTCAGCGAATGCCAACCGGCATAGTAGGCTTTGCCTTTTTGTTCGTCTTTGAAACGAACGCTCGCAAACTCGGTTGCGGCGGCACCCGGTTCAATATTGGTTACTTTGACGCCAGTGCCGAATAAGTCGGTACGCAGGCCGCGAGAGAACTGCCAAACAAACGCTTTGGTAGCGCCATATACGTTGCCGCCTTTGTACGGCACGTGACCAGCTACAGAACCGAGGTTGATAATAATGCCTGTACCGCGCCGTTTCATGATGTCAAGAACCGGACGAGTGATGCGCAGTAACCCTTTGATGTTAGTGTCTACCATTTGTTCCCAGTTCTCTAAACCGGCATCCTGAGCCGGCTCCATGCCGAGGGCGAGGCCGGCGCTGTTTATTAGCACGTCTATATCCGTAAACTCAACTGGTAGTTTGGCAAAAAGGGCCGCTACCTGTGAGGCACTGGTTACGTCAACCGCGGCGGTGTACACATTTGTACCTAATGTTTGCTTGAGCTTGTCGAGCCTGTCCTGTCGGCGACCGAGGAGGATAAGTTTGTTATCTTTGGCCAGCAGATTTGCCGTTGCCAGGCCGAAACCAGAAGTTGCGCCAGTGATCAGAATTGTTTTCATATAGTTTAGTATACATGTACCTGATGCTTGCTATCGCAAATCGCAGGCCCTTGGATGAGTATGCTTGCACTAATCGAACCGGTGCCTGTAGGATTTTGTACAGCTGTGTCACGTAGTATTGTGTCAAAATTTAAAGGTAATTAGTAAGCACAAGGAGTTTTATTATGAAACTGTCACGTCTAGCTAAAATAACACACCCCAAGAAATTAATGTTAGGAGCTAGCTCTCTGGTAGCGCTCACCATAGGGTTCGTTGCGCCCCTTGCCGCTGCAGACACGGTAGTACCTGCCACGGCTCATTGTGCTGTGACCCATCCCGCAGTCAATACGCTGGCCAGTGATACCCCCGATATTATTCACTACTGGCGTAGCGGTCTGCTCACGGTGCCCCACACCGTTAACGGCTTTACAGACACCTGTAACGACATCAACATATCCAATACAATGGACGTCAATGGGAATGACAACAACCTCTGGCGTGTAAAATTTTTCCCCACCAGCGGGACGCCCTATTTTAGCAGTGCCAAGCTTGTGAATACGGGGTCGTCAACCCTGGTTGTTATAGCGTCGAACGTCGCAGATGGGACCCATTTCGAGCTGTACGCTAGCCAGCCGATGGTTACCGATCAGCTCACGGACTAGCATTAGGAGGATTTAAGCCACTGCTCGGGTGACTTATTCTTTGCGTTTTGGCTTTTGCGAAATTTTTAGGTCTGCTTCGTCATGCTCACGTACTACTTCGTAGCATGGCAGCCAGTCGAGCATCGCGGCGCTCGGGAATAGTGGTTCGAACTGGACTTTGCCAGGTGACAAAACGCCGGCGAGCTGTAACGTATCCGTGGCGACCCGCTCTTTGAGCTGTCGTTCGCGCCTGGCAGATGCTGGGTTGTCGCTCGCTTCGGTTTCGAGCGATGGGCCGGCATTGGCTTCGATAATCCAGGGGCGTAAGGCGGCGTCGACCAGAATGTCGTACCCGATGAGCATGTATTGTCCGTTGGTCTCAATGCCCTGCTCGGTGCTCTGTTGTAGCATCTGTAGAACCGGTTCCCGGACAGCCAGCAACGATTTAGCGATAACGGCATGGATGTCCCCGAACAGGCGAACGTCATCTATAGCTTCTTTGCGTAAACGTTTGCGATATTCGCTGTGCGTTATGCGCTGGGCGGCAAAATCTGCCGAGGTGTCGCCACGCAATATGTCTGGATTGGTGAGGTGTATAAAGAGGTTGTCAAGCGAGGCGCGGTCTGCGGTAAAGGGCTGCGTAGCCATCTTGGTTAGCCCGTCCGGGAACACCCATGCCCGCAGCGGATCGAGTGAGGTTACCAGAACGAAGACACGCAGCGTGTATTTGTAGCCACCGAGTAGATGCGGGTTAGCAATGTATTCCTGCAGCACCAGATTCTGCGTAGGCTCAACCGCATTAATGTCGGTCACCAGGTAGATACCTTCACCGCGCGCACCGTCGCCTGGCTTTGAAATCCAAACTGTGTCTGGTTCGGTAGCGGCAATAGCACGCCATGTTTTAAAGTCGCCCGGGAACACAAATGTGCGGGGCGAGATGTCGAATATCGCCTCGTGTCCGCGCTCTTTGGCGATGGCGGCTGCCCGTGCTAGCACTCTCGCAAGCTGATACTTGAGCGTCAAATAAAAATCCATGCCCAAAATGGTCGGACTACTGGCCTTGAGTAAATCGTCCGGCGACAGGCTCATTAGTCTACTTGCACTATATTTACCAGCCGGTCATACAGGTACACGTTGCCAGTGAGCGTGTCGGAGCTGTCGTTCAGCACTACTATGACATCGGTTGGTGCATCGGTAACGGTGACCAGCCGCGACACATTAAATGTTTGTGTCATTATAAATCCGGTATTGTTGTCGGGTACCGGAAACTCGTAATCCGCGAGTGGACTCGGTTGGAGCTCGGTGTAAGATCCGCCTTGTACACTTTGCTTCATCATGATGTTGAATTTAAGCTCGCCGGTGGCGGTCTCTAGCGTAGGCATTTGGACTGAACCGGAGGCAGTTATGAGGTACGTTCCGGCTGTCGAAAGCGTTATGATGCTGTTATTGACCGTGATGTGTGAGCCGTGGCTGGTGGCCTGTGTCGGAAAACCAATAATCCAATGCGACCCGATGGGGACGGCCTCGGGCGACCCGAAATTAGACAGGTAGTATGAAGCGTAATTGCTGGAGAAAGTACCCGCGGCCCCTGGTGCGCCTGGTGTACCTTGCGTGCCGGTAGAACCCGCAGCACCGCTTGTTCCAGCGCTTCCGTTTGCACCTGCGGCCCCATTGGCACCTTTAGCTCCCTGAGTGCCATCTATCCCTGCGGCTCCGGTTAACCCTTGTAACCCCTGCGGGCCGGTAGCCCCTGTTTGGCCTTTTGCCCCTGCGGCCCCTACCTTACTGACATTTGCTACATTGGCAGAATGAAGCGTGTGGTAGTTAATAAAAAACGTTAACCCGACCAATACGATGAGCGCCAGCAGCATCTGCAGCAGAGCCTCGCGCCGAGTTACTTGTTGGTCCAAGGCGCGTTTACCTTCCATCATATAGTCTGTGCCCCCCTAATGCTTAAGCTTGAATATAGAGGAGTTATCACCCTTTGTAAATAGGACTTGAGGGCTACTTTTGCTGATGGCTCATATTTCCTAGAAGACACAACTCAATAGACAATTACTAGATTATATACTATAATATATCTATGTCTAAACACGGCCACCTGGTGGAGGTTCAGCTTGCGGTAACTCCCAGCCGTTTTATGCACCCCAACTTCCCTGATTGGCTGGTGGACTACCGCCGCATTGTGGGTGTGAGCTCGCCTGCCGGCTCTCTGGCGTGCGGCTTTCCAATCGCAACGCCGCGCACTACCGAAGTTATGAGAATGACGCCGGCGTTTGCTGAGCGTCTGCACGGTTTCTTTGGCACTTGGATGGTCGACCGCGATCCAGAAGCAGGCGGTTCGCTGTGGGAGCCTAGCTCGAATTACTTGTGCCATAGCTTTTCGCGGGCAATGGGTGGCCGAAAGCATCTGCACGCATCTGTGGCGAGGCATGAGATGAGGGAAGAAAAATCGCGCATGATTCCGTTTGCCGATGAAAACGCGGCCCTGCCCTTTGGCACACAAGTGGCGGTGCTTAATCAACGAGATAACGAAGAGCAAGAAGATTACGAACTGTTGCACAGTAGTGTCGCCGTCGGCCTTGACTCAAGTGGTAGGCCTAACTTTGACGATCCTACGATGCACATGCAAGTGTTTGAACGCGGGGGTAACCTCGGCCTCGCACCGCTCGCAGAGACCGTACGATACTATGACAGCCTCGGCGATTCACCCCTTTTGAATGTAGTGCCACCACCAACGTTGATTACTCGCGCGTTTGAGTTATTGCCGTAATCATGTGCCGAGCCCGCGTACGTATGCATTATATTATAGAACGATTTATGGCAGCTGCAACCAATTAACTGGAGTGCTCCACCGAATGGACACGGCCTATTATTGACATATACCGATTGTTATTTTATAGTGTAGTGCCTATGTCGTTTGAGCAGCAGCGTTCTCCGGAAGGATTGCCATTTGATCTAGCCGAAGCCCAGCGCCTGCTGGGCTATTCTGTGCAGCCGTCGTTAGGCTTTGAGCTTGTTTATGATGAACGTTTGGTAATTTGTGAGCGAGCTTTGGCCGCCAAAGAGAATATGCGTGCCACGCTTGGCTCCGCTGCCCGGGCGGCGGGGTTTGAAGCTACTCCCACCATGTTGCAGAACTGGGAGCCCGATGACCGGCAGCTAGAAACTATCCACGCCCAGCTCGGCCGGGAGCGTAAACGGGCACGGGCTGCGGACGGGCTTACGCAATTTATTACCGACGGGCGCATGACAAATAACGCCTTTGGTACACCGCTGCGTGCAGAGCAGCAACAGATGATTCTGGACACAGAGTTCTTTCTGACCGCCATGCCACGAACCTATGACTGGGGTGGCAAGGGTGGCGTAATCAGTGGGCCGCCGGGTATTGGTAAAACTGGTGTTATCAATGCCTTGTGTGCTGGTTTGAAATATAACGAAGACCCCAAAGAGCCGCTACGAATCCTGGTACTCGAAAATACCCAGAATGTCATGCACCAAACACACGGCCAGGCGGGCGACCGTGGCTTTGGCAGATTTGCACCACACCTTGATGTAGGTCTTCGGTACGCCGATCGTAAAGACCTGGAGCACGATATCGTCATCATGCCATTTGCTTCGTTCAACCTGCTGATGGAACGCGGCGAAATGCCCGACTTTGATGTGGTCATTGGCGATGAGGGGGACGTGTACGCTACGGGTACTACTGGCGCCAACCTGCGTAAGTACGTGGATGATAAAACACTTATCATAACAACTGCAACACCCGATGAGGCAACCTATAAGCTGGCGCCTCATGACATCTACACCATGTCCTTGCCGAATGGTATTCATGACGGTCTGCTTGCTCCGACCACAGGTCTAGTACTGCGTACTCACAGGGTAATTGACGGGACCACACTGCCGAGCGACCCTTTAGAGCGGCAAGCACTCCGCGCCAACAACTTACGCGCTAATATAGAGGACGCTAAATTGCGTGTTAAGGAAGCGGTTGAAAAAGGAGTCGGCGTATTAATACACTGCCCGGCCGGTAATGATATTGAGATTGCGCGGATCTTGGCGGAGGAGTTGCGGGACATACAAGTGGTTGTGCCGAATTATCTAGGCAGTGGGCGGTCGAGCTCTTTTAGAACAATCCCGCGAAACATTCGTGCCATCGAGGTGGGTGGCAAAAAACAAATGACCGCCACGGGTAGACGCTTACAGCAAACCATTTATCACCAGTATCGCAAGTCAGATATAGATGTCCTAGTCTTTGTAAAAGCCGTTGGCCGTGGTGACGACTTCCCTGACGCGAAGCTCGTTATAGATCTTGAGTCCCGATCGGTTAGGGGCTGGCGGGATGTCGTGCAGCTGGGCGGGCGCGGCATGAGGTTGGTTACGGGCGAGAACGGTAAGCCTGTGCCGGCTACCTGGATTTGCTATCACGACCCACTCATGAAAGACCAGTTTACTAGCGTTATGGCCCTAGGTGGTGACGCCGGACAAGATGTTATGCGGGTTACCCAACAAGGCCGGACCGTCAGCACGCTGCCCTTAAGAAGGTTGCAACCGGTGCTCATGGCCGATCCTGTGCCGATTACTACCGAAACCTTTGACCGGATAGATGTCGTCCACAGAGAGCGGGAACAGATTGCGCCAGACCAGTTACCCGACCACCCCATGGATGAGGTACAGCTGGCCCGCTACCTGCTAGTAGGTAGTATAACGGTACGACAGATGCTTGGGCGGATGGGCAAAACTCCTGGAGAAGTGGTCGACCGAGACGAACTGGAAATACTCTTAGAGTATTACCCCGACCTAAGGCCCATGCCCTTGCCAAAGACTGGGTACGTGTCCGCGACCGACCTGGTAACGATGGTCGGACGTTCTGATGTGCGTACTATACCCCAGCTGCGATGGTTTGCACGACGGCATGGCATGCTGTTTGGCCGCTTTATAGCCGAAGGCGGACAGCCTGATTTTTATGCCACTGACGCGCAAGCTAATCAACTACTCACATTGTTATATTCTTCCAGTACACTTGGTTTATGACCTCACCACAGCAAATCATCAAACGCTGCATCGTTGGCGCCTACGTCAGCTTTCTGGGTATGGCGACCATCTGCTCGTTGCTCTACCCGCAAGTATTTGAATATAGAGAAGTTACTCCTGTTTAAAGTTCTAAACTGAGTAGTCGCTACTCATGTTGGTAGGCTGACTGGAGGGGTTACGGTAATATTGCCGCGCAAGACGACGTCAGAGACTTTGTAGATTGGCGTTGCCGTATTGGGGTTGGCGCCCGGTCCAAATATAAGGAGTGCAAAGTGATCGGCCGCCGTAGGACTCAAGCGCGTGCCGTCAACTGCCATCACCCGGAATGGGTTTGCAGTGGTGACGCCATCCACAATGAGCGTGGCTGTGCCCTGGAAAACACCTTCTGACTGGTTGTCGCTATCTGTTATAAGCCAGTTGATGTTTGTGGCATTAAGACTCAAACTGTGACAATTTGTGGCCCTTGCAGGATTGTTGCACCTGGTGCCCGTACTGTAACTGAATTGGAGATCACTTAGGTTACTAATTACACCTTGGTTGGTATAGTCTACGGTAAATCCAAACTGTGCTTTGTCAGTTTGAGCAGAGTCGTTTAGGCCGGGCAGGATGTCGTTGTTTACCAGTGATGGAACAACTGTCTTTTTGCCAGTTACGTTGGCGCCAGATGGATCGTAGACTACCAGGAAGTCGCTCACTGGCGCACTCCAGTTACCCCTGGTGTCTTTTGCTCTCACTGTGATCTTGTATACGCCGGATGGGAGGCCTGTGCTGAAGGTGGTGCTCAGCGCCCCACCACCTAGGATCATCGGTGTGGCGTTGCCCTGCCCTGGGTCGGTATCGCCAATGTAGTATTCGCCCGCAGCGACACCAGAGTCGTCTGAGGCTGGCACGGTTAGCGTGGAAGATTGAGCGACCGGTTTTGGATTGAGCGACCAAGAAAAAGTGCCAATTGTTGGCGGCGTTGTGTCCGGTGGTATAACGGTAAGTGAAGTCGACTGGAGCGAGCTCCAATTATTAGCCGCATCGTAGACTCGGAAGTGTACTTGGTATACCCCTGGTAACAAAGAGGTGTCAAAGGGGGCTACTAAATTATTGCCATCCCACGTTAATGCAGTCGCGTTGTCCTGCCCTGGGTCGGTATCGCCAACAAAATACTCGCCGCCAGCAACGCCTGCTTCGTTGTCGGCCGCGTAGACCTGTAGTGCAGAGGGCTGGGTGGTCAGCTTGGGGTCTGCAGTAAATGTACTCGAATAGATATCCGGCGCAGTGACGTCTGGGTTGTCAGCAAGAGCTGTGGACACCGTATAAACTTGGCCGAGCGCGGAGTTATATCCGAAATTTGTGGCCGCAGTGGCAAAAGCCGCAGTAGTTCCATCGCCGTTGAGGTCAGAATCGTATGCGCCTGTATCTGCGGCTTGACCAGCGGCGTTTCTACTTACTAAACGAGTCGTGCCAGTGGTGAAGTCGTGCACATACACTTCATCACGTGTCCACTCCTGATACGGGCCAGCGTCGAGTTTCTTAAAAAGCACCTTTTGGCCATCCTGGGATATTTTAACCAAATTTGGCCAGCCCACACCTTGAGCTAAGTCTAAGGCGCCCGGTGACAAGGGACTACTGTTGCTTGCGACGTCGGCACGAAGGATTTGGCCTGTTTGAGTGTCAAGCCGATAGAGCATCGGCGTACCAGTTACGGCGGTGTCGTAGCGTATCTCGTAGCGTCCATCAGCCGAAAGAGTCGTGCCGTGCCCGTCTGGAAAGAGCAGCGATGCCACGCCAGTGTCAGATACCCAAATGAAAACGTTGTTGGAAATTAGGTCTGGCGAAGGATGCGTCTGCGTTATGCCGGTCGTCATATCCCTCACATATACAACGCCGTCGGTCGGTATGGTGGTCTCTGCCACGTAGCGCCCGTTGTCGCTGAGTGCAAAATTAAAGATATTGCGCAACGGTTGGCCATTTTGGTCGAGCGAAGCCAAGACGGTATGGTTTGTTTGGCGGTCGTGGACGTATATATCGACCCCAAAAGCGCTTGATAGTCCCTGCGGAGCGAGACCGCCCAGCCCAAAATTCTGTGCAGTAGAGGTAAACGCTACATAGCGACCATCGGCAGACAGTTGCACCCCATAGCCATAGGGCATAACGCCATTTTGGCCACCACTGGATAGTTGTCCATCGTTTGTAAGTGAATCAATCTCCGGCCCTATTGATGTGGCCGACAACTGCGCCATCCCGCCAAGCAGCTGCACGACCAATAGCCCTGCAAATGTACTCGCAAGAGCTCGTTTACCAAGTGTTTTGAAGCTCATGTATACTCCCCTCATATTGATACTTTTATGATACAGCATCACCTACAGCGGTAGTACACGAAAGTTACACGATACTTGTTCTGGTGAACGGCTGCGCGTCGGCAAAAATAGGCGTTTGGATGGAGCCGTGCTGGACGATGGCGAGTTCGTAACGTCCGGGTAGGCGCGCCTGACGCACATCAGATGCTCCATCGTAGGCGGGGATCATGCGTATGCCGCGCCAGATCGCTGCGCGTACGCTGGTGTTGAGGACGCTCTCCTCCTCTTCTGCGTTGCTTGGCGCAGGCAGCAAGATAGGGCCGCCAGGTTTAGTTCTGCCTGGCACCACTTGGCGAAAGTACTGCAGTCTGCCGCTTATGTTGTGCTCGTCTAGTTTGTTGGTTGCGACAAATTCCGGAGTAATTAAGCCGCCAGTGAGCGGCGGCAAGGTGCCTTGCGCAATATCGAGTTCGATTATGCCATCCCAGTCAATCTGGACTACGACGCATATACCTGCCAAGAACTCGGCGATGCGCAGGTTGTACCTGGCACGGTCTGCGGGCGGGATGTGTTTTTCCAGGAATGGGGCGATGTCTTCGGCCCGGATAGGCCCGTCGCCGTTGCGCACGTTATTGTGCTCTGAGCGAGCACCGGCGTAGAAGTTAGTAACACCCTGCTTTTGCAGCGGCGCTAGTCCGGCCGGAGGGTCGGCTAAGAAGGCTTCGACAGTGTTAAATTTTTGATATGCCGGCACGACGAGCCCCAGCTGGGCGGCCACTGCATATGGGTTATCGTTTTCGCGAAGCCCATCTGCAATTTTCGGAGCAAGCAGTGCGGCTTTTTGCACCCAGGCAGCTTGTGA
The DNA here is from genome assembly GCA_964508535.1 of uncultured Candidatus Saccharibacteria bacterium. Taxonomy (GTDB): domain Bacteria; phylum Patescibacteriota; class Saccharimonadia; order Saccharimonadales; family UBA4665; genus PMNU01. The sequence continues at coordinate 17,960 of CAZDTZ010000012.1, forward strand.
CGTATTGACGGCAGAAGCCTGTTCGACGGACATCCTCTATTTTTACAATGTAATTTATTATTTGTCCAGGAGAACTTGGTTGTGCATTGCGCTTGCGCTTAAAGCTTTGTATATTGGAAAGGATGGGCATACGACTTCCAATACCTGGTAGCGATGATGGGGCATGGGGTGCCCTTCTCAACGATTTCCTGGGAGTCGAACACAATAGCGACGGAACACTCAAGAAGGCTGGGTTGATTACCGGCGCCGAGCAAACTTCTCACAAGAACCAAAATGACGGATATGCCGGGCTGGACAGCTCTGGCAAACTGAGCGCCTCTCAGCTCCCTACTCTTGCCAGCACTGGCGTCGGGGATTATTTTGGGGTGTTCATCGACACCCTATCTATACCGTCTGCGAGCCCCATGGGTGTACTGTGGTCGTTCAACACGGTGGTGCATGGCGATTCATTTACTTGGGATCAGAACGTCAACCCTAACCCGGTGGGCGTGGTTAACGACGGTGTGTACGCGATTAGCCTAACGGTTCGATGGAATGATGCAGCTGACACTTCCGGGTCGTATCGTTTTGCCCAAATTTATACGAGCTGTCAATTCCATACCGAACAGCAACTTCCGGCCGGCGTGAACGGCGACGACACCATTCAGTCGTTACACTTCACTGTGTACTTACAGGCGGGCCAAAACATTGGTGCGACCGTTGCCCAAGGTTCCGGGGGAGCTTTGGTGCCAAGTGTCCTCATGTTGGTTACACGGATCGCGTAGCGGCGCTACCGTTCGTAGGTTTTGGCTGCGCTGGTGAAGCCGCTGACTTGTGCTGCGGTTTTGCCTGGGAATGCTTCCATTTTGAGTGTGCGGGCACCGGTGAGCTGGAATAATACGGTGCCGACAACCTGTGTGTTCGGCGTAGATACGCCACCAGTTGGCGACGGCGTGGAAGCAAAAGCGAACGGTATGTATTCGTACTTCGTGAGGCCGCTGGCTGTACCGACAGTGGCTGGGTCGGGCGAGCCGGCCTTTGCGGTGAACTGAGTTGCCTTGCCTTGGTAATCACCAAACGAGATGTCGATTTGGCCCTGCGTAATTGCATTTGGCACAATGGCCAAGTGGCTGCTCCAGTACCCTTGCCCGTTACTATCTGCCACTCGTTGCCCGGCGCCAGCGTAGCCATTGGTGCCAGACTGGAACCAGTTGCCGATGAGCTTGCCATCTATGTCGTAGTCGATTTTTCCACCATATGGAGTAAACTTGCGAAGATTTTTGGCCAGCATTTCACCGAGTGCTGGGTTTTTGAAGTATTTGAAGAAGTCGTCGGTGTGCAGTTTGTACGCCTCTGTTTTGTACGAGTCGGGGTTTACAAAGCCCTTGAGCGTGAGGTCGAGGTTGTAGACTGCAGTGTCCAAGGACTGCGCGCCAACGCGGCCGATCACCTGGCCGGACTTTACCGGGATGTGCAGGTTTTTGCCGTCGCTGGCCGCTATCTGCTTGGTGAGGCCTGGCTCCAAGCTGGTGAGTAAGTCGTAATAGGTGTAGAAGCTGCAACTGTGCTGGAAGTACAGCTGGAACTCTCCCTGTTGGGCGACGCCGGTGTCGACCTTTTGTGTCCGCTCGCTGTAGCTAACGATGTAGCCATCTGCCATGGCGTACACTGGAGCGGCGTCGCGGTGCGTCATGTCGTTAGGGTAGAAATACAAGTGGTCGATGGGCGTCACGTGTGCCCCTGCCAAAGTGCCTATCGGCAAGATGGTGCTGACGTCCTGGATGTCCATGGGCATGTGCGTGAGCTGGACGGTGCCAGTCCCCTTGCAGTCTTTTTGGATGCTGGCCACATTTTGGTTACCGCCCGCCACCCCGGAGTGTTTGTTTTTAGCGATAATGCGCCAACCGGCGAAGCCAACAACGAGGAGAACAACGATGACAACGGCGAGCCCAATTACATGAGATCCATCTTGGTTTGTTTTTTTCATGCCCACATTTCTATTTTTAATATTACTTATAGTTACTACTGTACGCGCTTACACAGTTTTTACCATACTCCCCGCTTGCAGACTGTTATAATGGGCCCATGCAAGCAAATAGTAGCGACCGGCTGACGGCCGAAGATATTGACGCTTCCCTGGCGATTGTGCAGCACGTATTTCGGCAGTTCCGTGCGCGCATTTTAGCGGAAGCCGGCCACGTCAAATTTACCACCAAAGAGGAAGACGGCACGCCGGTTACGGCCACGGATATGGAGATTGAACTCGCCTTGCAGGCGGCATTGTTGCGACGTTTCCCTGGGGTACCTGTGCTTGGCGAAGAGACTGGTTACAGCGGTGTGCTGCCCCACACGTTCTGGCTCGTAGACCCAATTGACGGCACCAAGAGTTTTATCGAGAATGTGCCGACCTTTACGAGTATGGCGGTACTTATCCAGGACGGCGAAGCAACAGCCAGCGTTATCTATGACCCATCCACCGACGGTATGTTTGTTGCCCAAAAAAGTAAAGGCGCGTATAAAAACGGCGTGCGTTTGGATCTTTCCAAGATGCCACTACCACACGTTGCCTTTGCGAAGATGCGCTTTATCTCGGCGCTCAACGCTATATTGCAGCCAAAAAATGTGGTTTGCGAGGCGCGGGCATCTGGCAGCGGCTACGGCTTTTCTACCATGGCGGACGGGCTGGCGGCAGCACGATTTAACCTGCCAGGCGGCGGCCATCCGCACGATTATGCACCCGGTGCCTTGCTGGTGCGTGAGGCTGGCGGCGCGATTATCCCCATTAAGGAAGACGGGTATACCTACGAAACGCGCAGCTTTGTTGCCTGCCACCCCGATCTAGAGTCGATATTGCGCGCGCATGTGCAAGAAATCCGTAAGCTCGAAACAGACTTAGCCGACAAAGAATAAAGTTATTGCAGCTTCTGGAGTGCTTGCATAACAGCTGAAACCGACACGGTTACGTCGTGTTCGCCGTGTACTCCCACAATATTGAAGCCTTTGTCACCAAAGCTGGCGTATTGGCCAATGAAGCGCGCAAATGCTTCCTCTGGGACGTCGTGCCCGCCGGCTGCGGCTCGCTTTGCAACGCGTGCTTTGGCGGTGTCGTGCGTCACTTCGACCTCAACCACCAATACTGGTAGCGTGGTGTCGTGGTCTGCGGCGTAGGCCTGCAGGTTGATGATTGTCTTGTTAAAGCCGTCGAAATCGGTAAAGGCCTGGTTCCAGATAATAATTTTGTGGGTCTCTATGGCGTTGTAGGCCTGTGAACGCAGGAAGCGGTATGGGTGGAATTTGGCGTCTACGCCCTCTGAGGTTAGCGCTGCGGACAGCTCGAGGTAGGCTTTGCTGGTTTGGTCGGTTTTATCTGGGTCGATGATTACGGCTTTGTCTGCGCCAAGCGCCTCTTGCAGGGCGACGGCCAGATATGACTTGCCACTGCCAGGCAGGCCGCGGACCAGGATAAGGGTCGGATGCTCTGCGCTTTCCATGCCCTTCATATTGGGGAGCTTGTTTGTCGTGTCATCTGTTGTGGGGGCTGTAGTCATGGATTTATCATAATATATTTTGGTTTTTGTAGATACAGGTGATATCGTTTTTTGCATGAGTTGGCATGAACAAATAGATAACGCGGTTGCTAAGCAGGCGGCAGTTTGCGCCACCCCGACTACCGTTCAATTTGATGAGGGGCTGCGCTCTGTGTTGCTCGGCGTCGAGGCTTCATCAACCGCTGATATGCAGGCGCGTTCGGTCGCACGGGAAATGGTGCATTTTGCCATCAACCCCATGATCACAGGCTTGGCGGCCGCACACGATACGGGACCGATTACCACGCTAGCCGACCTAGATTTTACGCCGTCCGACGATTACGCGTATACCAATGACGTGGTCGGCGGTAGATTACATCGAGTCAGCGAAGCGTACTCGCCCTACCTGCATGGGGCTGAGCCCCACACGCTACACGACGCACTACACTCGGCGAGACATCTGCTATGGCTTGTCTGCCCGAGCGCTTCCGGACGATTCTTTAGGCGTCAGCGTGTTGACGTAGATATGCCACGAGTTGCGGGGCTGTTTGCAGTAACTTCCCAGGTTCACCGTAACAAGTGTGGCGACCAGGAAAACCAGGCCGCCCTACAGGGGCTGATTGAGCGAATCGCCGCTCTCACTGTCGGCCCTGTGGATATAGCTTACTAAATTTGACTCAATGCCATGTAGGTGGTATCGTTTTTCCATGCCTAAAATCTTTGAAGTTAGCCCTGATCAACCTATTGTCGGATCTTCCGACGCTTGTGACCCTACCCTGTGCCCTGCGGAACGTTTCGGCGCTCCGGTTAGCCTAGCGACCGCGACTCAAATGCTCATCGTGGATAGCTATCGGGACAGCGAAGGAGCGCCGCGCACCGATATATGGGTTACGTTTGGCGAGCCTGATGAGCATGGTGAATATCCTGATTCCGTTGAGACAGAGCCCGTGAATGTAGATCGAGATGATGTGCTGGTTGGCATAGCGCAGCGGCTGGTAGAAGCCCCAAATGGTTCTGGCATGCAAGGTGTGCGTGCCGCTCTTTGCGCACGGGTGGCAGAGTGCGCTGGCCCAGTTGACGGCTCATGTGGTGCGCTTGGCGCAAGTGCCGTTCGTGAAGTGCTTTCTGAAGCCAACGGCCTCGTCTAGTTTGCTATAATGCTCTGGTGAAAACGAATATGAACCGCGGCATTGCGGCATTGGTTGTGTTGGCCGCCGCCTTTGGCATTATGGCGGTAATCGCTCGCTATCTGGGTAATGGCCTGGGCTTGTTTGAGCAATGGTATCTGCGTTATGCTGTGGCCTTTGCCGTGTCACTGGTAGTGTTTTGGCGAAAGATTACACTAACGAAATTTTTGAAGCTCTCGCGGCGCGAGTGGCTGGTGCTGCTCTTCCGAGTGGTCACCGGCCAGGTTATTGGCCTCGGCTTGTTTACGCTGGCGGCCGAGCGCGCTGAAGTGGGTATTGTGAGCTTTATGCAGGTGTTGCCTGTTCTGCCATTGCTCGGTGTTATGTTGTTCCGGGAACGGCTCACCTGGCAAAAGTCGGTGCTTACCTTGTTGTCGTTTGTTGGCGCGGCGTTGGTTGTGGTTACCAGCCTGCACTCCTTAACACACCTCAATGAAGGCGCATTGCTATCGCTGGTCTCTGCGGTTTTTTATTCGGCGATGTTGGTGACCCGCAAATGGCATGATGGCACGCTCAATAACCGCGAGATAACCGTGGCGATGCTGGGATTTAGCTGCTTGTCGGCCTACGTGCTGAGCGTCATCTTCGACCATCGCTGGACTATCCCTAGTAGTCACTGGAATATGCACTTCGTATTAGTGGTCGCTGCCGCGGGCGCGCTGAGCGTGCCAGTAAACCTGTTGATTAGCTATGGCTTTGAAAAAGTGAGCGCCGTGGTTGCAGGCAATATTCTGACGTTAGAAGAAGTGTTTGGCGTGTTGTTTGGCTATCTGTTTTACCGAGAGATTTTAAGCCTTCGTGAGATAATTGGCGGTCTGATTATCTTGTTTTCGGTGGTTCTCATGAACCTTGCCATCCGACACGAGGACAAGGTAGCCGAACAACCAATTGGCGCGGTTGAATAGCGAGCACAACTCTCACCTTAAGTAGTATGGACAATACGTTTTGTTTGTATGTCTTGAACTGCCTAGTACAGCGCAAGCCAGTATGCGTCGCTAGATGCCGACAAGCTACCCAGTGTGACTGACCCAGGTAGTGCTGTTTGGCCGGTTGCACCGGTGTTAAAGCGGAATGGCGCAGATGCGGTGCCGAGGTTGTAGGCGCTGGATGAGCCGAGACCAGCACGGCTTAGCGACATAGCCGGGCTGCCGGTTTGGACAAAACCAATGTAGAACGTCCCGGCGGCAGCGGGATACGTTGACGTAAAGGCCAGCTGCTTTGTGCCAGTGGAGCCAAAGCTGGCTGACGCCTCGGCAGTGACCGCTACTTGGGCGCCGGTAGAATCGTACAACCCAAAGAACGTGTTGGTGGCGCTGGTTGGAATGCCAGTAACCTGTACGGCGACGCCAGTCACTGTACCAGCGGATGGAATAACAACTCGGCTGTATTGGATGCGTTGGCTAGTGAGCGCGGTGCCGCCTGAGCCCATGGATACCGGGTCGAACGTCCAGCCGTGTAGCCCTTGGTCTGCTGGCGCGGGGATTCCGTTGGTGCTCCCGCCTCCGCCGGCCGCGGTGGTGATTTCGTGCCAGGCGTAGTTATTGCTGGCGTCCTTGGTACAGATGTAGATGCCGTCGGCGATCCCTGCTCCACCGTCGATGCGATACACGGCGTGGCGGTACGACGAGCTGGCCGTGGGTAGTGATGTAACTGGTGGGAACCAACCATCGCGGGCGATCTGAGTCACGGCGCCGGCGCTGGTGCCGGTGGCCCAAATGCCTGGTTGGTCGGATCCACCGAGGATGAGGTGCCCCCAGGTGTTGTTCTCCCACAAAACGTAGGTGTTGCAGTTTTCCAGCCGCGGGTTGATGAACGACAAGCCTTGGCGGCTGGTGCTGATGCGGATGCCGGTGTCAAAGCCCTCTACCGATGAGTTAAGCAACGTCGAGGTACTGGGTTTGGTGTCGAACCATAGGCCAATCGACCCGGCAGTAATGGGACTGTTGCCGTAGCCATACACAAAGACGTAAGTGGTATCAGTGACCCAGCGGTAAATGTGCATGCCGATGTACACATTGGAGGACGTAAAGTTGCTAATGTAGCCGTTGCCGGCGAACGTGCCAGCGCCAAGCGCTACTTCGTCGCCACCGTCGATGAGCAAGCTGTTATAGATGATCGAGCAGTGTACGTCCTGTACAGTAAAGAACAAACAGTTGAGGATGTAGATGCCGATTTGCTGACCCCAAATGCCGGTACCGTTGCCGCTGGATTGGCCCTGTAGGCTAAAGTTACCCACCTGCCCCATGTAGTTTGGCGGATTGGCGCCGCCGGAGTTGCTGCCAATAAAGAAACAATACGTGCCCACACCGCGGTGTGAGATGGTGGTAACGCCCTTGCCGGCACCTTGCACAGATACATTAAGTGGCACGGTGTGCTGGCCAGTAGTTTTCCAGGTGCCCGGTGGAAAGTACACCACACCGCCGGCTACAGCCGCCGCCGTAAACGCAGCGTCGATCGCGGTTTTGTTGTCGGTGGACGCCGTAGTGGCGCCATACGTCTGGATATTAAAGACTTCGGCGCCAGATGAGGCTGCACTACCCCACTTGAGCCCCGTGCTCTGGGTTGAGTCGGCGGTGAGCACTTGTCCATCCGAACCTACGTCCAAGCGCGCTGGAGTGGATGCCGCGGTCGCAGATAACAGGTCGCCTTTGGTAGTAAGAAGGCTTGGCTGCAAAGAACTGTTGGCCAGCCCCAGTGAAGTCTGAACTGCAGCTGTAAGGTCGGTGTTGGGTATGCCTCCGCCCGGTTTTACGTAAAACGTACCATCCGTACGAATCTTGAGCGTACCGTCGGCCGCATGCTCCACCTGCAAAAAGTCATTGAGGATCTCGCCCCAAGTACCGTCATCTTGCCCGGGAACAGGAAGTCGTTGTGCGGTCACCGCGTCTTATCACCCTTATGTTATTACACATATGATAGCACGGCCCACTCAGCACGTTGCATAACGAACAAAATGAGCATATAACCTTAATTAGTTATGGCATCTGTTGAAGGCTGCGAGATTACTATCCCTTGGAAGGTTGAGCCTGGGAGTGATTTGGAGGCGCGGATCAGAGTGTTTTCGGCTGGCGACAATCCTGAGCCCGGGACTGGACGCTTGCTATGGGTTACAGGGCTTGCCCAGGGCGAAAAGGCCGCGAAAGAGGCTGCCAAAAAGCTGCAAGTCACCTCCGGCTTAACAACCTACGGCTTACTTTTGCCGTTTGGCCACGTGGTTGCCAGGGCAAGTAATGTGTGGAGAGCCTTGGACTACCTTCTCAGGGATGCCCTGCCCCAGGTGGCTGATGCACTGCCAGACACTGACCTACCGGTGAGTTATGGTGGGCATTCTCGTGGCGGTGCTCCGGCTGTTATTGCCAGTGCCACTCATGGTTGTGAGGCAACAGCGGCGCTTAGCCCACTGGGTGCTAATAACCGTGCGTTGGGGGTTTCGGCTCTCCGGGGATTTACGTTGGCTCGCCGCTTGGCGAGTACGGGTTGGCAGAGCCGTGGTGACGCCGGGATGCCAGGTTTGTTCGCCACTGGCCTATCTGAGTTTAGGGAGATGGGGCTACGGGCGCCTGTTGCTATAGGCTATGCGGTTTCGAATCATTTGCAGGGGTGGTTTGTAGGTAGTGCAAGGACGATATGCGAAGAAGGCCGCCCTATCGCCGTCTTTAGCCCCTGTCAAGACTTGGTCTTCAAGGGTAACGAATACGCGCGGATGGAGGCCGAGGCTGGTTTTAGCGGTGTCGTACGCTCTGTGCCTGGGCACCATGCCACCATGGAAGGCGAAGTTGGCCAGGGGCAGCTTGAAGAGGTTGGGACATGGCTCTGTAACGCACTTGCGCCAAAACCATAAGCGGTTTGACACTCCTCCGGACATGTCCTTACAATTAGAGGACAAATTAACAACAGGAGGAAGTACGAAGAAATTACTAGTAGCAGTACCGTTTGTCGCAGTCGCCTTGGCGGCTGGCGTAGCCCTTAGCCTGAATCGTCCTTCGGTCAGTGCAGACCCCTCTAGTGACATTGTTGGTGCATGGGAAGTCACTGCGCTGGCACCGTATGCGCCGCACCAGTTTGTCTTTAACGCAGATGGCACGATGCTCAGCACCAACCCAACCGATGTCCAAACAAGCCCCAGTAAGCCAAATGGCGGCACCAACGACAGTTTGGGCATGGGCACCTGGAAGATGGTGAACGAGAATGGCAATCATTACGTCGAAGGTACCTTTGAGGAGCTCAATGCCTTGGCAGACACGCATGCCCCAACTGACAAGCTATCGGTGAGCTTTAAGGTGACTGTTGGCAACAACGGTGACAGTTTTGACGGCCCAGCTTCGGCTACCGTGGGCAGTGAAACCGACCCGTCGCACCTGAGCGGCTCGCGTATCAAGGTCGACCAAGCTGCAGTCGACGCGCTATAATCCTGCGATTACTGCAAAAGGCCCGGACATGCTTCGGGCCTTTTCTTTTATGTGCTATTTGTGGTACGGAATACCGGCCGAGATAGTGCTGGCGCGGTACAGGCTTTCGGCTAGAACGACCATGGCGAGGTCGTGCGGAAACGTGAGCTTGGAGAAGCTCCAGCGGTAGTCGGCGGCCTCAATGACCTTCTGCGGCAGGCCTTCTGGCCCGCCAATGATAAAGCACACTTCCCTGGCCTCCAGGCCGCGTTTTTCCAAAAATGTGGCTAGCTGTGGGCTGCTGAGTTGCTCACCTTCGATAACCAACGCGACCTTGTAGGCGTTGCCTGCGATTTGTAACAGATGCGCGGGGTCGTAAGCGTATTTGTCGGCGACGTGGGTTACCTGCACGGCGTGGTAGTGCTGTAGGCGCTTGAGGTATTCATCCCAGCCAGCCTGGGCATATGCCAGCTTGGGTTGGCCAACAGTAATAAGATGGATTTTCATAGTTCTCTTTTCACAATTCTCAGTATACCTGCATGCGGCCGTGACAAAAATCGCATCCTGTAATTGTGAAAAAGCTTACAGTCGAACTATGAGGATTTTCATACGGGCCGCATAAGCCTAATCCCAAAAATTATTCCCGCCCCACGGTGGGCGTCGGACTATGAGCGCTGCTTTGTGCATTTTGGCGCGGACTTGCCTATTTTTGGGCTCATGGGTCGGCTCGTACGTTTGCAGCACGGTAGCCACCCAGAGCTGCCCTTGCTTGCAGCGTTGGACACTGCCGTGGGCATAGCACGAGGCAACGAGGACAACCGGGCCGGTATCTGGCTCGGTCTTGGGGCGCTCGAGGTGATGGTTGGCATATCAGACGCGCGGCAATACGCCTTGGAAGTAGACCAGCGCGTGCACGCACGCAACGTAAGCTTGGGCGCACCCGAGTTACCTGCTCCGCGCCAAGCCGAGCGCTACGAACTGTTGCGCCACCCTGATTTTCCCTTGCTGTGCGGCGCGCTCGGTGTTGCTACGCAGGTGCGTCGGTACGACGAGGCTACGGTCGGGCAGATTTTTAACGAGTACATGTGGACTGGCCGCACCGATTTCCGCGATTTTCGACCCGGCACTGGTCCTGCTTTGGCCGCAGCCTAGCTCGTCGGTTGGTCTGACAAGCTCTCTAAGAGTTGGCGGCAAATGTCTGTAAGCGTTGGGTAATCTGGATGATCTTCGGGCAGCGGTTCGTGTCGATGGACCATATTTTGCAGTTCGGCTGCTGTGTAGCGAAAGCTTGCCGCCGGCAGCTGGAAATATGGTAACCGCTCCAGAGCAGCCCGCTCAGCTGTAGTGTATGAGCCTGCGAACGAGATGTCGGGGTAATTCCAGATACGCGGGACATGTGTTATTGCAACCGATACGCCGCAGATTCGGGCCCAGGCCATTTCAGCGGCAGTGCTCAGCCCCACTTTGCCACAAAACCGACTATTGGCTACGATTAGGGCATTGGTGTTGGCGATCGCTTTAAGGTAACCAAGCTCGAGGTCACGCGGACTAATTCCGGGCTCGTCGGTGTCGAGCAGAATGAACGAACCATCCGGGTTGGTTGCTTGTCGAAACGGGCGGGGTGCATCGATACGCACTCCTTGCAAGGCGAATTGTCCGGCTTCGTTGCTTATAAAGGGTAGATTTTCCGAATTGAAGCTTCCTGCAACTACAATACCCAGGGTTGGTTCTGCTTCGGTGCGGACATAGGGCATAAAATATACTATACCAGAATGTGCGCCTCTGGTAATTCGTCCCAGCTGGACAAGTAGCGTGGTGAGCGGATTTGGTGCTTTGGTTGCCAGGTTTTGGCGAGGTCTTCGGCGGCGTAGTAGATTTTGCCTTTGCCGTGCTTGCGGTTGATGGTATCCAGCGCCTGCATCCGGGTCGTGGCGCGGTCGTGGCGTACGGTGTTTACCTCGCCCAGAAGATCGGTTTGCAGCGCAGTTTCCGGCACGAGGTCATACAAAAATACGCCTAGGCGGTGGTACTGTGGACCGCTATGGAATATTTCACCCAGTTTAGCGATGAGCAAATCCAGAATATGGCCGGTGTCGTTGGTGGGCTGGTTGAGTTTGATTTCTTCGACCCAGCGGCGGTAGCCGGGTTTGTGGCGGTTGGTGTTCATAAAAAAGCCGATTTTGCGGGTGAGTAGGCCCTCACGGCGGAGGGCAAAAGCAGCGCTGGAGCCAAGCGTGGCAATGGCCGACTCGAGCACGTGAGCGGCCTGGGTGTCTTCACCAAAAGTGCGGCTGCGCATAATGCTCTCGGCGGGTTTGTGTTCGCGGGTGAGGCCATAGCATGGTGTGCCGTTGAGTTCGGTGACCATTTGCCGGCCATGGACGCCCATGAGTTGTTGGGCGCGCTGCGGGCGGAGTTCTGCCAGGGCGAGCGCCGTGCCAACTCCTTCGGCGCGGAGTTTTGGCGCCAGCTGCCGGCCTACGCCCCAGACGTCACGGATCGGAATGGCATTGAGGGCATCGCGCCAGGCGGCTGCCCCCATGCTCGTAAAGTCCACTACCCCGCCGCTGGCCTCGTCTTGCTTGGCGAGTTCGGTACCCAATTTTGCCAAAGTTTTGCTGGTGGCAATGCCAATGCTTACCGGCACGCCAATCGTGCGGCCAACACTTTCGCGTACCACCCTGCCCCACGCGGCGTAGTCGGTAATTGGCAAGCTGGATAAGTCTAGGAATGATTCGTCTACCGAATACACCTCGATGCGCGGTGTCACGGTGGTGAGCAGCGAAGTGATTCGTTTGGACACGTCCCCGTAAATCTCAAAGTTGGCCGAAAAGGTTGTCACCCGCTCTTTCTTAAACATTTCGCGCCACTGGAAGGCTGGCGCGCCCATGGGGATGCCGAGCTTTTTGGCTTCGTTGCTGCGTGCCACCACACAGCCGTCGTTGCTACTGAGCACCACCACCGGCTTGCCGGCCAAATCCGGCCGAAATAAGCGCTCGCAGCTCACGAAAAAATTGTTGCAGTCGATAAGGGCGAACACCGTAGACATGCCTTTAGCATACACGGGCTGCGCAGGCCAAAACAGAAGGAATTAGATTGACATTTAAGCATAAACATGATAGTATATGTGAATGAGTAAACACTTGCGTTCTAAGGTGCAGACTACTCCTACGCCGGATACCGCTTCCGGTGTTGTCGAACAGCGCCCCAATCGGCAGCCGAGCAAGCTCCGCAAGGCGGGCGTTATCGCTGCCCTGGCTGTGGCGGGAATACTGGGAGCAGCAACAGAGGCGGTCGACGTGGCGGCTGGTGTTGTGTATCACCAGGCCATCGGCGACATTCTCCTGCACAACGATACGCCGCAAGAAAAACAGCTAGGAGCGGCACTTAACACTGCATACGACACTAAACGTATACAAGTGCGTTGTGAGGATCCTGGCTACGTAACTGCAATACCGGGCTTTACTAAAGAATTCCCGCTAGAGGCTCCAAGGCTCCCTGCAGTGGGTAAGGGCTATCCGTATACAGGTACTGTTTGGCTAACGCGTAAACTGTGCGACAACCTTACGGAAATTGCGTCGCGGCCGCATACAGCTGCCGATTTCGAGCTGTTTCCTTCGGTATCCGACGGTCGTCCTTCTCATGGGGCAGTATCGACCCACCTGGCTGAACAGCCTACCATTAACCCGGTAGTGAAAGATCGCCTTGACGCAATCCGTGACGTTTCCCATGAGCTTGGCCACGCGTTCTACAATACGACCAATGAATCAGAAGCCGAATGTGATGCCTTTCAGCGTGTTACCGATATTGCCAGGGCACTCGGCGTGTCTAGTAGTGTCTCAGCCACGTTACGCGACCAGACAATTGCACTACAAGAATTCGAACACGAAACGATTGGTGCGATGGCACCCAAGTTTCGTTTTGACTCAATAGCTTGCAAGGATGGGGGTTCGGGTGACCTCGATCTAGCTCACATCGGTACGTTTCCTACTCGGCCCTAGACGGCTTGCCAGTGCTAGTAGAAAGATCGCCCACTGTGCGCAGCTCGTGGATCGTGGAAGTGACCACGCCCCAACAGCTGGCGCCGGTGGGCATGGCTTTGTAGTGTGAGATGGCAAATTGGCCTTCGGCGTCGTGCCACCACAGCACGACGTCGTTTTTGCGTGGGTCAAGGGCACGGTCGATAACGGCGATATCGCCATCAAAGATCCCCTGGCTTTCCCACTCGTTGCCGCGCACTCGGAACAGATAGGTGCTGGTGGTGTGGCGGATGAGCAGCTGATTTAAATCCAGCCCGTGCAGGCTCTTGTCTGCTGCCGGGTTCGGAAAACCAGAGTGTATGCTCACGCCATCTTGGGGGCCGTTCTCATCCATAGCTATACTATTGTACGCTTCCTGTATATAATCTGTTGATTATGGGTGCGCTACACGGATCATCGCCAGAATTAGTTTCGCCTCGAGTTGTTCTTGAGCGTTATGCCAGCGTTACCGGACTTATGGACTTCGCGCCCAGTACGTATCCGGACGGCCAGTACGGCGCGGCGCTTACGGTACGTGGTGCTATTTTTCCAGCCGATGGGAATGTCGCAGATTGTGTGCTTGCACGTGACTCTCGCCTGTATCATGCTGCTATCGGCAATTATGACCCTGCGCAAGATCGCTGGCTTTTGGCTCCAGAATACGTGCTGTCTGACGAGCAGCCGGCATTGGCCGCAGCTTACCATGATTTTCTTGGCCCCAGTGGTGCTCCTGATCGAGAAAAGGCGAAGCAAATGGGCCGGTCGGTCATCGATGTTTTTAATGAGTTTACCGGAGATGTACGCCGCGAAATGGCTGCGGCTATGGTGGCCTTGTCCCCTGAGGAGTTTTTGTTCAGACGTAGAAGTAACGGGGAGCCCTGCGCATTCCGGCCGGTATCGGGACGGATGGATCCGATACCTAACGAGGGTGTTGCCTATGACGAGGCCTCGTTTTGTTTTCCAATTATTGGACAGGATTTGCGTGCCACATTGTTGCGCGATGCGGCAGGCAATCTTACTGGGAACGTGCGCGTCGCGAGGAGCAGTCCTCAGATGTTGGGTATTATTGCCGCCGGGCTGCATATGGCCGTGCCTGACGGCTCTGGGCACACTTCACGACAAGGAGCGATTTTTCATGTCGCAAGCCGTAATCCCGGCGGTGGCCCGTGGATTCCTAACCTCGAGAATGTGGGTGTCGATGAGTGGGAAGCCATATGGAAGCGGCTCCCCTATATTATGAAGCGCGCTCAACAAAAGAATCCTAACTTCAGCCTAGCCGCTGGAGCAATAGCTTACAATATGCCGCGCTAAGAGACGGTGTAGAAGACTGTTTAGTACTATTTGATTGTGCCCAGGAAATCGACCAGTTCGCGCGGGGTGATTTCGGCTTTGACAAGGTAGGCGTCGGCGTGGCTCTCGATGTCGTCGCGGGTTTCTTCGCGTTGTTCGAGGTTGGTGGTGATGACGATTTTTGCCTTAATGGGGGTGGCGCCTGGCCCGCGCAGGCGGCGCAAAACCTCGATACCGGTGATGGTTGGGATCATGAGGTCGAGCAAGATAATATCGAATTTGTCGGTTTTGGCGAGGTCGTAGCCGCGCTGGCCGTCAACCTCGACGGTCACGTTGTAGCCGGCGCGCGTGAGGGCGCGGACGTACAACTCGCTGATAAAGTGTTCGTCTTCGACGATCAGGACCTTGCGGTTGGTCGGAGCGCTTTGGGCGCTCTGTGCACTTTGCGGACTGGTTGGTGTTATTGCATCGGACATGTATTACCTGCTATATAAAGAGTGGTTTTTGATCCAACCGTGTGCTCCGCGGCTGATACGGTTATTATCGCCGTTTTTTTGTGCATCGGCAAGTTTGGCATACGGCAGGACCGTAAAGCCAAAGGTACTACCCTCGTTGTCCTTGCTGCGAACCCAGATGTGGCCGCCTTGGGCCTCGACAATGGCTTTGCTGAGGTACAACCCGAGGCCAGTGCCACCAACTTGGTTACGGCTACGGTGCGAGCGGTAGAATTTTTCGAATAGGTTCGGCAAAACGCTGGTTGGGATACCACGACCGTTGTCTTGGATAGTTGTCTCAACTAAGCCTTCGGAGTTGAGCACGGCTTTTATGACGATTTTTTTGCTCATGTTCTGCGGTGTGTACTTGATGGCGTTGTCGATGAGGTTGGACAGTACTTCGTAGGAGCTAACACGGTCCACGCCAACGCTCGGCAAGCCGGGCGCGATGCTGATAGCGATCTCGACGTTTTGCACTTTTGCCCGCAGTGCGAGATCGTTGACCGCGGCCTGGACGATCTCGGGCCACTGTTCTTCGTGGAGCATCAGCGTGAGTTGGTCGTCCTCTACCCGTGCGACGTTGAGCATGTTGTTGATAAAGGCCGTTAGGCCTTGGGCAGAAGCGTTCATTTTGTGCATAAAGTCGGCGGTTTCGGGGTCGAGTTTGCCTTCCAGGTTCTCTTCCAGAGCTTCGATGTAGCCGCGGAGCAGCGTGACCGGTGTGCGTAGTTCGTGTACGGCTAGGGCTACAAAACTCAGTGCTTGGTCGTCCTGACTGTACGAAATAGTGTGGTCGAACAGCACTAGCATAGTCTCGAAGCCTTCCGGGTTGTTTTTGTTGTAGTAGGCGGCGAGGTCGAATTGCATGGTGCTGTCGTCGGCTGGTATATGTAGGCGGACGCGCTCCCATGTGGTGGTGGACACCGCGGCATTGGCCTTGGCCTGCTCCAGCCAGTGGTCGAAAGTGTTGGCGCTGGTAAACGACATGTCGAGTACCGAATAGACATTTTGCCCGATCGTCTCGGCGCTGCTCCGTTTGATGTACGTGCACATTGCCTGGTTAGCGAACAGAATAGTCTGGCTTTTATCCAGGACCATCAGAGGCAGCGGTAGGCCGTTGGCCACGAAATCGGTCTTGAGGTCGGTGTGCCGCTTGCGGGAGACATCTTCGACCGAATCAACCACGCTGGCGAGTTGGTAAATGTGTCCAATAAGGTTGACCACCAGATCGCGCCCGATGCGCAAATTCTTGAGGTCGGGCGCTGGCGCATTGGCTGCATCTGGCGCGATGTGCAAGATTGCCTGCCAAATGAGCTTGGTTGGCTGGGTAAGGAGCCGTGTGCTCAACCACGGCAAAACGGTAAGTGCCAATATCGAACCAGCTACCATGGCAATAAGAAATTGTATGCCAGTGAGGTCAAAAACGTACTTCGACAGATAGTAGTCGACCACAACCACGATGTTATCGAGGATTAATACACCGAACAGCCGGCTGCGGACTTGAGAGATGTATTTTTGTAGGTTGTCCATATGCTTTGGCTACGGAGTAGACTTCACATTGTTGGTCGAATTAACAGCGGTCAGCCAGGTTTGGCCAGGGTTGAGTAACAGCGGTTTGCCGGTACTGTCGGTAAAGGTAAGCTGCTCACCTCTATCGGTTTTAGACCAGGTGCCTTCGGTGACCGTGCCATCCTGAAATACGTACACGTGGCCGCTGCCAACGGTGTTGTAGCTGGTGTGTAGGTCGTCGGCCTCTATGCCTTGGGTCATCACCAATGCGACCACGACCTTTGGAGTGACTTGCAACAAGGCTCCGCTTTCGTCGGCCTCCATGTGCGGTTTGCCACCTTCGGAACGTTTGTAGCTGTTGGTCGCGGCGTCGTAGTCGTAATGGACGTTGTAGTCGCTTGACGACAGTATGAGGTCAATTGATTTGGCCGTGGGGGCCGTGCTCGGCTGCTCGGGTTTGCGTATAAAGCCATGGTAGCTGGGGGCGCCAATGCCCTTGCTGCTTTCTAAGCTGTTGAGTGCGTCAATGCTGGTGTATACGTTGTGCGGCGCGTCGCGGCTGCTAATGCGATGGTATGCAACGCTGTTATAGAACTGGTCGAGATCTTTCACCTGCCAGTCCTTCATGTTGCGCAAGGCTTCGGGGCTGCCACCGACGTGTGCGATCGCAGCGTTAAAGCCCAACGCCCACTGGATGTAGTATGGCCGTACCGAGCGCACTGGCCCAAGGTATGTTGGGTTGGTGTCCTGGAACAACGCTAAGAAGCGCGTGATGCCACCTTCGGCCACGGCCTCAAACACTACGTTTGCCTGTGTAAGTCCAGATTGAGGCCGCGCAAACGTGCTGTTTTCGATCATGACAGCAGTAACCGGGCGCTGGTTGATGTCTGGGTTGACCTGCAAACCACTGAGTGTGCTTGCAACGGTTGTTGGCGCTGGTGGTGCTGGCTTGACCGCTGGTTTTTTGGTAACGTGCACGGCGACTGGGGTTGGCTTAGTGTGGTGTAGTAGCACGAAGGCGGCTACTCCCCCGCCCGCCAGCACGACAAACACCAGGCTCGCAACAATCCATTGTTTTTTAGTGATGTCTTGTAGCCACTCTCCGAAAGAGCGCTTGGGTGGCGCGGGTGAGAAGCTGGACGCGGGCATTGTCGAAATTGGTTCGCTCACTCCGTTACCTGCTTTGCCATCTGTCTCGGGCTGTTCCAATTCCAATTCTGGCTCGTCTATATCTGTTGGCTCGGTTGGTTGCGACTCAGTATGCGGCTTGAAACCATCCTTAGAATGGTCGCTCACAACCATTTGAGACATATTTTCTTTGTCTGCGGGGCGCAACGACATACGAGGAGTATGGGAACCACGCCGCCGGTCGAGAAAGCCGTCAATCATAACCACTATTGTAGCAGGATATGACGGGTTTGGGGTAGAATAAGGGCTATGAAGACAGCTGAGGTAAAAGTCGCACCCAACTGCCCTTTTTGCCGAGCCAACAATTTGCTGCGTGGGGACGTCATCGCCGAAACTTCTGACGGCTTTTTGATCTCTGCCGAGTTTGGCTCGGATAATTACCTAATTATCCCGGACGGCCATGCTGAATCATTGCAAGATTTGCCCGACACCTGGTGGCAAGACTTTAAGGCGCTGCTGGCGAAATTGCCCGTGCAACCCGAAAGTTACAACCTGTCGCTCAATATGGGCAAAACTGCCGGCCAGTCGGTCAAACACCTGCATTTTTGGATTATCCCGCGCAAAGACGGGCAGCCAGCATCAGGCAAAGGCCTGGCTTTGTTGATCAACGAAGCAAACGCGCAGTAACGTCTACATCATGGTTAAACATCGCGGTTAATCGGTGGGGATCTATAAAACGCATCCCCGAAAGAGTATCAAGCTGTGCATCGAGCCATTCCGCTGGCCCTCTGTCAAGATGAAGCGCGTCCCAGTTCGCCAGCAGGGCGGCGTCTCTTTCGGCAGGTTCTGTGGGGTACTGGTATGGTTGTTCGCCCCAGCTTACGGCACCGATTCTGATGTGCAAATCCTCCGGTGCTCTGGTTCGGTCAACTACCTCTATAACTCCTTGATCTTCCGCTTTCGTGGTGGTGCCGCGGTCACGCATGGCACTCAGCCGTGCAGCATGCAGCGTACGTGCCACGACCATACGGCTAACAATACCCAGGACTAAACTGCGTTCGAGTCGAGCTTCGCCTAGATGAGCATCTGTACCAGCCTTGCCATCTAGCAAGTATACGATGCTACCTAAGGGGTGCTCGCTCTTGGGGTCAACAACTGCTCCCACGCCGTGGCTCTCGTTACGGTATATAAAGAGCGTATCAGGTAGTGGTCCTTCGTAACGATTACTAAGCCACTTAACAAATTGTGGGTATTTGCTATCGACCTCTTGGAACGGGGTTAGCTTAGACATTATCAAAGAATACAATGCTATGCATTTTACCGCAACAATCTGGCATTTTTTGTCGTACTACAGCGCTGCGAGCATGGCACTGATGCGGCGCATCGAGACTTCTTTACCCAGGACGTTGAGGGTTTCGGCGAGCGCTGGGCTGGCTGGGGCCTGCGTGGTGGCGATGCGGACCAGGCTAAATAACACTGCTGGTTTTTGGCCGGTTTGCTCGAGGAGCGCGTTGAGTTTGGTGGACAAATCTTCGGTTGAGAAATCGCTTTGTTCCAGCGTGGTCTTAGCCTGTTCCAACAAGTTCTTTATCTCCGTTGGCTCAACTTTTTTGAGTTGCTTGTGCCCTGTCCACAGCTCGGGGTTAACGGGTAAATCGGTAAAGAAGAATTCCGTGAGGCTGGGGATTTCGGCAAAGAATTTGAGGCGTTCCTGGATAAGGCCGAGCACCTGCTTTTTGTAGGCGTCGTCGTACTTGGCTGCGCTTTCTGGCCAAAAATCAGCAACTTTAGTGTACAAATCATCTAGCGACAATTCGCGGATGTGTGCACCGTTCATCCACAACAGGCGTTGTTCGTCGAACTTTGCCCCGCCGTGCTGGACGCGCTCCAGGCTGAATTTGACGATTAACTCCTGTACCGAGAAGATTTCTTGCTCGGTGCCGTCGTTCCAGCCCATCGAGGCCAAGAAGTTAATCATGGTTTCGGGCAAATAGCCTTCGGTAGCATAATCCAGGATGTCTTTGGCGCCGTCGCGCTTGCTCAGTTTCTTCTTCCCATCTGGCCCCATGATGTGTGGCAATGTGCCTAAAATGGGGCGTTCGATGTTCAGCGCTTCGTACAGATTGAGGTAGTTGGGCGTTGACGAGATGAACTCCTGGGCACGGATGACGTGCGTGCACTCCATGTTGAGGTCGTCGATGATGTGCGCGAAGTTGTAGGTTGGGTAGCCGTCCGACTTGATCAGGATAAAGTCGTCGATTGCCTCTGCGCCAGCGTGCAAGTCGCCCATGACGGCGTCGTGCCATTGGTAATCTTTGGGGCCGCTCTTAAAACGCAGTGGCTTGGTGCCATCCCATGCAGGTGGATTCTCCGGACGGTGGTTGCGGTACAAAAATGGCTGCTTGGCCTTTTGGGCGGCTTCGCGGAAGGCCTGTACCTCTGCTGGCGTGTAGGGGTCGGCGTAGGCGCGGCCTTGGTCGATGAGTTTTTGGGCCCATTCTTTGTAGCTGGGTAACCGGTCGCTCTGCTTGTATGGCGCAAATGGGCCGCCGATGTCGGGGCCTTCGTCCCAGTCAAGCCCCAGCCAGCGCAGGCTCTTCATAATGTGGTCGCCCGAACCCTCAACTTCACGTGCTTTATCGGTGTCTTCCAGGCGCAAGATAAACTGCCCATCTGTTTGGCGAGCAATAAGCCAGGCAAACAACGCGGTGCGTACACCGCCAACATGCATGTAGCCGGTTGGGCTGGGGGCGAATCGAGTACGAGCTGCTTTCATGCACGTCATTATAGAGGAAAAACAGATAGGATGGAACTATGGCGTATGCGGTGAGCCTACCCAGTATGTTACGGAGACTGTGAAGCCGGAAGCAAAAAATCACCCAGCCCAACCGGGCTGATTTTTTCGCGCCCTCGCGCGGGAATGCGCTCCGTAACATACTGGGTAGGCTCACCGGTCCCTATTTTGTTACAAGCTCATTGCCAAGTTGCTGATGTCGCTGGTTTTGAGCGGTGCGTTGCCGGTGAGGTCGTAGCGGATGTTACCGGTGACCCAGACGGCTTCGGAGTTGTTGTAGACGTACACTGTGCGGCCGCCCACTTCGATGGTTTGGTGTCCGCTTTGCAGCGGTAGCGTGTTTTCGAGCAGGGTTTGGTTGTCCCAGTTAGATGGTTGCTGCGTAAGGGTGAATTTGTTCTCACCTGAAGTGAAGCGCATGCTCACAGTGTCGCCAGTGCGCTGGACATGGCCCGCGAGTGCGTAACCAGTTGGTGTGTAGCCTGGCAGGTTGGCGTGGAAGCCGGCCTGGATCGAGGCAACATGTACTTCTATATTGGGGATATTGAGGAACGTGATAAACCCGGCAATAACGAGGAGCGCCGTGCCACCGGCCAACATATTGGCGAGTTTGCGTCGCTTGGAGCGCTTGATGCGATGCGCCGGTTGTGTATGGCTGGTGGCTGCCGCGATGGCGGCTTCGAAGATATCCATGTGTGGCTTGGCAAGATGCGGTGTGGCGACATGTGAAACAGATGTGAGCGGCGCTGGCTGGACGGCAATGACCGGCGTCGGCGTGAGGAAGCCGCTGTGATGAGGCAATGTGATGCCATTGTGAGTGTGTGTTTTGGGGAAGCGTGATACTGCGGCGTGCTTTGCAGTGTGCTGAGCACGCACCAGGCGATTGGGGTCAAGGCTGTCTGCCGAGCGCTTAGGCGTGATCCCGGAAGCAGGCGCAATGGCGACTTCGGCTGGCCCCTGTACCTTGATGGCTGGCTTGAGTGAGAATTTCGGCTTCTTTGCAGCCCTGCCCATGAGAGTTTTGGCGTGCTCGGGCTGGTGCGGCTTGATGATGTGCGCTGGCGCGTGGGTATGGCTCGGCGTCTCGGCTGGCTTGCCTGCTGCTTTGGCCATCTTTGTTGGTTGCTCGACGGCTTCGCTGGCTACAGGCGCTTGCTTCACTATTTCTTTCTCTATTTTCTTCTCTTCCGCTCTCTCCTTGGCGACAGCCTTTGCGGGCGCTGCTTTGGCGGCGACTGGTTTGGATTCGACTTTGGTGGCTACAGGCTTTGGCTTGGCAGCGGCTGCAACAGGGTGAATAAAGCCGTCGATGACGCGGCCAGAGCGTTTGTGCGGAGACGGCACGCCCACCGGCACTTTCGTGCTCTTACCGAGAAAGGCGCCAGTGAGAGCGTCGTATTTTTTCCCGTTGAGTTCGATGATGTTTTTGTTCACTGTTTTGGTCTACCCTCTATCATGCCAAAAAGCGTAAGTTATATACATTCTAGCGCGCTAACGCTTTACCTGCAAGGGCCAGCATCCGTGCGGCTCGGCGCCAAGGTAACGAGGTGCGGATGCTACCGAACGCCAGCCGCCGGAGTCACCGGAGGTTTGTGGAGAAAATACTCTGGGTTGCTTCCCGGGAGCAGTATAAGGCTGCCCTCCTTTTGCCATGCACGTACCTTTTCGACAATATCCTCGTGCGAAAGTGTGTCATCAGGGATTAAGTCTTTCAGGATTACTTCCCTTTTATGACGTTCGTCCTCTGGGTCATCTGATTTGAGGACCGCATCAGGGTGGTCCTCTGGCAGATCGCCGAATTTAGTATCTTTGCTTATCTCGCAATCCTTTAACGTAGCGCCGTAGAAACTGGCCGATCGTAGGTCGGCCTCGCGTAGATCGCAGCGGAATAGTAGTGTTCCTTCGAACTGAACTTTGCACAAACGAGACTTCACAAAGCTCGTAAGAGCCTGTTCAAAATCTCCCCATTCTTCGCTAGAATCTCCTTGTAAGGAGCAAA
>CAZDTZ010000013.1:0-38087 GCA_964508535.1 uncultured Candidatus Saccharibacteria bacterium
TCCAAGAACGAGCGCAGTTTGTCGATGTCTTTGATGGTGATGCCAGATTGGTTGTATTCCAGCAGCCCGCGGCGCTCTAGCGCGCCAAGTTCGCGGCCAACCGACTCGCGCGTGGTGCTGATCGAGCTGGCGATGTCTTGGTGACGGAGTGGCGCGTCAAGCACGATGCCGCCGGGGCCTTTTTCGCCAAAACGCCGAGCCGCGCTCAGTAAAAACGAGATGAGACGCTCGCGCACCGTACGGTATTCCAGGCTCAAAATGCGCTCAGAGTGCAGGCGATACATATCTACCAGCATATCCACCAGTGGCAGAGCAGTGGCAGGGTTGGTGCGGATATATTTGAGGAAATCTTTGCGACTAACCTGTAAAAGCTCGGTTTTTGCCAGCGTCGAGTAGATAATTTGGCGGTCTTCGCCGGTAATTGCCCAGGTGAGGCCCAGGATTTCGCCAGGCTTGCGGATGATGAGTAGGTTCTCTTCGCCGTATTTAGTGATATCGTACGCTTTGACCAAACCGCTTATGATGTAGAAAACCCCTTGAGGAGGACCGCCTGGGCGGATGATGAACTCACCTTTGTCGTACACTTGTCGCGTTCCCGTTTGGAACAGGCTGACGAGTGTCGCGGTTTGGCCGTCGTCCGTCAACATACTTTTACTATTACATACCTGTGGAAAACTTGCAACATGTGATCAAGTTAACACCACGGGCGTGATGAAGTCCACCGCCGATATCCAGCTACGTCTCATATGATATGAGTGTGGGAGTATTAACAAAGGAGGCGCGATGACAGCATTAGCCAAAATAGAAGAGCAGCTGAAAAAAGCCGGCTGCAATTTCCGCTGGTGGGGCAGGGCGGAGATTCGAGAATTAGCCAACATATTAATGCCCGACGAAATTATTGCGAGCTGTGTAAACGGCCGTTACGAAGGGGGCTTCGCCCTCCTGTGTGTGACAAATCACCGCTTATTACTGGTAGACCGCAAACCAATGTTCCTGAGTCTGGAAGACATCCGCTTCGATATGATTAGCGAAATGGACTACAATGCCCGCCTGATGGATAGCACGGTGTACATCATGACCCCGAACCGCAAGCTGACCTTTACCAGCTGGAACCAGCATCGCTTGCGCAGTATTCTCAACTACACTCAACAACGCGTGATGGAAATCCGACAACACTACATGATGCAGCAGTTCCAGCAACAGCAGCCCGTCGCCACGATGCAGACGAGTGCGCCATTGCTCGGTGGCCTGGTAATGCAAGGTGGTGCCGGCCAGCAACAGATGCAAACCATGGCGCCGTACCCCAACCCGTACACCAAAACGCCGCTCATGATGCGCCGTCGCCGCTATCCAAAATTCTACTAGTGCTTGAGTAGCACGACTCGGTGTTGTACACTTTGGTGCATGTTAAGATCTTTCATGGAGCCGCTACGCCGGCCGCTGCCGAATTGCAGGCCGAGTGGAATGCAAATGGAACCGAATCCTTGTCAGCACTCGACCAGGCCACATTCCCTACGCTAGGGATTATTGGTTCGTTAGTCGTCCGCTCTGCAGAGGTTCATGGCCTCATCGAGCACCTTGGAACCGGCACCCCTTTTTCCGATGCTTTTACTTTAGAAGCGTGACGACCACCTTATTTGCTGACGTTAAAGCGGAACTCGACCACGTCGTTGGGTTGCATGACGTAGGTTTTGCCTTCGGTGCGTAATTTGCCAGCGGCTTTGGCAGCTTGCTCGCTGCCCGTGGCAACCAAATCGTCGTAATTAACAATTTCGGCCGCGATAAAACCACGTTCAAAATCACCGTGGATGACGCCGGCGGCCTGCGGTGCAGTCGCGCCTTTTTTGACCGTCCAAGCGCGTACTTCTTGTTCACCGGCGGTGAGGTAGCTTTGTAGCCCGAGGACGTCATATGCGGTATGGATCAGCTGTACCAGGCCGGACTCGTTTTGACCGTAGCTAATAAGCAGTTCGGCAGCGTCGGTTTCGTCCAGGCTGCGCAGCTCGCTCTCCAATTGCGCACAAACGAACAGCGCGCGGGCAGGGGCAGCCAAGGCACACAGCTGTTCTTTGCGGGCGTCGTCTTGCAAGCCAGCTTCGTCGAGGTTAAATAGGTAGATAATTGGTTTGGCGGTCAGCAGATGCAAATCTTGCAGATGTTCTAGCTCCACGTCGTCGACGCTGGATAGTGGCTGGTTGTCGTTGAGCAATTTTTGGACACGCTGTAGCGTTTCGAGCAGAGGTTTGAGCTTGGCGTCAGCCTTGGCCTCTTTTTCTAGTTTTGGCAGGCGTTTTTCCACGGTTTGCAGGTCGGCCAGGACTAACTCTGTGTTAATAACATCGATGTCTTTTTGCGGGTCGGCGACTTCGTCGACATGGATGACGTTGGGATCGGCAAAAGCGCGCACCACCTGCACAATGGCGTTGCAGCTCCGGATATGACCCAAAAATTGGTTGCCCAGACCTTCGCCTTTGGAGGCTCCAGCCACGAGCCCGGCGATGTCTACGAACGTTACCGTCGCCGGCACGATTTTTTTGGTGTGATATAGCTCGCCCAGTCTCTGTAGCCGTTCGTCCGGCACCGGTACAATGCCGGTGTTCGGCTCAATTGTGGCAAACGGGTAATTAGCCGCCAAAATATTATTGTTGGTTAGCGCATTAAAAAGGGTAGATTTGCCAACGTTGGGCAGGCCAACAATGCCTATTTGGAGCGTGCTCATGCTGGCATTATAACAGGGGTAGACCAGTAAGTAAAAAGGTATGCTTAGTTTGGACTCACCCAGCCGACGGAAATTACCAGTCCTAATAGTAGACAATTAAGCAATATTATGCTCATATTTATATATGAGTCATGAGTCCGACCGCCCGGTAGAAAATTCCGCCCAGGCCTTGGGTCTGGCCCCTGATGTAGACGCACTGGCAGTGGCCAACCGGCCAACCGCGATCGAACATTACATAGAAGGTGCCGAGCGAAGAGGGGAGAAACCCTTCCCTGACGCGCTTGTCATGCCGGTTGTGTACGCCGCAGGGCACTGGCCCCAGGTAAACGCACCAATGATCGTAGCCATGGGCAAGGCGGCAGCCGAGGAAGTGGACAAAGGCCAAACCTGGGACAACATTTTTGGGTACGAACGATTAACCGCTGAACAGCTGGTTATTATGGGCAAGGGTGCTACCCGATCACACGCACGCGTGTTGGAGGACGATAAATTGGAGTTTAAGGCTGGGGCAACTCATACACAGAACCACCGCGAGCACAATCTTAGCCCCGGAAAATTGGCCTCAATGGTGACAGGTTCGCAGCTGGCAACGCGAAGGGCCTCAGTAGTTTTCCTTAGAGCAGCAGGAGCTCAAGATGCAAAAGAGAGAGGGTTGCGTGGCACCACTATGGGTCGTGATACCCTGAAAGGTGGACAGCCATACATACCAGCGGTACAAGCGCTCGGAGAGCTTTGGCGTGTTGCTGGAACAGCCTTAACTGGGGATGCACCCAACAAGGCTTCAATGCATTATCGGGAATTAGTCAAAGAAATTTGGGGTAGAGCGGATATCGATAGCAGGGCCAAACGAGAGCTTACCTCTGATATAGAAGACATGACAGGGGCATTGCTTCGCCCACTACTGGATGCGCATGTGCTGAGCGAAGTTGAAAGAATTGGTGCTGAGACTGGCTTCATCCTCCCCAGAGAGGCCGTTGTTGCTTGGCTTGATGATATTTTTAAGCCCTCGCTTCCTCAGTAGACTACGGATAACCTATTCTTGAGCTAAGCACGATAATGTAACGACTCAACCTCTTCAGATTAATGAAGCCATTTGTTTATTTAGGCGTTGGAGGCTCTACCATAGCGCCCCAGTGCGCATAGGTGTCTGCAATGCTGTGTTCGCCCGGCTGGTGAGGAATTCTTACCTTTGTGTCGGGGTCGATGTGCTGTGCAATAAGCTCTTTCACGTCGTGTGCGCCTACGTATTCATCAGGAGACAAGCCGCCTGTTAGCAATATTTCTTGTGACGGTCCGTATACAAGGCGACTGGGGTGGACGCTAGCCTCCACTACAACGGCATCATGGAAGCCCTTAAGGCCATAGCCATTGCGTAGCGCCATATTACCTAGAGCTTTAGCTGATGTTATGAAAGATACATAAGATGTTTCCTTGCCACTTCCGGGCACGCGTGATTCGTTTGAACTAGACAAGTGACGATTTAGTTCGTGCCTCCCCACGGGTTCCGCAGCAGAATGGCCGGCTAGTACTCTTGAGGAGGTAATTCCGGTCCCATCTTCTACTCTGGATCGCTGTTCTACGCGCCATAGGGAAATGCGGTGATCCGGGTCGGGGCTACCGTCGGGTAGTAAGCGTGTTGGAACGCGGATGTCGCCTCTTTTTTCCAGTACCGCTGGATCAATATTCGCGACCGGGTAGACGTCCGCCTCGGGCGCGCCAGTGGGATTAAATTTGGGCTGAATGTCGTGGATTTGTGTTGGCATAGCTTCGGTTTTATTGGTTATTTATACATTAGCATAATAATGTCTAAAAAGCAATAAAATGCAATGAGTGTAGTCGCGTGCTTTTGCTTTGCTTCGCGCACATTTCCGCGTATAGTAAAAGGCAAGCGTAAACACTATGTCAGATGTAGTTACAGGGCAATTTAAGAGTAAGAAACAGTGGCTGTGGGTGGCCGCTGTTGTTGCCGTGGTTGTGGTTGGTCTGGGTGCAGGGATGGGCGTGCGCTGGTATCAAACGCGACACCGCCATACGCCACTGACCGTGGCGCAAAAAAGCCTGGCTGGCGTTGCCCAGGACAAAGCCCTGAACGGAGACTACCAAGGGTCGCAGGACGAGCTTTCCGCAGCTTTGGCCAAGCGGGGCTTATCTGCGGCCGAAAAATACACGTTGTACTACCAGCAAGGGGCCAACTACCAGAATAACGGCGACAACAAGTCGGCGCTCGCAAGTTACAAGCAAGCAGCTGCGGCAAAAAAGACTCAGAATGTCTACGAATCTATGGGAGCGGTGGCACACCTGCTTGGCGACGACATGTCGGCCATTGCCTACTACAAGCAGGCGATTCTGCTCATTCCGCCAAATACGCCGTTGAGCGGTAATTACAAGGCCAATGACGAGCAGATTATTACCCAACTAGGCGGGCAGCCGTGAAAAAAAAGTTTGCCGCTCTATTAGGAATAGCTGTAGGTGCATTTTTGCTTGGGTATGGAGCGTTGACGCTGGCCTATCCGTCGCCCGCACCATATGGCGTGGCCCAATACCACGGTTACTACAAGGGCGCTATTGATTCCAGCGGTGACTTCGTGCTCCAAAATACGCACAGTGATCCACCTAATGGTTATTCGGCGATTAGTCCAGCAACCAACAGCGCTACAGAGTTCATTAACGAAATAATGGCCCGCCTTAGTGGTAGTGCCTGGGATAAAACAGGCGCCTCGTTTATCATAGATACAATGATGGGCGGCTCGCGCAATCGTCCGCCGCAAGCTGCACAGATTACAGCATGGAAAAACGCGGTTAACGCCTATGCCGCCGCTGGCAGGGTCAACTGGAACACCAATTATTGTTATACGCTAAACACTTACTACCAGCGTGATCGTAACAACCCATCTTCTGGTACCGACGACGCGTCTTACTTTGACGATAGCGGCTGTAGCTCTGCAATAGTGTTCACAAACCCCAACGGCACACACTACGCCATTCGGCGACAGTGCGCCAACCCATTAGGCTTCCCGGAGCCGCTGACCAGCCTGGCGCCGCCAGTTACCTTTACGATTAGCGGCAATACCACTGTATCTAATGCCAACCCTATACCCGGAACGACGATCAGCTTCGGATATTATGTGCAGAATACTGGGCCAACCAGTACTTCGCCAACTACTGTTACCTGGAAGGCAATGAATTCGACGTCCGGAGCTACGGTGGCGAGTGGTTCGGCAGGCGTAATGGCCAAGGGGGCTCTCCTCCTCAAACATACCGAGTCCTATACCATACCAGTGGCGACTGCTCCAGGTACAAAGATATGTCGGCGTACCGATGCAACGCCGCACACTCAGGCCGGAGGAACCTATACTGGTACGCCGGTATGCGCGACGGTAGCTTATTCGTACACTCTGGTGCCAACCGTTAATCCGATCGTGACCGATAGTAGCGGCAACCCCGTGAGCGGAGTGGCGGAGCCGGGCGACAATATAACGTTCCAGTTCACGGTCAAGAATACAGGGTTAACAGTCAGTCAGAGTGTCAGCTGTACCGAATACGGTATTACAAAAGTAGGTTTCTATAACTTCACTGCGCCCGCATACGACACAGCATCAAGCCCGGGGTATGTGCCGCCGCCAGATACCTGTCCACAAACCTTCGCCTCTGGCAGCCTGACGACAATTGCTACCGAAGTTGTGCCCGCCGCGAGCATTACGCTCAATCATACGCTGTGCCGGACTCTGGTGATCGTGCCTGCCACGGCAGCCGGTGCCACTGCCAAGGCTGAAGCCTGTGTGCAGATCGGTGCCAAGCCGTACATGCAAGTGCTCGGCGGTGATGTATCGGCCGGAAACCCTCAAACTTCGGGTGGTGCGTGTGGTGCGACTCCAACAGCAGCAATTGTGGGTTGGAACAAGGAGAACAGCCCGACCTTTAATGGCGCAGGCGTCCAGTTCGCAGCCATGGCTGTCAACAACATCTACGACTTCGCAACTGCTCAGGGCAATGCCGCCGGCGCAGCACCGCCAAGCGGCTTGGCATTCGCCAACAACACCGTCACGAGCGGCGGTTTATTTGGCGGCAAGTTTGGCTCACCAGACTGCATACCAGACTACTACGCCAATCTGCCGACGACCTTTACTTCGCTTCCGGCCACGCCGATTAATCTTGCTACGCTAGCAACGGGAACCTACACGGTGAATGCGCCAGGTGGAGTCGCGATCAGTGGTTTATTGGTTCCAGGTCGCAGAGTCGCCATATACGTGACGGGTGATGTGCTCATCGATAACCCGATAAACTATCCACCAGCGAACTGGACTGTGGGCAATTTACCTTTATTCGAGCTTATCGTGAAGGGTAACATCTACATTAGTAAGAATGTGGCAAGCGTCGACGGTTTGTTCGTAGCACAGCCAAACGGCGCGTCAGGCGGCACGATTTACACTTGCGCCAAGACAACCTTGCCGGTTCTGAGTATCCAGACCACAGACCCCACCTATGCAAGCCAATGTAGCACCACGAAGTTGACGATCAACGGTTCGTTTGTCGCCAACCAGGTGCAACTGCTGAGGACCACTGGTACGCTTTCCCAGAATAATGCTCCTGCCGAGCAATTTAATTACAGCCCAGCCTTGTGGATGGCGGTACCGCCCAATCAGCCTACCAACAACAGCTACGATTCGATAACGAGTTTGCCGCCAATTCTATAACTTATAACTTGCCACTACCCATTACGCTTATGCTATAATCAACCCAAGATGAGTTTACTAAGCGGCGTTTCGTCATTCTTTGGGTTGGACATCGGCACAACAGCGATTAGGGTCGTACAATTGCGGGGCACCGGCACGGTAAAATCTCTGGTGCGCTACGCATATGTGCCAGTCGACAGCAAGATTGTACTGAGTGATTCCAAGACCGACCAGCAACGCCTAGCGCAGATTATCAAAGAGCTGATCGACCAGTCCAAAATGAACACTCGCAACGTGGCTGTGGGTATCCCGTCACAGCGTGTGTTTACGGCTGTTATTGATTTTGATCGTTTGCCAGCTGCTGAACTGTCCAAGGCAATTCGCTACCAGGCCGACTCTCTCATCCCGACGCCGCTCGAAAAGTCCAAGATTGACTGGGCAGTGATTGGCGACTCGCCAAAAGATAAAACAAAGGTCGAAGTACTGCTTTCCAGCGTCGAAAACGATTTCGTGGAACAGCGTCTGGACATGCTCGAATCGGTTGGCCTTGATGTTATTGCCTTTGAACCGGACAATTTGGCTTTAACTCGCGCTTTGATTCCCGGCGATTCCGCTCAGCCCCAGATGGTGCTGGACATCGGCAGCAAGAGCACCGACTTGGTTGTGACTATGGGCGGCTCAGCACGCCTGACGCGTTCTATTCCTACTGGTGCCGAGGCAATCATCCGCGCCGCCGCACAAAACCTCAATATCGACGACAAACAGGCCCGCCAGTTTGTGTTTAAGTTTGGCCTCAGCCGCGACAAGCTTGAAGGCCGTATTTACGACGCCATTATTGGCACAGTAGATCTGTTGGTTGGTGAAATCGACAAATCCATCAAGTTTTTCCAGAGCCGTTATGTGGACATGCCAGTCAGCCGTATCGTAGTCACCGGCGGGGCCTCGGCCTTACCAGAGTTTCCGCTGCACCTAGCAAACAAATTCGGCATAGAAGTTGAGATTGGCAATGCGTGGCGCAATGTATCATTTGCCCCAGAACGTCAAAACGAATTATTGGCCGTGTCAAACCACTTCGGTGTGGCCGCCGGCCTAGCGGAGCGTGTGGAATGATCCAGTTTAATCTACTCCCCGATATCAAGATACAGTACCTAAAAGCCAAACGCCAAAAACAGCTGGTGATGTTGGCTTCGATTATTACAGTCAGTATCTCAATCGCAGCGTTGGTACTCTTGATCGTGGTCGTCTTTGGTGTGCAAAAGAAGAGCATCGCCGACCTCAGCAGTGACATCAAGGCCAATAGCACCCAGCTTAAATCTACCCAAAATCTCAACAAGATCCTCACTGTCCAAAATCAGCTCAATTCGTTGCCGAGTTTGCATGACGGTAAGGCTGTTGTGCCGCGGTTGTTTACGTTTATCGAGCAAGTGACACCAACCGCAGCCAGTATCAACAGCCTCAACGCCGACTTTGCTCAGCACACAATGGTTGTTACTGGCACCGCCGATACACTTGCCACGGTTAACACTTTTACCGATGGCCTCAAGTTCGCGACCTACCACACGGCAGCTGCACCCAAGGCTGAGCTGCCGGCATTTAGTAGCGTGGTTTTGAGCAATTTTGGCCGCGACAACAAGGACGCTTCCTATACTATCACCTTGAGTTTTGCCGCACCGTTATTCAGTGAGGTTTCGGACACCATTTTGACGGTGCCAAACATCAATACCCACGGCAATAGTCAGGCGGCGACAGATTTGTTCAAAAAAGCGGACACGGGACAATAGGGGCGGTAAGGGCAATAACTATGGCACGAACAACATCATTTACGAAACGAACGTTAATCACCAAAGCCAACAGCAGCATGGTTATTGCTACCACGCTGGCCGCCTTCGTGCTGGTCTTCGCGCTCGTTGCTGGCAAATCATTAGTATCCCAGATGGGCTACCAAAACAAGGTTATCTCGACCAAAAAAGTTGCGCTTGCTCAACTTAAAACTGATTTAGCTGCACGGGATACGCTGCAAAAATCATACAATGCTTTCGTGAGTCAGAACCCCAATCTCCTCGCAGGGGACGCCAGCGGTAGTGGCACAAAGGATGGCGATAACGCCACACTGATCCTTGATTCGCTGCCTAGTGCCTATGACTTCCCAGCGCTAACTACCAGCCTCGAGAATATTATCGGCGGCCAAAATCTTAAGATTTTGTCGATTAGTGGTACAGACCAAGAGGCAACGCAAGGATCCAACCAGAGTAGCCCAACGCCTCAGGCCGTGGCCATGCCATTCCAAGTGCAGGTTAATGGTACATACCAATCAGTGCAGAGTCTGGTGAGCGTGTTTTTGTCTTCTATCAGGCCATTCCAAATTCAGAGCATTCAATTATCCGGTGGCGAAAGCAGCATGAACGCCGACATACTTGCCCAGACGTTCTACCAACCGGGCAAGAACCTGACCATAAAGAGTGAGGTTGTCAGATGAAAAGTAAAGATTTTGCCCTAGTGCTCGTCATGGTGTTTATCGGCGCAGTCGCCGCATTAATTGTCTCAAACCTGATCTTTAGTTCGCCTAAAAACCGCCAGCAAACGGCCGAAGTCGTCGATCCGATCAGTTCCCAGTTTAGCCCGCCGCCAGCCAAATACTTTAATAGTAATGCGGTCAATGCGGCGCCGAATATCCAAATTGGTGATAGTAATAACCCTAACCCATTCAATAGCAGCGCCTCACAGTAGGGACAGAAGGCAGATATGAGTGTACTTTCTACTGCCGCACAAAAGCAGGTCGAGGATGTGTTGGTAGCATCCGGTGCTTTGACGGCAGAACAGTTAAAAGCCCTTAAGGAAAAGGCAGCCAAGCAAAGTGCGCCGTTCCTTAGTTTGTTGGCGAGCGACGCTCATGTGCCCGACGAAACGCTTACTAAGGCGATTGCCCAGGTTGCTAAAGTTCCGTATGTGAACCTCAGCGCCGCGCGCATCGAGTCGAGTGTCCTCGAGCTGTTGCCTCAGGAGGTAGCCGAACGGTACATGGCCGTTCCGCTGGGTGAGATGCAGAACCGTCTGGTTGTCGCCATGTTGGACGCCGACAATGTGCAGGCCGTGGACTTTTTGAGCAATAAGATTGGTCGTCCGCTTAAAGTGTACGCCGCGTCCGAAGCGGGGATCCGCCAGGTGCTCCGTCAATACCAGCCGTCGCTTTCAACCCAAATGGTAGGCGATATTGGCAGTATGACTGCCAATGCTCCTGCGCTTGACGCACCTCCCGAAACCACCAGCGCCATTGGCTCGACCGGCGACAAAAATATAAAGACGATTGTCCAAGACTCGCCGATCAGTAAGGCGCTGTCGACGATCCTCGATTACGCCGCCAAA
The DNA here is from genome assembly GCA_964508535.1 of uncultured Candidatus Saccharibacteria bacterium. Lineage (GTDB taxonomy): Bacteria > Patescibacteriota > Saccharimonadia > Saccharimonadales > UBA4665 > PMNU01. Next base: position 10,756 of record CAZDTZ010000013.1, read on the forward strand.
AATGGCGCGAGTGACGTGCACATCGAGCCGCTGCAAGATTCGCTCAAGATTCGCTGCCGTGTTGACGGCATTTTGCGCGAGATTTTGCGATTGCCAAAGAGCACTGAGCCGCCGCTCGTGTCGCGTATCAAGATTTTGGCCAACCTTAAGATCGATGAGCATCGTATTCCACAGGATGGTGAGTTCACCATTATGACCGCGGGCCGCGACGTCGACTTACGTATTGCCATTAGCCCGACGATCTGGGGTGAGCAAGTGGTCATTCGTCTGCTCGACAAGACCGGCACGAGTCTCAAACTGGCCGATATGGGCTATGTTGGCCGCGCGCTGCGTACTATCCAAGAGGGAATCAAGGGCACGAGTGGCATGGTGCTTACCTCAGGGCCGACTGGGTCCGGTAAGTCTACCTCGCTCTACGCCTTACTCTCCGAAGTAAAAAGCGACGCCATCAACATTGTTACTCTGGAAGACCCGGTCGAATACAAGATGTCCGGCATCAACCAGATCCAGGTCAATGCCGACGTTGGGTTGACGTTTGGCAGTGGTTTGCGTTCCATCTTGCGCCAAGACCCCGATGTGGTGATGGTCGGAGAAATCCGCGACAAAGAGACCGCCGAGCTGGCGGTGCAGGCTTCGCTGACCGGCCACTTGGTGTTTAGCACGCTCCACACCAACTCGGCAGCCGGTATCCTGCCGCGTCTACTAGACATGGGTATTGAGCCGTTCTTGATTGCGAGCACGGTACGCACGGTTATCGGCCAGCGCCTAGTGCGCCGCATCGGGGCTGCCTCCGAGACGTATCAGTCCAGCAAGGTCGAAACCGAAGCGATTATGAAGACCATCGGCCACCTGTTGCCGAAGACGGCCGAAGAGATGCCAAAAATCGCCGAAGATCTTGGTTACAAAACCTTGCCACTGCAGGGCCAAAGCGCTTATACTTTAACCAAGGGCAAAGATAGCCCCGATACGCCCGGTGGGTACAAGGGACGTATGGGTATCTACGAGGTGTTCAGTATTACTGAACAGATCCAAAGTTTGATACTCAAACGATCTACAAGTGCCGAAATTCAAAAAGCTGCCGTGGCGGAGGGCATGATTAGCATGCGCGAAGATGGCTATCTCAAGGCTCTCGCAGGATATACAACGCTGACAGAAATTAACCGCGTCGCAAGTGCGGACAGCGCGTAAAGGAAGTGGGTCACATGCCGCAAGGTTCACCAAGAATAGAAGTATTACTCGAAGAAGTCGTTAAAAAGAAGGCTTCTGACCTTCACTTGCAAGTTGGCTTGCCGCCAATGATTCGTATTGATGGGGCGCTCATGCCCGTGCAGGGTGCCGATGTATTGAGCGACGAGGCTGTCGAGACACTGATCTTTGCGATTCTGGACGAAGACCAAAAACAGATCTTGCTCAAAGACAAAGAGTTTGACTTTAGTTTTGCCTTTGGTGACCTTGGTCGTTTCCGCGTGAACGCTTTTCACGAGCGTGGCAACTTAGCCGCTGCCTTGCGTTTAATCCCCAACGAGATCTTGACGGTCGAACAACTTGGCCTGCCGCCGATTGCTAACAAATTTGCCGACTATCCACGCGGCCTAGTGCTGGTGACCGGCCCAACCGGTTCGGGTAAGTCGACCACACTGGCTGCCATGATTCACAAGATCAATATGGAGCGCGCCGCTCACATTATTACTATCGAAGACCCTATCGAATACACCCACCGTTCCAAGCGCTCGGTGATTGTACAGCGCGAAGTGCACTACGACACCTATTCGTTCTCAGCAGCCCTACGTTCGGCACTCCGTGAAGACCCAGACGTTGTGCTCATCGGCGAAATGCGCGACCTCGAAACTATTGCCTCGGCCATTACTATTGCCGAAACAGGACACTTGGTGTTTGCTACCTTGCACACGAACTCTGCCGCCCAAAGTATCGACCGTATGATCGACGTTTTCCCGCCGCACCAGCAGGCGCAAATCCGTTCGCAGCTGTCCAACATTTTGGCAGCCATTTGCTCGCAGCGTTTGATCCCACAGATCGGCGGCGGTCGCATTGCCGCAGCCGAAATCCTCATTGCCACACCTGCTGTGCGTAACATTATCCGCGAGGGCAAGACCCACCAGCTCGAGGCCGTTATCCAAACTGGTACTGAATTTGGTATGCAGTCTATGGACAAAACACTAGTCGGCCTTATCCACAACGGTACTATCAGCTACGACGAAGCCCGCATGGTAGCGGTTGATCCCGAAGAGCTCGATAGGCTGATGAGAGGCTAATTAGATGCTCGCATTCAAATATACCGCGCGCGACCCCAGCACCGGACAATACGTGAAGGCCGAAGTACAGGCCGAGGACGAGCAGGCCGCAAGCAAGCTGATCCGCAAGGAAGGCCTGGTTCCAATCGACATTAAACTTGCCGAGAAGAATGCGACCGGCTTGCGTAGCCGCTTCAACAGGGCAGGCACCAAAGACAAGGTTATCTTTTCGCGCCAGCTGAGCACGCTTATCAACGCAGGTTTACCATTGGTGCAAAGTTTGCGTACCGTAAACGGGCAAACCAACAGCAAACCACTCAAGGTCGTGATTAGCAAAATTATTAACGACGTCGAGGCCGGCTCCACGCTGTCGGCGGCTATGGCCAAACACCCTGATGTATTCAACCGCGTGTACATTAGCCTTGTTTCTGCCGGTGAAGCGTCGGGAACGCTCGACAAGGCATTGGAACGGCTGTCCATCCAGCAAGAAAAAGATGCCGATCTCGTCAGTAAAGTGCGCGGCGCCATGATCTATCCGATAATCGTCTTGATGGTGATGTTTGGCGTGCTGGGTTTCATGATTGTTAAGGTATTACCGCAGGTGCAAACGCTGTACCAGGGGATACCAGGTGCCAACCTCCCATTGATCACGCGCATCTTGCTGGCTATTTCGCATTTTGTCATCCACGACTGGTGGATTGTGGTGATTATTTTAGTAATCCTTGCGTTCTTTGGTACGCGTTGGTCGCGGACGCTTGGCGGCCGCCGGGTGACCGATAAACTCAAGATGAAGGCATGGCCAATTGGGCCGCTGTTCATGAAAATGTATATGGCGCGTTTTGCTCGCACCGGTACGACGCTGGTCTCGAGCGGAGTGCCGCTTATCCAAATGCTGCAAATTACCGGCGAGGCTGTGGACAACATCCACATTAAAGAGTCGCTCGACAAAGCTATCGACAAGGTAAAAGGCGGTAAAGCGCTATCGGCATCGCTGCATGGCGACTCTAACTTCCTCGAGTTAGTGCCGAACATGTTGAGCATTGGTGAGCAGTCCGGATCTATGGAGCAAATGCTTGGCAAGACTGCCGATTATTACGAGAAAGAGGTGGACGACCAAATCAAGTCGATCTCCACCATTATTGAGCCTGTCCTGATGGTTATCCTCGGTGTTATGGCCTTCACTATCGTTGCTGCCGTGCTGCTCCCAATTTACGGTTTGGCCAACCAGTCGTTTGTCCAAGGTTAGTGACTCTTTTTGCGGTTTAAGCACTTGCATTTTGACGCAAGCACGCCTATGATTTAAAGCATAAGTAGTTTAATAATATTTTAAGCAATTAAAATTAAAGCAAAGGGGCACTTGCAATGCTGTCAACCATCCGAAAACAGAAAACCTCAGGCTTCACCATCATCGAAGTCTTAATCGTCTTGGCTATCGCCGGTTTGATTATGTTAATTGTGTTCTTGGCCGTGCCGGCCCTGCAACGCAACGCACGTAACACACAACGCCGCAACGACATCGGTAGCGTCCTCAGCGGTATTACCGAATTCACTAATGACAACCAAGGTACGCTCCCAACTGGCATTGCTATCGCTGGTAACGGTACGAGCACCTACAGCGCTGCCGGTGCAACGTCGGTAGACGGCGCCAAGCTTGGCTTCTACAGCAACGGTAACGTAACGGTCACGAACGTCGTAGGCAACACGACTCCAGCAGTCGCCCCAACCGACAAAGCAGTTGTTATAACTGGCGCAACCTGTAGTGGCAACACCGCAGTCGCCGGTACTGCCCGCAGTGTGGTCGTAACCTACTGGATCGAACCAAACAACGTCGAACAGTGCCAAGGCTCCTAGTACCCCTAGCGGCTAGCACGATAACGGCGAAAGCCTAAAAGCGAAACGAGCTCCAGAAATGGGGCTCGTTTTTATACAGGACGGCACAGTAGAACAGGGCAGACTGTGCTACGATATGTACATGATTCTGGCTATGCTTGTTGTACTTGGTTTGTGTTTTGGGAGCTTCGTAAATGCCTTGGTCTGGCGACTACATGCGGGACGGGACTTTGTGAGTGAACGCTCAGAATGTTTTAGCTGTCACCACCAGTTGGCCCCAAAAGATCTCGTGCCTGTGCTCAGCTGGCTGGCGTTGCGCGGCAAGTGCCGCTATTGCCACAAGCCAATACCGGATAGTCCGATCGTAGAGCTGCTGTTGCCCCTGGCCTTCCTGTTGTCGTATATTTTTTGGCCGACGCCACTGGCTGGCGTGTCGCTATTCCAATTTGTGCTGTGGCTGATATTCCTTATCGGGTTTACAGCACTTGCCGTGTACGACCTCAAGTGGTTTTTGCTCCCTAACAAAATTGTCTTTCCACTCATTGCGCTAGCTGTATTGCAAGTACTTGGCAGCTGGTTGCTCTTCGGCGGCAGTTGGCACACTATGTTGAGCAGTGTAATCGGAGCTGCGGTTATCAGCGGCCTGTTCTATGGTCTGTTTATGGTGTCCGGTGGTAAGTGGATTGGATTCGGCGACGTAAAGCTGGCAATTGCGCTTGGTTTGTTGGCTGGCGGTGCTCTGCAGTCGCTGCTACTGTTGTTTATTGCATCGCTTTGCGGCATGCTCATCGCGCTCCCGCTGGTTCTAAGTGGTAAGGCCGGCCGCAAGAGCCATTTGCCCTTTGGGCCACTCCTTATTATCGGCATGTTCGTTGTGCAGCTGTGGGGCACCACAATCATTAATTGGTACACCCGGCTGCTGCTGCCGTAGCATCGTGCTTATGGTATACTGTGCCGTATGGAGGGTGGCTTGAGCAATGTCCGCCAACAAGTAGTCGTTTTGTGCCGCCGTATTCGTGCGTACTCTTTGCGTGGGCTTGTAAGTGCACGCGCTGCTGGCTTTACGATTATCGAAGTGCTCATCGTGCTTGGTATTACTGCACTGCTGTTTATAAGTGCTGCTACCGCGATTTCGGGCAAGCAAAACCAAACTGCTTTCGACCAAGCACTCCAGCAAATTCGGGGACAAATCGAACAGACAATTAACGACATATCAATCGGGTATTACCCAAATGCCAGCGACTTCCAATGTTCAGCGGGTGGCAGTGGCCCTAACATCCTCGCTGGCAGCAACACACAGGGGACAAACAAAGGTTGTATTTTTGTTGGCAAGGCGATTCAGTTTAAGGTTCAGGGTTTCACGCCAGAGCGCTACGAAACCTACGCGATTGCCGGCTTACAAAAAGATGCAGCCAGTGGGCAAGACGTGCAGAGCTTAGCTCAGGCAAAACCGTTAGTCGTGCCTAACTCGTCGACCTTTGGCCAGATGGAGAGTGGCCTCACAACCTATAGCATGGTGTACAATAACGGCGCTGCCGACATTGCAGTGGGTACGGTGGCGTTTACCACGAGCTTCGCGTCGTACAATAACGGCTCTTTGGTATCTGGCTCGCAGCAGGTGAGTGTTGTGCCAGTGGCGCCTGTGAGCGGGACGGGACTAGACGAAACGACTGTTGTTGGTACTAGCGACATAGATACAAACCTTGCCACTGGCGTCGTCAACCCCACTAACGGTGTCACCATTTGTTTTGCGAGTAGTGGCACGAACCAATCCGGTAAACTAGTAATTGGTGGCAACAACCATCCGCTGGCAGTAACATTGACGTTGAAGGCGAACCAGACATGTTCATAAATCGACGCAGTATTTCGTTGGCCCAAAGGTCGACGAGTTGGGCCTGGCAGCGAGGCGACACAATTGTCGAAGTCTTAATATCGATCGCCGTTGTGAGCGTGATTCTTGGGGGCGCATATGTGGTGAGTAATACGAGCTTGCAGGCCACACGAGCTGCGCAGGAGCGCGGCAATGGCTTAAAACTGGCTGAGTCACAGCTAGAACAACTAAAGGGGCTGATTTCTACTAATTCGGCGGCGGTATTCGGCGGCTCAGTACCAACGACATTTTGTATATCGAGCGTTACCTCTGTCATTGATGCCAGCCCGCTCAGCCCAAGCAAGGCGTTGTGTGCGGTTGACACGACTGGTGCGCCGACTGTCAAACAGCCACAGTATGTGATCGCAATTACCCGAAGCGGAAACGCTTTTACGCTCGACGAATCGTGGGTCGACGTCGATGGCCGCAACACCGATAAACTGCAACTTGTATATAGGGATTACCAGTAAAATGAAGGTGCACACTACTGCTCAACGCCAGCGTGGCTTCACCATCGTCGAGTTGCTTGTCGCAACACTTGTCTTTTCGGTTGTGCTGCTCGTGGTCACAATCGGCATCCTCCAGGTCACCCGCGTGTACTACCAAGGAGTTACAGAGGCCAACACCCAAAATACGGCGCGGAGCATCATCGACACGATCTCTCAGGCTATTCAGTTTAACGGCGCTGCAGTTGTTCCTACTCCCGTAAGCCCAGTGCCCGGTACGCAAGCGTACTTTTGCGTCGGTAGCACGCAATTTATTTATTATCCTGGCTACCAGCTTACAGACGGCGTCGTTGGCGCGCACCAAACAAGCCATGGGCTTGTGGAGCAACCTTTCTCGGGAAGTTGTGCCGCTCCGGCAATCGTCAATGGTCGCGAACTCCTTGGCCCGCACATGCGGCTTAGCAACATTGTCGTTAAAAGTGTTGGCACCAACTTGTATCAAGTGGAAGTACGCATTGTATACGGCGACAAAGATTTATTACAGAGCAAGTCAGCCCCTGCAAACCCCAACGGCGACACCTTCATCGATGCCCAATGCAGTGGCAAGCAAGCCGGCTCACAGTTTTGTGCCGTGGCAGACCTTACCACCGTTGTCGTAAAGCGAGTACAATAGGAATAAAGCATGAGTAGTATACTTCGATCCACCACCACCCAGACTGCCCGCGAGGCAGGCATGGTCTCCATTATGGTAAGTCTGATCTTGATGATCGTACTGAGCCTAATCGTCCTTGGCTTCGCCCAGGTGGCTCGCCGTAATCAGCGTGAAACGCTTGACCGCCAGCTGAGCACCCAAGCTTTCTATGCCGCCGAAACAGGGGTTAACGACGTCCGCGATTATATTGCAAGCCTGGGAGCAACCGCACCTGCCAAGACAAGCTGCGACAACAGTGGCGCCTACGCATCGTTGCCGGCTGCTTCACTCAGCAACGCCAACAACGTTGCGTACACCTGCGTGCTGGTCGACCCCACGCCGAACCTTCTTTCGTTCACGAGTGTTGGTGGTACGCCAAGCGGAACCCCTAGCGGTACCGGCCTGATTGTGCCGCTTGATGCGGGTAGCGATACGATCAAGACACTGACGTTCCAATGGTTTAATACGGACGCTACTAATATCCATCCGGCCACAGGTTGCCCAGCGTCAGCAGTTAAGGTGTTTTCTAAAACGAGCTCCTGGACGTGCGGCTATGGCGTGCTGCGTTTCGACCTCGTGCCAACGGGCGGCTCGCTAAACGCGGCAACATTGCAGGCCAACGCCATGAGTTCATTTGTTGTGCCGCTCAACGGTGGCCCATCTGCTGCGGCTGGCTTTGCAACGAACGGCAGCAGTGACCTTATTAGCACCGGTTGTAACGACACAAGTTGCAAGTTGACCATCAACGCCGGTTTAGGTGGCTCGCAGTACTACTTGCGTGTAACCACTTTGTATAAGCCTGTTGGCTTCCAGATTTCGGGCACCGACCCGGCAGGTACGGCAGTAAGCTTCCAGGGCGCGCAGGCCGTTATCGACGCTACGGGCAAAGCCCAGGATGTGCTGCGCCGCATCCAGGTACGCATCCCGTTGGGGGGTACGAGCAACAACCAGGTCGGTAACTACGCGCTCGAAACAACAGATTCCATTTGTAAGCGTTTCTCAGTTATGGACGGGTACTTCCAGAGCAACGCTGCAGCTGTGGTGTCGGGCATGGAACCCAGCGGCAACCCTCTCTGCCAGTAAAATCGATCATTAGCTATTAGGGTTTATGACCGTGGAAGCGGTCATGGACGCTTTTGAGGTGCGGATCAGTAACATGAGTGTATATTTGCGTTGTTGCTATGTTGCTGTGTCCGAGCATGGCCTGGACGCTACGCAAGTCGGCGCCATTCATAAGTAGGTCTGTGGCAAACGAATGGCGCATGGTGTGCGGTGTGACTTGCTTGGTGATACCAGCAAGCAGGGCATAGTGCGCCACCAGTCGCTGGACGCTGCGCGCGGTCAGGCGGTGAAAATTGCCGGAGAGGTCTACGGCTTTGCGCCCACCATAGCGCACAAACAGCGGTCGAGTGTTGTCTTCGCGGTGGTCAAAATAGCGCTGCAGCCAGTCGGCGGCCTCAACGCTAATAAAAATCGGCCGGTCTTTTTGGCCTTTGCCACGAACCATAAATTCGCGGCGTTTGAGGTTAACATGGTCGCGGTCGAGCCCAATAAGCTCGGACACGCGCAAGCCACTGCTAAACAGCAGCTCGAGTATCGCTCGGTCGCGTAGGCCTTGCAGGTTGCTGGTGTCCGGCTGCATAAACAGGCGTTGAAGCTCATCTTCGTTAAGGAATGTGACTTGTTTGCGCTTGGTGCGGGCCAGCTCAACTTTGTCCGGGGACAGGGTGTGCATGTTGCGCTTCACGCAAAACCGCAGGAACATGCGGAGCGCGATTAGGTGGTAATTGAGCGTCGACATTTGCATCTCGTCGGAGACATTCGTCCCCAGCCGCGCTAGCCACAGCCGCCATTTGCGCACCAGCTCGGCGTCCAGGTCTTTCAGCTCGAGGTCATCGCCGGCGAAATCGATCAACCGCACCAAATAATGGTCATAGTTAGCAATCGTTTTTTGCGAACGGTTTTGCTCAATCTCTAAATATTCCAGGAAGTCAGTCTTCGCCTTCGCAAACAGCATATCCTTATTCTAGCACCATAGTATAGTCATGGCGCACGGCATGTGTCGTGCGCCCATCCCTAGAGAAGCAGCGCTACATCTGTTACAATAGGCATATCGATAAGTTAAACAAGGAATAAACTGTGGAACGAACCCTGATTATTTTTAAGCCGGACGCCGTGATGCGCGGTTTGGTTGGCGAGATTTTGGCCCGCTTCGAAAAAGTTGGCCTCAAGATCGTTGGCGCCAAGATGCTCACCCCGAGCCAAGAACACTTGTACGGCCACTACGAGGGCATCGGCACCCTTAAACAACGTGCCGGCGAGGAAATCTTTAACACCACGCTGCAAGCTATGCAGGTTGGCCCGGTTATCGCCATGGTACTGGAAGGTGTGGAGGCGGTGACCTTGGTACGCAAGATGATCGGTTCGACCGAGCCAAAAAGCGCGCTCCCCGGTACTGTCCGCGGCGACTACTCGCACGTTAGCTACACACACGCAAACGCTGAAGGCACGCCGATTCCGAACCTCATTCACGCCTCGGCTGACGAATCTGAGGCGGCTAAGGAAGTTGCTTACTGGTTTAGCGCCGGCGAGCTGTACGACTACGAGAACGTCCACGAGAAGTTTACGCAACCACGCAAGAAGAAGTAGCACTTTTACAGTTGAAGTAGGGTGAGGGAAGGGCGCAGTTGGCTTTTCCTCATCGTCCCCATCTGCCTGCGGCAGAGGCGGGACTCGCTCGGAAAGAGATCTCGTGCGAGCACGAATCTCTTTCTTCACTCGTCCCCATAGTTCAATGGATAAAATAGCTCCGTCCTAAGGAGAAGCTGGCGGTTCGAATCCGTCTGGGGGCACCAAAGTACAAACAGTATGGATAAATCAGAGTTTCTAGCGCAGTTCGTTTACCAACCCGATAAGATAAGAATGCTGTTTGATGTTCCTTTGTTTCTTCAGAATGCAACTATAGAAATTACACAAGAGGAAGTTAGCTTACGCGAGCTGCTCGATTTTTATGTACCGAAGTACAAAAAAGAAGGAAAGTTTGACTCTCGAGGAATTGAAGAGCAAATTACTGATCCCGGAACCTTACCTTTAGCGGTGAACGAAGCGATACTAGATCCTGAAAAATGGAATTTGAGCATAGGTAGCGAGAAACTACCTCGCTTAGAACAGCTTGATACTGTTCCTATTGCAACCGATCTAATGAGCGGCAAGACGCTGCTGCTTGATTCAAACCATACGATTATTTCTCTAGTCAGTAAAATAGACCCAGATCTTTTGAGCGAGGGCAAGCTGACGGTAGTGCGCATTATTGGCAGAGGCTTAGAAGAAATTATTCGCGACTTTAGAATATTAAATCGAAAGGAATAGTTTGATTTTGACCTTGGCCACCAACGTTTCGAAGTCTAAAAACTGTTACAATACTTACAATGGCTGACAAATATTTTGAAGACCAGTTTGACGACGAAGAAGTCTTACTCGTTTTCCGCAAACATCCGGTTGTGATGCGTAAAGGCCTCATATATGGCGGCCTTACGCTGTTGCTCGGGACAATTCCGTCCCTGTTTATCCCTACTTACAAAGTGTATCTTATCGGTTTGGCGTGCGGGATGGTTGCCGGTTTTTTGGTGTTTTTACCGTCCTGGATTGCTTGGCATTTTAGCGTGTTTATTGTGTCCGACCAGCGGTTAATCCAGATAACGCAGAAAGGGTTGTTTCATCGCAGTGTGATCGACATGGGGCTCAATCAAATCCAGATGATTAACTACGAGGTCGCCGGTTTACAAGAAACTCTGCTCGGGTTTGGTACAATTATGATGCAGACATTTGTGGGGGACTTGGTGATCCGCGAGGTTGGCCATCCTGCAAAAATTCAAAAGCAAATCCTGCAGATTTTACGTGAACAGGGCATCGCAGCAATAACCAGCCCGGTCGTAGCACTGGATAATAACCTACAACAAGAAGCAGAAGAAGATGAAGCACAAGGTTAAAAAGATATTGGCTATGCGGCCTTATCGCCGCAAGCAGGAGCCGGAAAAGACGCTCGAAGAAGCGATCCATAATATTCCGCGCATCACCAACGAGACCGTCGCCGAGCATCGCGAAGAAGTGCTGAGTAGCGCGCGTAAGTACATTTACCCGTTGCAGCACTCATTTCGCCGAATCGTACTCATATCACTAGGCATATTTGTGGCGCTTGCCGTCACGTTTTCTAGTTATTGCGGAGTTTCTCTCTACAGGCTCAATAGCACCTCGACCTTCATTTACAGGGTTACTCAGGTGGTTCCGCTGCCAGTTGCAAAGGCTGGCTCACGGTTCGTCTCCTACGAGAACTATTTATTTGAACTACGCCACTATATCCACTACTACCAAACTCAGCAAAAAGTTAACTTTAGCAGCACGTCAGGGAAGCAGCAGCTGGCCGCGTTCCGCAAAGTTGCTCTGCAATCCGTGATTAACGACGCGTACAACAAGCAGCTGGCTGGCCAACATCACATTTCTGTGAGTGACCAAGAAGTAAATGCCGAGGTCTCGTTGCTCCGCAACCAAAACCGTCTTGGCGGCAGCGATGCTGTCTTTGAGGATGTGCTCAAGGAATTTTGGGGCTGGTCCTTAGCCGACTTTAAGCGCGAATTAAAGACGCAACTGCTCGACCAAAAAGTCGTATCCGCCCTGGACACCGGCACTCACGATCGTGCACAAAATGTACTCAGCCAGCTCCTTAACGGGGGAGATTTTAACAGCATGGCCAAACAATTCTCGGACGACCCGGGTACAAAAAATGGTGGAGGCGACTATGGTTTCGCAATTACTAAAGACAGCCGCGACTTGTCGCCACAAGTTGTCGACGCCCTATTCAAACTCAAAGCAGGGCAGTTCTCTACGATTGTGGAGACGCCAGCAGGCCTAGAAATTTTGAGTGTCCGCGAAATCGACGGTAGCAGCATTCGCGCTTCGCACATTTTCTTTCAGTTTAAGCCAGCAAGCACCTACATCGATCCGCTCAAGCAGAAGAGCCGGCCAATCCAGTTTATTCACCCCTGAGCGGCCAGGGCGGAGCGTTAAACCCTGAGTTGCTTTTATCGTAGAACCCTGCTATGATTACCCCTGTTATCTTAGCGTTTCCTCGTTAATAATAACCATGCGGGCTCGTGGTGTAGAGGCCTAACATGCCTCCCTGTCACGGAGGAGATCGCCGGTTCGAATCCGGTCGAGCCCGCCAATATAATTATATTGAAACAATAGCAATAATATGCTATTGTTTTTATATAAAATATAAAACTATAAAACAAAATAAAAATGACAGAATTCATCTCGCCAACGGAAATAGTCCCCGCATCTCTGCCAACTGAAGCTGCAGCTGCAGTGTTGGCCTTAGAGATGAACCCTCAGTTGCAACGCGCCTACGAGGTATCTGAAGCTATCGATCCTACTCATAGGCTGCCAGCAGTTGAGGTAGTAAATGATCCGTCGGCTCGCGTTAGTCGTGGCAGTCTCGTTCCTCAGCCGTCGCTGATCATGCACGATGGCAAAGCCATAGGAAGATGCACAGTCGTGAGCGACAACCAGGCGCACACACGTTGGTTCAACGGCATAGAGGTTAATGAAATGGGTAAAGGTTTCGGCACGGCGACCTATAAAGCCGTCATAGAGCGGGCAATGCGCGACGGCTATGATTTTAGAACGCATGAATGGTCACAAACGCAGGGTGCTAAAAAAGTGTGGGATCGATTGGCGCGAGCTGGCGTTGCCCGTGTGGAAGATAAGTTTAGGCCGGATGGCAACGGAAAGTTTAATGGCCGTTATATTGTTGATGCGGTAAGATAGTTCCACGCAGGTAAAACCTCGCCCCTCTGTCAAAGGTTGGTTGTAGCGGGCTAACTCCCATGCCTAAAGCGCACGAAAGGTCTGACCAGACATTGAAATTATATGCAGAATGTGCTAATGTTTATTTCATTATACAATAAAAATAAAAGAAGATGAAACAATGCCGGAAAATGAACTTAAGGGCAAAATCGCTGAACGCCTAGCTGACCCCGCGGCGCCAGGCTTGGGGCCCATAGCAGTTGATGCAGCCGGCGGCGCTCTTAAGATTAGGGGTACGGTTGTTGAACCAGTCCGCTTGCCGGAAGACAGCGGCTCTGCCACGGGCATTAGCGGTAGGTATGCTGAAAGGCTAGGACTTGTTCCCGGGAGCCGACATGACGATGGTGCCCTTGGTCCTGACCGCATTGAAAGATTTACAGGAAAGCTTGTCGCTGACTTAGCTAGTAGACCCGAAGCTGGCGCAGTGAGCCGCGCGGAGACATTTCCAACATTTGGTGCTGCGCTCCGGCCAGAAAAAAAGAAGGTCAAAGTGTTGTCTCCTCCAGGCGCTGAGCTTCGTCAGTCGTCTATTGAGGGACAGGACGGTCTAGCCTATAACTCCGGGACAAATACAGTCGTGCTTACTGACGGGATGGGCGGCGTAGGTGACCCCGGCGACGTGAAAAATAATTTTGGTTTTGCGCTCGCGCATGCCGCCGCCGAGCTCGACGATATCTTAACGCTACGCGATCCTGAAATAGTAAAGGCAGTTATAGGTCGTACAAAAGCCATACTTTCTGCAATGGGCATGCCCGTTGGCCCAGTCCCAGGTGTGCCCGTGAACCTTGCGGCTAAGGTCAGTAGCCGTGCCGGCGCAGGCCGTGACCTCCTGTGGGGTGCGGCCCTTGCCGCTGCGCAGAGAGTCCCCGGCAGTGCTAATAAGTGGCGAATTGTAACGTATGGTGACTGTAGTGTGGCGATACTCAATGAGGACGGTCGCATTGAAAGAGGGTATGGAGAAGCTTTCGATAGTATTAGAGCCGGCCGTTTAGGAGCGTCGGGCGGTGCGGAAGAGGGGCTTCTAAGGTCGTACCTTGGGATTGGCCACGATTTTAAGGGATTTGCTAATTTAGGTGGTGCCCCTGGGCTTGAGTCAGCAATGTTCAAAGAGTTAACCCTAGCTCGTGGCCAGCGCCTGGTTCTCACATCTGATGCATATGCACAAAAGACTGCACTACCAACGCTTGAAGGCGATGCAGCCCTCACAACAGAGCAGTGGGCACGAAAGAAACCTACCTACGACGACGATACAACAATGGCCATAGTTGGCTAGGCCGAGTTTAAGCGACAAAAAGCCTCTCACTACTGCGAGAGGTTTTTGCTATCATTACTCTATGAAAGAACGGTTAAAAGCGTGGGGCGATATCAAGGTAATACCTATCGTTGACGTATTCGTTTTCAATGAGCATGGAGAGCTATTACTGCTGCAACGCCATTCAGAAGATTTGGGTGGCGGGCAGTGGGGCACGCCTGGCGGTCGCATCGAACCTGGCGAAGATCCAGATACGGCAGCAAAACGTGAGCTATATGAAGAGACTGCGATCAAAGATTTAAAGCTCGCCGCACTCGGTTCTCATTTGATACACATGCCACATGGCACAGTTCACATGACCAGCTACCGTGCAGTCATCCCCAAAGAGAACACTAATATAGTCGTTGACCCCGAAGAGCACCATGCCTATGCCTGGTTTAGTCTGGCCGGGTTGCTAGGTGAAGGCAATATCTTGTGGGGAATACCATCTGTCCTCAGAGATTTCGGGCTGCTTGGCGAATTTGATAGCGACCCGACGCTGGCCGACGGGAGTTCAGTAGAGCTAGTAGGCTTAGAAAAGTAGTCCCAAGCCTTTCGGCCGCACTCGTGGCGCATGTTTAAATTCAAGGAAGTGCTTACGGAGCAATGTTATTGACTAATAAGCACAAGCATGTTAATGTTTATATATGGAAACTCTCCCATTTTCGCTGCCGCAGCCAGCCGAATCTACTGTCGCAAACGTACGAATTATCGACACCCCTCCGGCCGATCAGGCACGCACTGCCAATTTATACAACGCAATCAATGCCGAAGTGATAGCAGACACGACATCGGCCACAGCTAACCCCGACTCAGTGCCGTACACCAACCCTACGTTGCGTAATCAAGCTGCCACCACGTACACTGTAAATCATTCTTGGAATGCTGCGCCTGGCTATTATCACCGAGAGTCGAGCGCAGATGCTCGTAGACAAGAATATTGGGAGGGTGTTGAGGCCAGACGAGTAATGGAAGCACTTATCCTACACGTCCAAGCCGGGCAAACGAGGACAAACCCTCGCGCCGTTCGTGTTAACTCAGGCCCGGATTCTACAGGTTTTTTTCAAGACGACGTGCTCGGCTACAACATTAAACTGAGAAAAGAAGCGAGGGCAGCGGCGGCTCGCGAGAGAAGGGAAGGTGCAGTAACGTCACCCCAGCAGCAGGAAGCTAGGGTAGCTACAGCGGAAGAAGTGTCAAAGCAACCCAAATACTACCCCCGAGGTGCTTAAAACGCCCGAAGAGCTCCGCACGGCGCTATTTGACCGTATTGATTCTATTGCCGGTCGGGGTGTTGACCGCAAACAGTTCGCTGGCGCCTCTTTAGCTGAGCTTGAAGAGGTCGTCCATGCAGCCTACAACTCACGCGTCAAGTCGAACAATAAGCAGCCGCCTGTCCTGAACTTGGCTCAAATACGCACTAATATGCAGTTTGATGCTATGTTAGGCAATAACAAGGAGCGCAGTGATAAGTCGCTCCCCGCGTTACTTGAGCGCCAAAACGGTTTGCGCAAATCTGACGCACTACGCGAGCGACTTTATGCAGAGGCGAGCGACTATTATGGCGCGCCCGAATTGCGTAGGCTTGGCCTAGAGATGGCTGATGCAAACGAATTAAATGCTCTGATAGTAAAGGCCAAGAATAATGGTGGATACCCACCTGCACTCCCTTCACTGCGCAGTATTCGCAGCACTCCAATTAGCCGCAGGCAATTGGTGGGCGACGTAAACTTGGGTGTGGACGAAATCAATGCACAGTATAATCAGCGTATTGGTGAGCATCGTCCTGGCACTGGTGGGCAAGAGCGACTGCGTCGAACACGGGTGATGCGACATGCCGGCAGGACTGTTGCTTCGGCTACTGTGCGGCGGTAAGTCACTCCGGGGCGATAGCTTTGGCGTCCGCGAAGAATGGCACCTTGGTCTGGGCCTCGATAATTTGTCGATGAAGACAGACTTTTTGCTATAGTTGTCATATGCATAAGTGGACGTTTTATCCTGTTTTTATTGCCACGATTGTGTCGGTGGTCGGGTTGAGCCGTCTGGCCATACAGGAGCATGCAAGTGAGGACCCTCTGACACTGAGCGCGTTGGCCGCCGCCGAACAGTCGCTGCTCAAGCATTTCAGGAATATCCTGCTCTTTTGCGGCGTGCTTTTTGGTGTTACGGTCTTCGGCTTCATCGTCCCTCGGTCTTCGGAGGTGTTGCTGGTGACTATCTTTGGCGCGCTTATGATTGGTGGTGAGCTGCTGGCCGGCTGCATACCGGCTCGCAATAATACCCTGGTCATTCATAACGTGCTGGCGCAAATTATGGGTGCCGGCATGCTAGGACTAGCCTTTACGTTTTGGGTTAGTCTAGAGAAGCCATTTTCGTTTATTGAGGCGTTTTTTTCGTTAGGAATGTCCCTTTTTGGCGCCATGACGTTGCTCGACAAAAAACGCTATATCAAGTACGAGCTGGCCTTCATCTTCACGTCACATTTCTCTATCGTGGTCGCAGCTATCGCCCTTCGTTAGCCTGCTTTTTGAGCATAAAAAGCAGCTATATCTTTGACTGATCCGTTGTCCATCGCAATGACCTCGTCGTAGTACGGTTTCGCCGTACTAGTGCCGATGAACTCGCCGCCATTTTTCGCAAGCCAGCCCGCCGCAAGCGTGAAGTCGGCGTAGCTTCTTTCGACAGCTATTTTTAGGCGCGGATTCTCTTCATCAACTTTAGCGATGTCGGCGGGTAATCTGCTCTGGAGGTATAGGTTTGATAGCGCACTGTAATACAGGGTAGTTATGTATGCGGTTGTCAGGTCTTGCGTGGCGACCTGATTTTCGCTGGCGGCTTGGTCGCCGGGCAGTCCCTGCGGTGGGGTGTCTCGCTCCATTTGGCCCAATAATCCGTAAGGTATGTCTGCTGGCTTAGTAGGTTGCATAAGGGGTTCTCCATAAATTGTTATTACAACTATACAGTAATTTAGTGCGTTGAACTGGGTTTGCTGGCCGTTTTGCTATAATCGTAAGAGTGATCCAAGCGGCGATTTTTGATATGGACGGCTTGCTTATTGATAGCGAGCCTTTCTGGCGACAGGCGCACGTCCAAACATTGTGCGACTACGGCCATACCATAACGGAAGCAGATTTCTTACCCATGACTGGCATGCGCACCGACGAAGCGGTGGCCTTGTGGCGACGGCGTTTTGGATGGCACGAAGCAAAGAATATTGAGATCGAGCGGGCGATTGTCCGAAAAGTTATTGAGAGGGTGTCGAACCAGGGTAGTGCACTGCCAGGCGCGTACGAACTTATAGCTTTGTTGCAATCCAAGAATTTGCCGCTGGCTTTGGCTTCGTCATCAGCATTGGAAATCATCGAGGTCGTACGCGAGCGCCTGCAACTACACGATCATATAAAAATTGTTCACTCTGCAAAGGACGAGAAACGTGGCAAGCCGGAGCCTGATGTATTTCTGGGTGTTGCCAAGAAATTGGGCATCTTGCCTAAGTATTGCGTGGTGTTCGAGGACTCAATGAATGGAGTGCGTGCGGCAAAGGCGGCGGGGATGAAGTGTGTTGCCGTACCTCAACTAACAGATGTGCCTGTCGAATTTGGCGGTGCTGATGTGGTGGTAGGGAGCTTGCGCGAGGTCGATTGGCCGATGATGAAGCGCCTATGGGCCAGGAAGTGATATATTTTGTATTCACGTGAATTTTTACCAAAATGAGCGTCGAATATTGAATAAATAATATGAGCAATGCATACGACGCACCATGTTGAGGTAAAGGGTAACTTCACACGGACTCATAATCTGCTATAATTTGCGTACAGTTCCGCCAGTTTGGACAGATGTGCCGCCTTAGCTCAGTTGGCTAGAGCACCGCTTTCGTAAAGCGGGGGTCCGGGGTTCGAATCCCCGAGGTGGCTCCACAGGTAGTCATTCACTGCATGTTTGCGGGTATCGTATAGTGGTTAATATGTAGCCTTCCCAAGGCTGAGCCGAGAGTTCGATTCTCTCTACCCGCACCAACTAGTATTTTCACTCGATATTTTACGAAACACAGCCTGTAGGCTTACAATAGAACCAAGATGATGCCGCTATCTAAAACGTACTTGCACGATAAGCTAATTTTACTCCTGGTGAGTGCCAATATCTTTTTGGGTTTCATAAGTACAATACTCATTTTTCTGAGGTTGAATGTTGGGCAGGGCGGGGACGGCTATATTATTGAGTATCGCTCGAACCTCGGTATTAGCGCCTTCAAGACAGGGAGTATTACTACAATCCTTAGCTTTGCTGGTTTTGCTTTGCTAGTTATGCTCATCTCGGTCATGCTCAGTGTCCGTGCATACCATGTACGTCGTGAGTTGGCATTGGGCGTGCTCGGTTCTGGAGTGCTGCTCCTAATCTTGACGATTATTATCAGTAACGCGCTGATGGTGCTCCACTAGACATGACCGACATCGAGATACCGTATGAAGCTGACCGTAACCGCAAGTATCGCTTTTTTGAAATCTTGCCCGGGGCGCTGTCCTGGTTCATGCTCTCGCTACCACTTCTGCTGAGTCTTATTAATGTGACGTTGGCCGCGGTTTTTATACTCGCCTACATTCTTATATATTTTACCCGTTCTGTGGCGGTCGACATCCGCGCGCTGAGTGGCTACAAAGTAATGCGCGAGCACGAGAAGATCGATTGGAACCAACTAGTGGCTGAGGTTGAAGCGGGTGAGGTGTCCGACCCAATGGCAAAACGTCCCAAATGGCATTATGACAACTTGCTTCGTTTGAGTATTAAAACGCCTGTTGTGCGGCCGAGTGAGCTGATTCACGTGGTTATGATAGCGACCTTTAACGAAAGCCGTGAGATTCTGGAGCCCACAATTCAGTCGCTTCTTAAGTCCGACTACGACATGAAGAAAGTCATTCTGCTGCTGGCCTACGAAGAACGAGGTGGGGAACGGGTCGAGCAGCAGTCTAACGAACTTGTTGCTGAGTACAAGAGCTCGTTCCGTTATGCCTTGGCCATCAAGCACCCGCACGGCGCCCCCGGCGAAGTTATCGGCAAGGGCAGTAACATAACGTTTGCCGGACGTAAGCTCCAAGAATATGTCAAAAAGCACGGCATCGATCCGCTCAAGGTTGTCGTGACCACCTTAGACTCCGACCACCGCCCGCACGAAAAATATCTTTCGGCACTGAGTTACTTATATTGTGTGTCGCCAGACCCGCTCCGTGCCTCATACCAGCCGTTACCGATGTTTACGAACAACATTTGGGATGCGCCGGCACCAATGCGCGTTATTGCGACAGGCAACAACTTCTTTTACATCGTGCTGACCCAACGCCCACACTTAGAGCGTAATTTTTCTGCGCATGCCCAGTCGCTCCAGGCATTGATTGACATGAATTTTTGGAGCATGCGTACCATCGTGGAGGACGGGCACCATTTCTGGCGGAGCTATTTCCACTTTGACGGTGATTACCGTGTTTACCCCATGTCTATCCCCATTTACTGCGATGCGGTGTTGGCGGACGGATATATACGCACGCTTCGTGCTCAGTTTACACAGTTGCGGCGTTGGACCTATGGGGCGTCGGACATCGCTTATGTCGCCAATCAAGGTTTCTTTAAGAAGAACAAGACGCCAAGGGCGGACATGGTCGTCAAATTTTTGCGGCTCCTAGAAGGGCATGTTACCTGGGCTTCTGGTGCGCTACTGTTGACCTTCGCAGCCTTTATTCCGGCTTTGATTCATCCGCAAACCCGAAGTATCGCAGCTTATGAGCTGCCAATTATTATTAGTCGCATACAGACCATTGGTCTGGTCGGTGCACTTGCATCCTTTTTCGTCGCAATCAAGACCTTGCCACCGCGCCCCGCGCGCTACAAACGTCACCGTACGATCTTCATGATTCTCCAGTGGGTATATTTGCCCGTCACAACAGTGGTGTACGGGTCGCTCGCTGCATTAAATTCACAAACACGCCTCATTTTTAAGTGGTATCTTACCAAGTTCGACGTTACCGAAAAAGCCGTCAAGAAAGACTAGGCTGCTTCTGGCCGCGGCCTCACGTTATTATAAGTGATGGTAGGCCTTGTAGAACGTTGCGGCAGCACGGTCGAAACGGTGCAGCACAGCATGGCTGGTTGTAATAATGTTGCCGAGCGACACAATGCCTGGGCGTGATTGTCCTTGGAGTAGCTTTCCTAGTATTTGCTGAGTAAGCGAGCTTGCGTCGTCGAGTGCCGTGGGGCGGTGCTTGCAGCATTCGAGTATGCTCACAAAAAGCTTGTCACGTTTGAAGGGGGTCAGCGCTCCGGATGCCCTCTCTACCATTAAGCTACCTGAGAGCTCGGGTAGCTCGATAGTTGTGAAGATACCCAGGCACACCTTGCAACTACGACGTCGCCAAATGGAATTGCTCCGCCTCTGTTGGCGGGAGTTAGTGACGCTCGTGGGTGAGCTGCAGTATATACAAACCATGTCAACATATTGACACTAAGGTGAGTAAAAAGCTAGTGGATAACTCACGAAAAGGTGGGGAAATCATCGGAATATAAAATAACCCAGCGCAGTGCTGGGTTAAATACAGGTGTTTCACTTACTTGGCAGAAGTGAAAACTCGAGAACGTCGAATGCGGTTTGCGACAGATGAAAAAGACATCTCTTCGTAAAACAGCTTGAAATCATCAAGCGTGCTCTGTTTTTTGACACTCACATATAAGCCTCTTAACTTGGTTATGTTAACACAAAGTCTTTTTTAAGTCAATGGCTCGCAAGGTGTTATGCTTATGCTTTGGACTGATTTTTGCTTGATAATCGAAGGCAAATCGGCTATAGTTTATCTGTTGCCGAGTAGCGGGCCCTTAGCTCATTTGGCTAGAGCGCCTCATTGACGTTGAGGAGGTGAGAGGTTCGAATCCTCTAGGGCCCACCAAATTGCAGAAGTCCAATTCGACAGAAAGATGCCCCTGGCATCTTCTGGGTTCGAATCCTCTAGGGCCCACCAAAACACAACAGACACACTAACACTCATCATCGCGATGAGTGTTTTTTGTAACGTGACAACGTTGCCCGGGTATATCATAGAAGGTAATAAGAGAGTGCGGCCAAGAGCATTATTTGTCCACAGGTAGCGTAACCTTTCTGACAACAATTTAGTACTAGCCGGATCGTACTAACATTGCTATAGTTGTATTTGGAGACATGAGATGGGATTTTGCAGAAGTGTTGTGTTACAATACTAAGCGAGTGATGAAGCGACTTCACCAATCGCAGAGCTCCGTCGGCAGTTAGAACGTACGATAAACGTGCTATCACGAGTGTCCTGGCAAAAAGCAGGAAAGTCCGGTGGAACCACCTAAAATCTGAAGCATCAACAGCAAGTGATTGTGCGACATAAATTTTAGGCCCGAGACGCGACCTTACGATTAAATACCATGCGAGAGTATTGAATCGGACAGGCGCGTCTTTTTCTTTATATTAAACGAAAGGAGCCCAGAGATGAGCGACCAAAAAGACGACCAACAACTTCATACTATGCGACACAGTACGGCGCATACATTTGCCACTGCAGTAAAGCGTCTCTGGCCTACCGTTAAGTTAGGCGTTGGCCCGGCCGTTGATAACGGTTTTTATTATGACTTAGACCTTGGTGATGTGACGCTCTCCGAAGAGGATTTTTCAAAGATTGAGGCCGAGATGAAGAAAGTCGTTGCCGGCAAGCAGGAATTTGTACGTTCCTACAAGGCGATCGATGAAGCTATTGAATGGGCAAAAGCCTCTGGCCAGCCATACAAACAGGAATTGCTCAACGACCTCAAGCGCGCAGGGACCACTGTTGCAAAAGAACTTGACGCCGAGGAACTCGGTGTTGAGGCTGGCGACGAGAGTAAGGTAGACAAGGTCTCATTTTATACAAATGGCGATTTTACTGATTTGTGCCGGGGCCCGCACGTTGAGTCGACTGCCAAGATAGGCGCATTTAAACTAATGCGTGTCTCTGGTGTCTACTGGCGAGGCAAAGATACGAATCCCCAGATGCAACGGGTTTATGGCGTTGCATTCGCCAATGAAAAAGAGTTGCGTCAGCACCTGGCTATGCTCGAAGAAGCCAAGAAGCGCGACCATCGTAAGCTTGGGCAAGAGCTCGACCTATTTGTGTTTTCTGATCTCATTGGTGCCGGCTTGCCACTCTGGACGCCGCGCGGCACAACTATGCGCAAAGAGATCGACCGCTTTGTACAGGAGATCCGCGACGAATTTGATTTCCAGGAGGTTGCGATCCCACACATCACCAAAAAGGACGCATATATTAAGAGTGGTCACTGGAATAAATTTAAAGATGAGTTATTCCGCATGACCACCCGAGAAGGCCATGAGTTTGCGATGAAGCCGATGAACTGTCCGCACCACACCCAAATCTACGACTCACGTCCACGAAGTTACCGCGAGCTACCAATTCGTTACCGCGAGACCACGATGGTTTACCGTGACGAGCAGACTGGTGAGCTGACCGGCCTATCACGGGTGCGTGCTATTACCCAAGACGATGCCCATGTGTTTTGTCGCGTTTCACAGATCAAGCAAGAAATAGAAAACGCTTGGGAAATCGTTGAGCGTTTTTATGGAGCCTTTGGGATACCACTTCGTGTGCGCCTCTCGCGGCACGACCCGGCAAATATGGAAAAATATCTTGGCGCCAGTGAACGCTGGGAAACTGCCGAGGCACAGCTCAAAGAGATCATCGAGGCTAAAGGCGTGGAGTATTTTGACGGTCTTGGTGAGGCGGCGTTTTATGGGCCAAAGATTGACTTCATTGGCACCGACGTCTTAGGACGCGAATTTCAGGCTTCAACTATCCAGCTGGACTTTGGCCAGCCAGAAGGTTTTGACCTCAATTGCATTGATGAGAAAGGCGACAAGGAACGCGTCGTAATGATCCACTGTGCGGTAAGTGGCTCATTGGAGCGATGCCTAGTGTTGTTAATCGAACACTATGGTGGTAAATTTCCGGCTTGGTTGTCGCCAGAACAGATCAGACTTATTACAGTCAACCAAGAAACAGCAACGACAGACTTTGCCAATAAGCTAAAAGCGCAAGCAAAGAAGCTTGGACTTCGTGTTACTATTGACAACGATAATGAGTCGGTCGGCAAGAAGATTCGTAACGCCGAACTTATGAAAGTGCCATACACACTCGTGCTTGGCGAAAAAGAAATAGAGACGGGCATGCTCACTCCGCGTATCCGCAAGGATATGGAAGTAAATCCGCAGACCGAGTCACGTACTATTGAAGAATTTTTGAAGACTGTGGCGAACGAAGTAAAGTCACGTGTAAGTAAAACTTCCTTGTAGGTTGCATGTATGCCGCGTGTTGATGAAGCATTCAAGAATCGAGTCTATGAGTTAGTCGCCCAGATTCCGCAAGCGCGAGTGATGACGTATGGGCAGATTGCCGCGCTATGCGGCGCAGCTTGGGCAGCTTGGGAGGTAGGACAGATTGCGCATACTGGCCCGACGGGGTTGCCCTGGCAACGTGTGGTTAATAAACAGGGCGGGTTAGCCGCGGGCTGGCCGGGTGGTGGACGGGCGACGCATGCTGCTTTACTACGGGCTGAAGGTGTTGAAGTTTCTGAAGACTATAAGGTAGATGTTGGTGCGCTTATATGGAATCCGTCGCAAGTATCCCTCCTTTAATTGTTATTGTTGGCCAGACCGGCTCCGGCAAGTCGGCCTTGGCCCTACAGTTGGCCGAACAGTTTAGTGGCGAAATTATAGCTGCAGATTCCCGCACCGTCTATAAAGGGATGAATGTCGGCACGGCAAAACCGTCGGCAGAGGACATACGGCTTGTTCCACACCACCTTATCGACATTATCGAGCCTGGCGAGCAATTTTCGGTGGCTGATTTTCAGCGCCTTGCCCAAAAGGCCATTCTTGAGATTACGTCGCGAGGTCATGTGCCAATCTTGGTTGGTGGCAGCGGTCTTTACGTGGACAGCGTTTTATACGGGTTTGGTTTTCGAGCCCCGGCTAACCTGAGTCTTCGTGCATCCCTCCAGCAGCGTTCAGTCGAAGAACTCCAAGAGATGATCCTCGAAAAGGGTCTTGATTTGCCAGCAAATGACCGCAACCCCCGCCATCTTATGCGGAGTATCGAAGCGGCAGGCAGTCCACCACCTACTAGGCAGACACTTCGGAGCAACACGTTAGTAATCGGCCTTACTGCAGATAAAGCGGCTCTGGCCACAAGGTTGGAGCATCGAGCGGAAAAGATGCTTGCAGATGGCCTAGTTGACGAAGTACGACTGCTCACCGAGAAGTACGGGCAAGTCGAAGCGCTCCGGGCACCGGCCTACAGGGAGGTTCGGCTGTATTTGTCGGGTGCGATATCATTCGACGAATTATCACAGCTCATTGTTCGCTCGCATATGCAATATGCCAAGCGTCAAAGGACATGGTTCAAGCGGAGTGAAGACGTTATGTGGATCAGTAAACCGGAAGAATCTGTAGAGTTTGTCACAACGTTCCTGAACAATATATTATAGCCTTACGAACAAGTTTGCTACAATATAACCATGATTGAGCAACTCTTTGGGTCGAAGACGAGAGTCAAGTTGTTACAGTTGTTTTACAGCAACCCCAACCGCTCGTTTTACGTACGAGAAATAACACGCAAGATTGACGAGCAGATCAACTCTGTCAGGCGCGAGCTGGCGAATCTGCTCAGCGTTGGCATCATATCTTCGGAGACGACTAACAACCGCCTTTATTACGAGGTGAACCAGACGTACGATTATTACGAGCCACTCAAGGCAATATTTGGCCAACCCGGAGCTACTGCCGATGAGCCAAAAGTAGTTGCTATAGACGGCGACAAGAAGGCCACGACAACTACGGTTGCTAATGCGCCGAACATTGAGCGTGACAAGATAAAGGCACTCGGCAATGTCGAGATTGCACTGTACACTGGCCAGTTTACCCGTGACGAGTCTAGTGGTATTGACGTACTCATTGTGGGCGACATTAACCAGCATGCTCTCCAGAAGTTCATGACAGAGCTTGAAGCCCAAGAAGGCAAAGAGATTCGTTACACAGTTATGCCATCTCAAGAGTTTAATTATCGGCGCCAGATCAACGACCGCTTTATAAGTACTGTCCTGCTTTCCAAAAAGCAGGTTCTGATTGATAAGAATAGTATTTTCTAAGTGCAGCTAAGGAGTTAATAATGGATATACAATTTTATGGTGCTAACTGTATCGTACTCGCAACCAAGCAATCTCGCGTCGTGGTCGATGACAATCTCGCCGAATTAGGGGCTAAGACTGTTGCCAAGGAAGGGGATGTCGCCTTATTTACTGGTCCGCACGCAAACCCAACCCAAAATCCTACCCTCATGATCGACCATCCAGGTGAGTATGAGTCTGCTAGCGTCTCGATCTATGGTATTGGTGCCCGCGCCCATATGGACGAAGAAGGTAAGAAGACGGCAACTATCTATAAGGTGATCGCAGAAGACCTCAATTTGCTCTTTACCGGCCACATCTATCCCGAGCTGAGTGACGAGCAACTTGAGAATATCGGTATGGTTGATGTCATGTTTGTCCCTGTCGGGGGCAACGGCTACACGCTTGACCCAATCGGTGCCTTAAAACTTATCAAGAAGATCGAGCCCAAGCTTGTTGTCCCAACTCACTATGATGATGGCAAGCTGACATTCCCCGTGCCTCAGCAGACGCTTGAACAAGCTCTAAAGGCCCTTGCCATGGAGCCCAAGGAGACTGTTGCGAAACTTCGCCTCAAACCAGCAGATTTGGGAGAGACAACTCAGTTGGCAGTCCTCGAACGCTCGTAAACCACGGCCCCTCAGGTAAACAAAAGCCCCTCCACAAGAGGGGCTTTTTGTAGGACCGGTTCAGCAGGAGCTATTTTCCTGCAGGAGTAAGTAAACCTTTTTTCTTGAGTGTGCGAATCGCTTGGGTGCTAATTTTGAGAGTTAGCTTCTTGCCATCTACAATAATGGTCTTTTTTTGGAGGTTGGGGTTCCACGCCTTTTTGGTGTGGCGCTGCGAAAAGCTGACATTGTTGCCATACTGTCTGCCTTTGCCGGTGATATCACATATACGCATTACATTAGTCCTTCTATTCAGTGCCTTATTTTATCTGTTTTTACTTCTTAAGTCAACACATTCACCCCTTATCTTGCTATACTAGCAGGTATGCTCAGCCAGTATAGCCTACACGACATTGGGATCATCGTTGCTTGTATTTTTGTGGCTATGGCCTTCCACGAGGCGATGCACGCCTTTACCGCTCACGCCCTAGGCGATACTACGGCGCAAGATCAGGGGAGATTGACACTCAACCCATTGCGCCACATTGATCTCGTCACTACCGTTTTACTACCAGTCATACTGTTATTTATTGGTTTACCACCTATATTTATAGCCAAGCCCGTGCCGTTCAACCCTGAGTTTGTGCGTTTTGGCGAGTATGGCGCGGCCCTTGTCGCACTTGCTGGACCATTTACCAATCTTGCCCTCGCGGCTCTGACATCACTGCTTATACGTTTCATTGGGGGCAGCGGTGAAGTTGCCTACATACTAGCGATATTTATGCGTATTAATATTGCTTTTTTCGTTTTCAACATGATACCTCTGCCACCGCTTGATGGGTCTCGGCTGCTGTATGCATTTGCGCCTGAGCCACTTCAGGAGGTTATGCTCCAGATTGAGCGCGCTGGATTTGCGGTCACGATTGTCGTACTCTTGGTGCTGTCGAGGTTTATATCGCCAGTGCTCTCTAATATTAACGACGCCATCTTTACTTTTTTGCTTCATTAAGCCCTCGTCTGGCAGTATAATAAGTTATGGCTGGACATATAGGCCGAAGAATGATTATCTGAATACCATTCGCATCGGGAGCCCAATATTTGTAGCCGCTTTGGCGACTACGTGAAGGCACCCACCTGGATCCTACCAGGTTAATCATGCCGGCCTGTCCAGCTTATTTGTAGCTTCCTCTTCGCAGGGACGCGGACGTCGGGGTGTAGCGCAGTTGGTAGCGCGTACGGCTGGGGGCCGTGAGGTCGCA
>CAZDTZ010000014.1:0-37655 GCA_964508535.1 uncultured Candidatus Saccharibacteria bacterium
AAGACCTCTCAATCGAGAAGCCTTTTATAAGTTTTGGAGGGCCAGGAGGGACTTGGTCACGTTCCGCGACCCCGGAACTACATCTTTCAAAACAAGTTTTGAAGAGTAGGTTCCCTTGCGGCCTGCCACTGGCAGCCCTCACCCTACCGGGTTCAAGCTCGTTCCGATCAACCAAATAAAACACCCCAGGCAAGCTGGGGCATTTTATTTGGAGGGCCAGGAGGGACTTGAACCCTCGACATTCTGCTTAAGAGGCAGACGCTCTAACCAGCTGAGCTACTGGCCCACATGCCGATATATAGTTTATATAGACAAAAGAGATGATAACAGATAGGATGGACATTGTAAAGGTCGCTTGTGCTTGGCGGCTGCGCATGTATAATGATGCTTAAGATAAGCTTTAGAAGAAAGGTTTTTACATGAACGGTTTACTCCACACCTTTGGGCAAACGTATACAACTTTTAGTGATCCATCACTCACCACGAGCACAACGCCATCCGGCTTAGGACCAGTTTTCCTGGTGTTTATGCTGGTTATCCTGGTGCTGTGCGTGGTCATGATTGCGTCCTTGTGGAAGATATTTACCAAAGCTGGCAAACCAGGTTGGGCAGCAATTGTGCCAATCTACAACCTCGTTGTTGAGCTTGAAATCGTTGGCCGACCTGTCTGGTGGGTCGCACTGTTCTTTGCCAGCATCATCCCATTTGTTGGGTCAGTTGTTACGCTTGTCGTGTCGATTATTGTTGCCAACGACCTCTCTAAGTCCTTTGGTAAGAGCACTGGCTTTACCGTGTTACTCGTATTATTGCCCTTCATTGGATATCCAATGCTTGCCTGGGGTGACGCAACCTACCACGGTCCTTCGGTAACCGGTGGTGCTGGTGCTGCTCCAATGCCTGGCGCCGGAATGCCCCCTGCTCCGACACCTCCATCCGTTCCTCCGACAATGCCACAATAGTCCAACTTTATCCTGTTGTTGCGATTAGTTTTGAAAGTGCCAACAAGATGGTGCTTAGATTGGTGAGTCTTGGTATAATAAGCCAATGAAATTGCTAAACGGTAAAGACCTGGCCGATTACATAAAGGAGCGCCAAGCACGTGACGTGCGAGCGCTCCGCCAGGCGCATCACATTGAACCCAAGCTGGCGATTGTGCTGACGGTTGACCATCCGACGATCAATGTGTACATGCGCATGAAGAAGCGCTACGGTGCGGATTTGTTAATCGACGTTGATGTCCACGCAGTCAAGCAGGATGACGCACCGGCGCTCATCAAGCAGCTAAACGAAGATGACACGGTGCACGGCATCATTGTGCAACTGCCTTTGGAGCGGCCGGAAGAGACCGAGAGCTTGGTCAATTTGGTCGCGCCGGAAAAAGACGTGGATGCCTTGGGCAAAGATGCTATCTTTGAGCCAGCGACGCCGATGGCAATTTTGTGGTTGCTGTCTGGCTACAATGTTGAACTGCGCGGCAAAAAAGTGCTGCTGGTTGGCCGCGGCAAGCTGGTTGGCGCACCCTTAGAGCGCATGTTTAAGGCTTCGGGCATCGACGTGTCGGTTGCCGACCGCTCTACTACAGACCTGGCCGCTGAAGCCATCAGGGCCGACGTGATTATCACTGCCACCGGCAGCCCGGCGATTTTATTCTCCAGCATGATTAAGCATGGCGCTGTGGTCGTGGATGCC
Source organism: uncultured Candidatus Saccharibacteria bacterium (assembly GCA_964508535.1). GTDB lineage: Bacteria > Patescibacteriota > Saccharimonadia > Saccharimonadales > UBA4665 > PMNU01. The sequence goes on from CAZDTZ010000014.1 coordinate 1,690, forward strand.
GGTGTCGCCGGTGAAGAAGGCAAGACCGTGGGTGACCTGGCCGCCGATGTGTACGAACGAGACGACTTGACGCTCACACCCACCAAAGGCGGCGTCGGTCCCCTTACTGTATGCGCGCTGTTCGAGAACGTCATTCGTGCCGCTCGTCGCGTAGCCGAAATTCAGAAATAGTGGTATAACCATACGATGGAGTTTCTCCGGAGCGCAAACACTATTAGGTCTATTAAAAATAGTCAGCAGATGCGCGTTGGTTATCGCAAACCGCGTCTGGACGTGATTGAGACTATTGTGGAGCATCCTGATGGGGATCAGGCGGCAATCCAGGCAGTAGCAGCCAATGCGGCATTTAACCGGGGCCTAGCAAGGCATGGTAAGAACGTCGGCATTATGACAGTCCGGCATGCAGTAGATGTGAGCAGGGTTGATCGATGGCTTGGGGAGTGCAGCAAACGCTCCGACATTCACGGGGTGATGCTGTGCCTGCCTGCTGCGGGCATCCATGCCGCCGAAGCCAAGCGGAAGGGCGAACGTATTAAACCTGGCAAGGATGTCGATGGACGGAATCCGGCATCGCACAGGCTGGCTAACGGGTTTTTGCCGCCAGTGGCCCTCGCATTGCATGGCTTGCTTAAGGCGAACGGCATAGACCCTGCAGAGGCTGGCAAATTGGTGGTATGCATCGGTGATGACGAGGTAGTTATGAGAGCCCTCGGCGGTATGCACCAGAGTATGGGCGTGACACAGCGTCGCGTGACGAGCAAAGCGAACGAGGAGCTACGCCGCGAATTGTTAGCACGCGCTGACATCGTACTTGCCGCTGGTTCGGCAGGCCTGTTGAAACCCGACATGCTTCACGAAGGTCAAGTTGTTATCGGGGCCGGGCCGTTCGATATCGGCCGTGATGTGTACAGTGAACGTTGTTTGCGGATTCAGGCGTCTGCTCCTCAAGGTGGCGTTGGGCCGTTGGCAGCGGCCTTTATACACGAGCATACTTTGCAAAGTGCTATTGGCAATGTCCAAGGCGGTTTGTCGCCGCTAAATCTTATCCAGTTCGGCTACGAGGAGCGCGTGGAATTCGGCGGGCATCTCATCAGTGCTTAACGTACGGAAATCGTAGTCGGCTGGAATATCAAATTGGTAAGTTGTTTTGAGTTCGGGATATTGCTCGAAGGCGAGCTTCATGGCTTCGCGTGATTCTTTGATGTCGCCAATGCAGTCCAGCGGTTTGTCACCTTCAATGCCCAGTAGTTTGCGATAGGTTGGCACGAGGTTAGGCTCAAGCAAGAGGTTCTTGCCGCCCCATAATGCCTCTAATTCGACGCGCGCAACAAATGGGGTGAGGGCCATAAAAATAAAGGCGCACTTGGGGCACTCGCCGCACCAACTCATGTGGTCGCTGGTGTGCACAAACGCGCGGTTGCAGGAGCTAAACGTGCTTTTGTATTTTTCGAAGCCGATTTTGCTAAAGATTTCGGCGATGCGCACTTCACTGAGCGGCCGCAGGAACGAATAATAACGAACACTATCTCCCAATATGTGCTGCAGATAGGCTTGGAAATCGCGTTCAAATTCTTGCGACTTGGAGTACTGGTGATTGATGGCTACGTCGTCGTAATGCAATGTTGGCTCGTTGGCCGATTGCTCGTTACTCATTACTACGTCGCGGTTGCCGGTGAGCAGCGCAACAATGGTGCCGACACAGGCAAAGATGCCAGAGATTGGCACGTGGCCGTTCATAGCGCCGCGCTTGTTTAGGTCGAGTAACTGCCTGTCCCATTGGCGTTCGACCCAGGCGTGCGGCAGGCCGATGGCATCGACAAGTGGCGCGAGCTGCGCCCGGTGGTCGAGACTCCAGGTGGTGACGTCGTGCTGCTTGCGCAATACTTCAATCGAAACAAGCGAGTCTTTGCCGCCGCCAATCGCTACTAACAGGCCGTCATTGTGGTTACTGGTCTTGACGGGCGCAACAAGCTCAGTTGTGGTCGGGAAGGTGACTGGGGTGCGTGGATCAAGCTTGTTGAGATACCAAAATTCACCGAGGCCACACTGGTAGGTCTTGCTAAAGAAAGCGGCCATATTGGCGTCGAGTTCACCCATTTTAATGATGATTTCGGCAGGCACATAGGTTTTGTAATACGACACACCAGCCAAGAAGAATAACGCCTGGCAGGCACGGTCGAACGCTGCTGCGTCGTATTCGGCGAAGTCAAAGTTGAAACGGTACGTTTCGGTAAAATGGAGTGCGTCATCGATGGCGTAATGCAGTGACAGCGTTTTTGCAGCAGTGTCAAAGACGTACTTGTCGAAGATAAACTGTGTATAGGTGCCCGGTAGTGGAGAGTAGGTCGAAGTACTCGAAAGACTCATAACGAGTGCACGACCTCTTTGAATTGTTCACCGCGAACTTCAAAGTTTTTGAACATGTCGAAGCTGGCAAAGCCCGGCGACAGGAGTACGGCGTCGCCTTTTTTTGCGTGCTGCCGGGCTTCGGATACGATTTCGGTCATGTTTTTGGCAGGGCTCAAACGGAAGTTAGTGAAGTCCGCCTTACTAAAATTGGTGGCAATACGCTGGCCGCTGGCGCCAATAAGGATGGCCATACGGATATCGCCAGCTGCCTTTTTTACGGTTTTGGTAAGCGTGTCTAAGGGAATCATGCGGTCGTAACCACCTAAGATCAGCACTTTTTTGCCCGGAATTGCCTCAATGCCAGCTTCAGCTGCATAAGGATCGCTCGAGAATGAGTCGTTGTAGTAGCGCACACCGTCTAATTCCCGCACGAGCTCCAACCGATGCGGTAGGCCGGTCATCGTAGTTACCACAGTACGAATGGCATCGGGTGCTTGCATGACTTGCCAAGCGGCGGTAGCAGCTGCGCAGATATTTTGCCAGTTGTGTTTGCCGAGCAGTTTTACCTCATTCGTGTGGCAGATAACAGTTTGGTCGATCATAATCTTGTCTTCAAAGATGTAGGCACCGGGCTCGTCGTAGTAGGCGATTTTTTTGCCTGGGCTGGCGCTCGCGATTTGGTGTGACACTGCGTTATCTGCGTAATAAATCGCCACGTCGGTGGAAGCTTGGTGGGCGAACATGTTGGATTTAGAACGGACGTAGTCTTCCATGCCTCCGTGCCAGTCGAGATGCTCGGGCTGTACCATGAGGCAGACGCCGATGTGCGGACTGTGCCTAATGTCGTAGAGCATAAAGCTGGAAAGCTCCATGACTACCCAGTCGTCTGGTGTGAGTTCAGACAAAAAGCTAAACGCTGGGATGCCAAAGTTGCCTCCAAGGAACACTTTTTTGCCCATAGCTTCCAACATCTTAACAATGAGAGTCGAGGTTGTGCCCTTGCCTTTCGTGCCAGTGACGCCAATGACGTTTTTAGTGGGACAGACGCGCATAAATTCGTCAACGGTGGTGGTAATTTTATCTTGTACCCCTGGATTTTCTTCGAGGATAATCTTGGGGTGCATACCTACGGTGCGCACAATGACGTCAAAGCGGTCCAAATCTTTTAGATAATGTGCGCCGAGTTGTCCGTGTATGCCCTCGGGTAGATCTTTTTCGGTATCTTGGTCGCAGACGGTGATATCCGCGCCCAAACCTTGATAATACGTGAGTGCAGAGCGCCCCTCGATGCCATATCCAACAATTGCTACTTTCATACGTCCAAGTGTACCAGTTTAGGCTTTTTCAAGCGAGATTGTAAGTGGTGCGCCATCGACGCTGCAGGACGTGTCGTGGCTAAAGGTTTGGTCGAAGACGAGGGTTTTGGCCAGCGTCTCGGCAGTAATTGTGCTGTGGTTCTCGTCGATTGCTTTGCGCAGTTCCTCGTCAGTGGTCGACAGGCTCAGGTGGATACGGTCGTCCACATCCAACCCAGCTTCTTTGCGGGCTCCCTGGACGTTGCGGACCACTTCGCGGGCCATGCCTTCGCGCTTGAGTTCGGGTGTGAGTTTAGTATCGAGCGTAACCTCCAGCGTGTCGCCGGAAGTGCTGAGGATGTGGCCTTTTACGTTGAGCTCTTCGCACAGGATGCTGATGTAAAATTCGGCCTGAGGGTCCTGGTGACTCATGAATGCCAACTTGGCACCTTTGATGCGCACCGGGTTGAGCGGTTGGCGGATCTTGAGCCTGGCTTCGGCGCGTTTGCTGAGGCCTTGGTTAATAACTTCACGTAGTAAGGCCATTTTGTCGATGGCCAGCTCGTCGATGTGCCCAGCCTTTGGCCAGTCGCGGAGGTGGACAGACTCGCCGCCAGTCAATTTGCGGTATAGTTCTTCGGCCAAGAACGGCGTGAATGGTGCCATGACGTGGGCCAGTTGCACTAATACGTAGTGCAAGGTGCGATAGGCGTTTTGCTTGTCACCATCGTCTTCACTCTTCCAGAAACGGCGACGACTGCGGCGTACGTACCAGTTGCTGGCGTCTTCGATGAACGGCAAAATTGGTTTAACAGCGTTAGGTATGTCGTATTTGTTCATGTGCGTTTCGACTTCGGCCGTCAGTTGGTGCACTCGCGAGACGATCCAGCGGTCAAGCGGGTTAGTCAGGTCTTCGCTCGGGTCGTCGTAACTGCCATTCCACTCCCAACCATCGACTTCGGCGTACAAGGTAAAGAAGTCGTACATGTTCCAGACCATGGTTAGTTTGCGGGCCACGTCAGCAACGTCTTTGTCTAGTAAAGCAAAGTCCTCGCCATTTAACAGTGGGGAAGTGAGAAATAGGAACCGCAGCGAGTCGGCTGAGTATTGATCCATCAACACATTGGGGTCGGTGTAGTTGCCGAAGCTTTTGCTCATTTTGCGGCCGTCATTGCCGGCGAGTGTGCCATGGACGAGCGCTGTTTTAAACGGTACCTTGCCAAACAAGCCAACGTTGACGGCATTCATGTAGTAGAACCAAGCGCGAACCTGCGGCACATATTCCACGATGAAGTCGCCAGGGAAGTTGGCCTCGAATTTTTCGACGTTCTCGAATGGATAGTGGAACTGGGCAAAGGGCATCGAGCCGCTCTCAAACCAGCAGTCTAAGACTTTGTCGATGCGTTTGTACTCCACGCCGTCAATTTTAAACGTGACGTCGTCAATCCATGGGCGGTGGTAATCGTCCAGCTCTTTGCCGGATAATTCCTTTAGCTCGGCATAACTACCAACTACTTTTACCAGCTCTTTGCCGTTTTTATCGGTGCCCTTCCAGACCGGCATGGCTGTGGCCCAAAAACGGTCGCGGCTGAGGTTCCAGTCAGGTGCGCTTTGAATCGTTTTGGCCGAGCGTCCGTTTTTGATGTGTTCCGGGAACCAGTTGACTTCACCGTTTTGTTCCAGCATCTGCTCTTTTTGGCCGTCGATGTCCATAAACCAACTGGGGTGTGCACGGTAAATCAACTTGGTGTTGCAGCGGTGACAGTGCGGGTAGCTGTGGGTGATGTAGGTGATCTTCCAGACTTTGCCTTGCTCGAGCCAGGCTTTGGCAATGGGCTTGTTGGCGTCCCAGATTTGTTGGCCTTTCCAGTCGCTGCTGGTAAGCAGCCCTCGGTCGTCTACTACGGAAACAACAGGGATGCCTGCCTGAGTAGCTAGGTTGTAGTCTTCTTCACCATATGCTGGCGCGATGGAAACCAGGCCGGTGCCTTCTTCCATGTCGACAAAGTCGGCGTGGTGGATTTGGTGTGCGCCTTTGCCGTAGTTCTCGAAAAATGGCTCGTAGTGTTGGCCAACCAGTTCTGAACCTTTAAAGGCACGTAGTACTTCGTATTCCACGACTTGGTGCTTTTCGTTGGTCAGCGCTTTGTCGAGCAATGCTGTGGCCAAAATATACTTTTCGCCGTCCAACAAGACTTCGGAGTATGACTCTTTTTCGTCCACGGCGATTGCGGTGTTAGCCAGTGCCGTCCACGGTACGGTGGTCCAGACCAGCAGGTTGGTGTCACTGCCTTTGAGCTTGAATTTCAGGAAAACCGAGGGGTCGGTGTCGTCCTGGTAGGAGTTGTCCATGGCCACTTCGGCCTTAGAAATTGGTGTTGCGTCGCGCACACAGTACAGCAGAACGCGTTCGCCTTCGTAGATTTTGCCTTTTTCGTAGAGCTGTTTAAAGGCCCACCAGACACTTTCCATGAACGGTTTGTCCATGGTTTTGTAGGCGCCGCGGAAGTCGACCCAGCGGCCAATGCGGTCGATGGTGTCTTCCCACAGGCTTCCCGTTGTGTTCATGTTCTCGCGGCAGGTGGTGATGTATTCTTCCAGGGTAATTTTGGTGCCGATGTCGCGGCGATCCTCGATGCCGAACTTCTTTTCGGTAAACACTTCGGCTGGCAAACCATGGCAATCCCAGCCCCAAACACGCTCGACCCGTTTGCCTTGCATCGTCCAGTAGCGGGGCACGGCGTCCTTAACGATTGAGGTTAGCAAGGTGCCGTGGTGCGGCACGCCGGTAATAAATGGTGGCCCATCATAAAACACATAGGCATTGTCGGCGGGGCGCATAGCCACTGACTTTTCAAATGTTTCGTGCGTTTTCCAATATTTGACGAGGTCATTCTCGTATTCGATGGCCTTGCGGCGTGTGCCTTTTTTGAATTTCATGATTTACCCCTTGCTGGTAATATCATAACTTGCCTGATTAAAGTAGTGCCGCCAATTGTATCGGCATAGGCGGGTCGGTCGGAGGCCTCGAATCCAATCTGCTTGAATAGTGTTTGCTCAGGACGCCCATCGACAACCTCCACCATAGTTGGTGTACTCCATTCGCCTTGCTCTTTAAAGTCTTCTACCAGCGCAGTCAGTAACTGCGAGTCGACTGACTCAGTAGAGTCGGGGCGAGGCGCTGTTGCGGCAACTAGTATACGATTTGGGTACCATTCGTCGTGATGTCTTTGAATGTAGCCCCGTTTCCCCACCAAGGCGCCGAGTAATGCTCCCCCACCGACGCTGCGTGCGAGGCCAATCTGATAAAATTGTCCGTTGTTCCACCTTTCCAGCATGGCACGCAGCCCAGCAACGGGGTCAATTTCCCCATCGTCTGTCAGCCCAGGAACGAGGATTTCGTGCACGCGTCTATCGATTGGAGATATGCCTCCCTCACCGGGCAGGGTGGATACACCAGCAGCCGCAAGACTTCTACGTTCGTCGTCAGCAATCAGCCACGCAAGATCTTCGAGTACCGGGGACGCAATCTTTTCGCCGTCCTTATGCCATGCTATGTTGAATCCATTTGTTTCTGCAGCCATAGTTGTTCCTTTCGTAATATAAAAAACCACTGCTTCTGTCACCGGAACCCTTGTTGCATATGTCATGCTGCAAGGGCGGTACCATCCGGTTTCCAAAAGAAGTGGTTCTTTTTGGCGCTTATTTATCGCTGTTACGGTGCGATGCTTCCGTCGGGTTCTAGTCTCGTAGATTTCTTCCCGCTACTTCGTGGGTGATAGCCACTTACTTGCAGTTATGCTAACCATAGCGCAAGGCGTATTACTTCTATTATATAACTCGTAGCCGAAAACGCAACAGATGCTTATTTGGGGACCGAGCTGGTTTCTAACAACAAAATTCGCTTTTCGTGCACTTCCAGCTTTTTATCGTGCCCCCTGAGCCATGCGGTCATAATGCGTGTATCCGATTTGAATATCTTCGCATCCGTCCGTAGACCTTTGACCTCTGCGCTTACTCTTATGGTGTCGCTGACTAATTCGTGAATTGCTTTTAGCTCCTCCCAGATCACCTCGCCCAAAAGTTTTCGTACTGTTTCGCCGTCTAATTCAACCACCGTGTGCAGATAATAATCCTGGCTCCCGCACAAAGCAATAGCGTATTTGTAGTAGTTTTTACTCCGTGGGAATATCTCCCGACGACCCTTAACTGGCTATTTTTTGAGTTTTTCTTTGACCAGCTCGGCGACCTGGCGTGGCGTCATGGCGGCTTTCAAAATAAGTGCATCGACGCCCAGTTCTTTGACTTCCGGCGGGATTTCTTGCTCGCCGCGGTTGGTGAGGATAATTACCTTGATATCTTTGCCCCAGTCGGTCTTGCGTAGCTTGCTGAGCATTTCTTCACCGGTCATCACTGGCATCATGAGGTCGAGCAGGACAATATCGGGGTGCATCTCCTTGCAGAGTTCGAGACCGAGTTTGCCGTTTTCGGCTGTCTCTACTTCGTAGCCCTCGGCCTCAAACTTGATACGATACATCTGCGAGATGGCTTCGTCGTCTTCGATAATTGCAATTTTTGTGCTCATGATGTTATCCCTCTGGTGACTATTGACCTTTTTATGTAACCACCATCTATATAAGCTATAGCATTATGCTGCATTTGTTTCAAGAACTTCGCGTACAATCTGCGTAATTTGTGCCGGTGTGTGATGTGCTTTTACCACATAGCGGTCTACATGCAAAAAACGAAGCGCAGGTGGCGCCTCGTCTTTACTGATGTTGGTAAGCACGATGACACGCACATTGCCGCCCCAGTTCTTTGACCGTAGATGGGCAAGCATCTCGGAACCGCTCATCACTGGCATCATGAGGTCGAGCAGGATGATGTCCGGCCGGTGTGACTCGATAACTTCCAGACCCTCAACGCCATTGCTGGCGGTACGAACTTCAAAACCCTCACGCTCTAATTTGAGTTTGTACAAAAACTGCAAATCGCCATCATCTTCAACTACGACCGCTTTTATCATGGATGGCATATAAATATTTTTTAGCCCGCCCTAACGATGTCTTTGTAACTTTCTTAATCAGTAGTAACACAAAGTGGTTGTGTATCGCAAGATATATTCGAACAGAAACTGCACGCCCAAAAAAGCACCTCAAGCCGCTTAAGGTGTTAGATGATTCGAAAAACAGTGGGAACATTTAGTAATCCACAAGTTTGACACAAGAACTAAAATAGTACTTGACTTTTATTTTTCCCAAGAGTATGATGTAACAGTATCTCGTAAGAGAGATTGAAGATTAGAAGACCAAAGCGGCATCCTATAAAAAGGGGTGTCGCTTTTTACTTGCTTTTCGACATATTTAACTAATTGGAGCAATGGAAAACATATGCAAATTCACGTAGGCGCTGGTACTGGTACCGGCCCAACCGCTTTATCAGCTTTTGACGCAGCGTTAAACGACGCTGGTATTGCTAACTACAACTTAATTGTATTGAGCTCGGTGATCCCACCGCAGACCGACATTGTTATCCACAACGGCCACATCGACCAACAGCTGCCCGGCAACTGGGGCGACCGCCTCTACTTAGTACGCGCCGAACAGCGCGAAACCACGCCTGGCGCCGAAGCTTGGGCTGGCATCGGCTGGGTTCAAGATCCCGAAACCGGCAAAGGCTTGTTTGTTGAACATGAAGACACCAGTGAAGCTGCTGTCCGCAACGACATCCAAAAGAGCCTCGAAACCTTAATGAAAACCCGCGGCGTCGATTTTGGCGCTATTAATATGAAGGTTGTCGGCAAAACCTGCGTGGACGAACCCGTTTGCGCCATGGTCGTCGCCGTCTACCAGGCTAGTGACTGGGACAACAAAGCCCAGCACGTCGCCGCCTAAGACTGCTTCTAAGGAAAATAATTATGGCAATCGACCACCACCACGAAACAGCACTTACTGGCCTACCTGAAGCAACTGGTGAAGCTGCAATTTCATTCATGCCCGTACAGCCAGCTCCTCCTGAGACTGAGACCATCATAGGCGGCCCGTATCCAATATTGGATGAATCGGGTAATGCACGACCTGAAGCAGGTGTTGCCGCCCAATTTACATCAGCTGAACGGACCGATGCAGATCGTTTTGCCGATAACGTCAAGGATGCAGCGCCTGGATCATCGCACGATAAATTGCTTCGTCGCGCCAAGTACGCCGGACTAATGGGTGTTGCCGCACTCACCGCCATACACTTTGGCGGTGAAGATTTTGGCCTGTCGTGGCTGGCTGGTAATAAAGCGCCAGAAGGCATCTTTGGCGGGTTGCGCCAGATCGCCTGGACGCTAGGGATTGGAGGCGTCGGCTTCGCAGAAGGATATGTCATGAGCCGATTGGCGAATAAGCTGCCTGCCGTACAGGAAGCAATCGGTAAGCTGGCTGAAGGTAAGGATCTTGCAACGCGCGGAGAGAAGATAGGCCATGTAGTAATGAAGGGGCTCGACGTTGCTCGCACACCTCTCATCTGGACCGCTAAAAAGGCCAGCAAGTTGAGTAATCGTCTTGAAAAAAATGAGAATCCGGCCGTGCGGGCCATGGGTCGTATGTTGTATACGCTTGCCTTATCAAATATTGAAGGTACGCCGGGCGCAACTACCGTTGAGAAGGCTCTGACCCTGCCAGACGGAACGCTTCGGTATCCGGAAGAGCAGGGCGGGGTTACTCGCAAGCGAAGTGCTCAAATTGCTGGCGCCTTTATGGGAAGTTGGCTCGTGTTTGATAATGCAATAGTGGGAGCGAATAAATATGGTGGCACTAAAGTTCATGACGCACTTCATGCCGCTTCGACTTTTATGGGCGGCGCGCCCGGCTATGCACTGGCTGGTTTGATAGCGCTGCCACTTGCTGCAGCCACGACAATTGCCGTTCACTACGGCATTAAGAAGCAGTCCGATAAGGGTGAAGCCCCGGTGGCCGATACTCCGGGAGCTCCTTCGTTAAACCCCATCCCGTACGGCGCATAGGCGTACCGTTGACATAAGCTGTTTGCAATTTCTGCGAACACTTCTATACTAAAAGTATGCTTAAAACTCTCTTCAAAAATAAACTTGCCTACCTTCTTATTTTCCTTTATGTTGCCCAGCTTGTCTGGTGGGTAGCCATGAAGTCGTACCACCCGTCGGACACTGAGAAGTTTTACTTTAACCTGGTGTACGGCAATATTGCCTTAGTGAGCCTTATCTCGGCCTTTGTGATTGCCCACCGCAAGTGGGGCGGCTGGCACAGCTTGATTGGGCGGATGCTCATTTTCTTGGGGCTTGGCTTGCTGATGGAATGGCTCGGCATACTCATGTGGTTTTACTACAATCTTAGTGGTGCTGATGTGCCATATCCGTCGTTTGCCGATATCGGCTATTTTGGCTTAGTACCAATGTATATTGCCGGTAGTTATGTCCTGGCGCGGGCTTCTGGTCTGCACTTTGCTCTCAAGTCTAACATCGGTAAGTTTGTCGTGTGTTTGCTGCCTCTGGCAGCATTAACTGCGGCCATCTTGATTTTCCTCCGTAACGTTGGCTACAGCAGCGATGGACCGCTCAGACTGTTCTTCGACATCGGCTACCCGGTCGGTGAGATTATCCCGGCTACGCTCGCGCTCATGGTACTGCTGCTCTCTACTAAAATGTTGAGCGGCGGTGTTATGAAGTCTCGAATTTTGTGGCTGGTTTTCGCCTTTGTGATGCAATTTACCGCCGAATATATTTTCCTGTATCAGGCCGGTGCTGGCACTTACCAGAATGCCAACATCGCTGATATGTTATATGCAACCTCGTACCTGGTGATGGGCCTAGGGATCTTAAGCTTTGATCAAATAGAGCAGGTATAAACCATGACAGAAGACGTTTACGCAACAATGGCCACCAAGATTGTTGCAGAACAGTCCAAGATTATCGGGCCAATAGCATACACTCAAGCCAGCAAAGTACCCGGGTTGGTTATTGATAAGGACACGCACGTTGCCATCGTGCAGGGCGACGGCATCCAAGTTGTCGATGAGTTGGTGCACCAATATAAACTCTTTTTCGGTGATATCGCCGTAGAAGTGTCCAAGGAAGCCATTGGCAATCTCAAGTTCTCGATGGCCGCAGACAGGCTCCCCAACTCACTCAAATAAGCCAGGTAGGACTATCGAAGTAGACGCATGACAGAAGATAAAAAGCCAGAAACGCAGCATGGTCTTTTGGCGTCGGTGGCCCGCTTTTCGCCGCGGGAATTCCGGCGTATTACTCAGGAGATGTACAGTCAGAACCTGGAGCTGGTGCAGGTTAACAAAACATTATCATTGCTCAACTCAATCGATCGTATTGTACTGCAGCCCGACGGCGACATCCGAGCTGCCTGCAAACGAATGACCGACGCCATGATCGAAGAATATGGTACCTGCGCGGTTGTTGCGGTCTTTGCCGGCCCTGCCGATGGTATTCGGTCAGGTGCGCCGCTGGCGTTTTCCTGCAACTGGTTGCCAGGCATCGACCAAGAAAAAGTTGGGCAATTTATCTCGAGCCTAGAAGTTAACCCTGGTTTTAGTTGGCCAAAAGGCAAAACCTCCCTGTACACCGACAGCACGACGGTAATTAGCAAAATGCTCGGCATCAAGCCCGTATATCGTGATTTTTCTCAGCAGCTACGAGTTGGCCACTATTATGCCGCGCAGCTCATCGGCAGTCGCGGCATTATCGGCACACTCGTTGTCGGACTGCGCGAAGAGAATGCTGGGCAGGACGAGAAGTTACTCGGCCGGGTGAGCGAGGCAGTGAGCGTCGCCCTGGACAACAAGCTTTTGCAAGAAGAGAACGAGAAGATCCTCATGCGATTGCAGCGCAGCAACGCCAAACTTCGCAAGCTCGACCAAACCAAAGACGACTTTATTAGCATGGCGAGCCACCAGTTGCGCACGCCACTCACCAGTGTCAAAGGCTACGTGAGCATGGTTTTGGACGGCGACGCCGGCAACATTACCGGGCTGCAGCGCAAGCTGCTCACGCAGTCGTTTGTTAGTTCGCAGCGCATGGTCTACCTTATCTCTGATTTGCTGAATGTTTCACGCCTGCGCACCGGTAAATTCGTGATTGAGCCAGTCGAAAGCAATCTCGCAAAGGTGGTCGAAGAAGAGGTGTCACAGCTTGTCGAGACGGCCAAGAGCCGCCACTTAACGCTTACTTACGACAAACCAGCGCATTTTCCGTTGCTGATGATTGACGAGACCAAGCTGCGCCAGGTGATGATGAATTTTATCGACAATGCAGTGTATTACACGCCAAGCGGTGGGCACATTGAGGTGAGTTTGCTTGAAAAACCAACGACGATCGAATTTAGCGTGGTTGACGACGGCATTGGCGTACCGGTACAAGAACAGCACCATCTGTTTTCGAAGTTTTTTCGCGCCAATAACGCCAAGCGTGCTCGCCCGGATGGTACGGGGCTCGGTTTGTTTATGGCCAAGAAAGTTATCGTGGCCCAAGGCGGCGCTGTCGTGTTTAAGAGTCGCGAAGGCAAGGGCAGTATGTTTGGCTTTACCTTTGCCAAAAAGGCATTGTTACCCCATCCTGCAACACCGAAAGACCCTCAAAAAAAGTAACGTCTGCTCTGTTCTCATAACGAACGCCCTTTGTGCTGCTAATGTCTATAAATATCTCTGTGCGATTAAAATCACGTGATTTTTGGTTGCGAGTAAAGCACAATCTTGTTACCATGACAAAAACAAAGACTACATACGACAGAAGTTGACAAAATAAGCCTGTTATGTTAATATAGTAGGTGAAACACGAGGAGGTGGTTCTAATGTCTTTATTTAATACGTTTAAAGAGAAGGTTCGCTCGAACCGCATACGCGCCAAGCACATCATGACTGGTGCTGCTTTTGCGTTGGCACTTGCATGTTCAGTAACCCTGGGCCTACATGTCCACAATGCAACTGCGTCGGCATCTACGGTTCGCGACTGTAAATTAATTGGCGGCAAGCCAAACTCAATTGATTATGCTCAGTACCCACACGCTGGTGACTGTGGCGCAGCCGACCCTTCGGAGCTTATTGCCGACATCAAGCACGGCGACCCAAGCGACCTGCCAACTATTTACACCTACTTCGGCTTGAGCCCAAGTGTCTACACGCAGTTTATTAACACTGCTAAGCAAGGTGTTGTGACTCGCGACGGCAACGTTGTCGTCGACAACCAGACCGTCATGACCGACGTCCAAAGCTACGGTCGCGTTAACTTCGGCACTGGCCGCACCGCTCAAAAGGTCGGTAGCACTACCTTGTACCATGGCACCCCTGCCAACAGCTTTGCTGCCGGTGTTAAGTCGCTTGACGCAATGGTCATGTTTGACGGCAAGGGCGTTGTCGAAGCTGTTGTCATGAACTCATGTGGTAACGGTGTTACCGGTAAGAAGGTCACTCCTTCCGTTACCTGTCACGCGCTTACTTCTGTCCCCAGCACCTCCAACCCCAACACCTACACTTTTGGTGCGCAGGCCAACTTCGGCCCCAACACCTCGTTTAGCCGTGCAGTCTACCACTTTAGCGACGGCAGCAAAGATGTAACTACTACTAAGCTCAACGACACCTTTAGCCGCACGCTTACCAAGGACACGACCGTAACTGTTACCATTTACGCTAAGGTTCCTGGCGGCAATGAGATCAAAGCCGTTGCTGTTGCCGACTGTGCCCGCACCATTAAGTACATCCCACCAGTAGCTCTGTGCACAAACCTGCAGGCAACTGCTATCGACAACAACACCTTCCGCTTTACGATCAAGACTCAGCAGGACGTACATACTACTGTTAAGAACGCTGACTTCATCCTGGACAACACCGTTACTACTTCTGGCGTGACCACCAAGGACGCAAGCGGCAACATCTTCAAGGAATATAGCTTTACCGACAGCGTCAGCCACACGGTTAAGGTCACCGTATTTTTCAACACCCTCGCAGGTGTCAAGAGCGACGCCGGCCACTGTAAGGCAATTGTTACGCCTAAGCAGCCTCCAATGTGTACGATTCCTGGCCGCACCAACCTGCCGCCAGACTCACCACAATGTGCATACTGTTTGCCTGGCGTACCTGTTGGCAGTGCTGAATGTACCCCGCCAAAATGTACTGTTCCTGGCCACACCGACGAATTGCCCACGTCATCCACCTGTGGTTACTGCCAACCTGGCATCCCAATCGGCAGTGCTGCATGTACGCCTACTCCTCCACCAACCCCTCCAACCACGCCTCCAAAAGTACTGACCAACACTGGCCCCGGCCAGACCATCGGTTTGTTCTTTGGGGTCACCATTGCCGGGTTCTTTGCCCACAAGATGTTCCTGAGTCGCCGCGCGCGCCGCGAATTGCAGACCATTGAAATCCAAACCGCCACTGCTGCCTAGTTGTTTCAGCTAGGCCTGTGGATAAGCGGCTAGCCAGTCGC
Source organism: uncultured Candidatus Saccharibacteria bacterium (assembly GCA_964508535.1). Classification (GTDB taxonomy): domain Bacteria; phylum Patescibacteriota; class Saccharimonadia; order Saccharimonadales; family UBA4665; genus PMNU01. The sequence goes on from CAZDTZ010000014.1 coordinate 16,792, forward strand.
ACAAAAATGTGCTAAAGTTAAAAGTAACGATCGTGACTGACCGCTCTAAACTCTCGAAAATCCCTCCGCATAACAGCAGGGGGATTTTCTTTTCGTCTCTGTTATGGTAGAATAATCGAGTTGTGCCAACAGCAAAGAGCGGCCCCATTTTTTGTGTGGGGCCACGTGTTCACCGGTTTGCCCATGAATACCTCGCCCAAAAGGCCAGGTTGCATGCAGCATACTCGCACTGCCGCAGGCAGTGCTCCGGTCCCGTCGTCTAACGGTTAGGACGCCAGGTTTTCATCCTGGCAACCGGAGTTCGATTCTCCGCGGGATCACCACAAGAGATTTTTCATCTTTCAGCAATTGAAAGAACGGATTCACCCCTGTAAAAAGGGGTGAATTTTGGTTTGCACTCCTGGCTAATTATACGGTTGAGCAACTTGGCGGCGATAGGATGATTTGCACGATTGTTTGCTATCTATTATAATAATTAAATATGTCTACCGAGAGTCAGCCGAGCGTCTCTTTTGAACCACAACACTTTTATCGTGACGATTTTAAGGGTGGGGAGCCGAAACTGACGCGTTTATTTCGGCGGGGCGAGCCATATGCGCGCGCTGCGATGGCCGGTCGGGTCGCTAGTACGAGTGTACTGTTTGACGACTACCACAACGCTCTGAACCCCAAGAAATATCGCCCTGCAGAGGTATATGGCCAGCTGCAACGGGCGGCAGAGGCTGCTGGTGTGCCACTCGACTATATTGGCCGCGAAGCGGCATGTGCAGACCTCGCAGAAGGTGTCCTGAAGCAGTTGTGTGAGCATCCCTCCTCCGCACCCTACATACAAGCCGCCAACAACGGCACCGTCTGGCTACTGGACACACCGCCCAGCAGACAACACGGAACCGCACCGGCTATGCGTCCCCAGGTTCGCGATCACAGCCGCCGGCCGATTGACGACGTAAGCATCGAACTGTATGGCGTTGATCACACTGCTCCGGAAGACCCTTTCGCCTGTTGCTTTCTTTCTGCAATCTGGCAGGGACTCAGATTTGGGGCCATTAGATCCCCTGGGTTCGATGCGCCGCCACTTATCGAAGACCATAACTTCCCCGACTGGAACTGGGGAGAAATTCCACCTCTCGTACAACTCAATCCAGATGCAGCGCCATTTGTTGCCGAGCGGACGTTCTCCGTACTCTCCGGTGAAAATATCATTGTCGAGAATGCAGCCAACCGGATCGTCAAACACCTTGGAACGGTCTTGGATGTCCCACAATTTGCTTCAGACAATATAGGCTATGCGATGATCTAAGGACTCGCGTAGTCCGGCCTAGCTTAACCAAGCCCAGCGCTTTCAATCGTATCTCGACGTGTCCCAACTCACCAAAGAGGGTTTCGACTTGAGTAGTCGTTAGGGTTACCATAAGAGAATTACAGATCAAGAAAAGTTCGACAATGTATTTTGTCGGGCTTTTCTTTTGTATTCGTCCCTGTAATTTGAGTTCGATTCCCCGCGAGTGAAGGAAATAACTCGTTAATATTGTGTAAAAGGTCGTAGTATTAACGAGTTATTGACAATTAAGCGTTAATTTATAGACCCTAACCTGGGGTCTGAGCGCGTATTTGTGCGTTGACATCCATTCCGCTTGTATATACAATTGTATATATTATGAACAAGTACACTGCAACCGTTATTAAAACAGGAAATTCGTATGCCCTACGAGTGCCCAAGAAGTATGTTGAGGACGCTCAGCTAAAGTCCGGCCAAAAAACGGTAATCGCATTGCCAATAATCGAGCCAAAACAGAACCGTGCCAGAATTCAGGAAGTCATTCGCCAGCTACAGGAAACGGGCGTGTATAAAGACATCAAAGATCCTGTTGCCTGGCAGCGTGAGATTCGCAAAGACCGACCATTACCCGGCAGAGAATAGATCATGGTTATCCTCGACTCAAACATTTTTATTTACCTTGCAAACGGAACGCTTGAGCGACAGGCCGTAGCCAATAAAGATATAGCCCACGCAAGCATTACGAAGATTGAGAGCCTAGGATTTTCGCGTATTCAAGCCAATGAGTTGTTACTCCTTGAGGTACTCTTTAGTGAGTCGTACAATTTGTCGCTAACTGATGGTATTGTGGAGCGGGCGACTAAACTCCGCCAAGCGAGGAATATGAGCCTAGGTGATGCAATTATTGCCGCTACAGCTCTTGAGCATAACTGCGAGCTTTGGACGGCAAACGAAAATGACTTTGCCCATGTCGAGGACTTACGCATCCACAATCCGCTCAGTCACTAGTTTTTTAGGACGCCGAGTATCTGTAGCCGTTGTTCAATATATCCCAACTCACCAAAGAGGGTTTCGACCTGAGCGGACAAACAGTACTCGACTTCGGCACCGGCACAGGCAGAACGGCCCGACATTGGACCGAGGATGAGCGTCTATGACCGAAGTCACACCAATAAGTGAACGTATCCGGTACAATGGTAGGTAGTCAACAAGGAGATTCCCATTCGTATTTCAAAGCAAGCAGTGGTAGTTGGTGTTATTGGTGTTGTTATTGGTGCGGCCGCAATTTTGGGCGTTCGGTTCTTTTCGTATAGCCCGGAGAAGGTGCATTACCACGCAAACTTTGAAGTCTATATTAACGGTAAGCGCGAGGCGTTTAAGAACTCGACCTACTATGAGGAAGAAGGTGGCGGCAGCTGTACTGCCGATACCGCCATGGTGCCTGAAGAGCGGGCGCACATGCACGACGACGCCAGCGACGTAGCGCATGTTGAGGATCACGCCGTTACCTGGGGTCAGTTCTTTGAAAACCTCCGCTGGGGCGTGAATGACGCCGCGATCAAAACACGTGACACTGTTTACGTGGCAGACAGTACCAATCACATCACCTACATTATTAACGGTCACGAGGTGCAGGATATCAGCACCGAGACTATACACGACCGTGACCGTTTGCTCGTCGATTTTGGTACAACAAGCGACAGCACGTTGCTCAAAGAGTTTAAGGCTGTGCCATCCACTGCTGCCAAATTTGATGAAGGCAAAGACCCTGCCGCATGTATGAGTAACGCCGCTCCAACTATGAAGGAGCGCCTGCAGCACCTGCTCTAGGTTGTTGGTTGCCGATAAAGAAGTTACAGTATATCTATGGATACAATTGAAATCAGCGCGCTCGTGGAAGCATTTTTCTCAGCGTGCCCTAAACGTACATTTAGCCAAGGCGAGGTGATTGTGCATGCTGGCGAAGAACCGGAGCACGTGTACTACATTGTTTCCGGGCAGGTAAATCAGTATGACATTTCGCCACGCGGAAAGCAGGCGATTGTCAATATATTTCGGCCGAAGGCATTTTTCCCAATGTCGTGGGCGCTCAACAAAACGCCAAACAACTATTTTTTTGAGGCGCGCACAAATGTTGCTGCGCGTCTGGCCCCGCCGGCTAAAGTAGTGGCATTCTTGCAGCAGAATCCTGATGTCGCACTCGACCTGCTTTCACGCGTGTACCGTGGTGTGGACGGTGTGCTTCGCCGGATGGCACATTTAATGGGCGGCGATGCCATGAGCCGGCTGTCGTTCGAGCTGCTCAATGCCGCTTACCGGTTTGGTGAGATAGACGAAAATGGCGCGATGTTTATAAAACTCAACGAAGGCGACTTGGCCGAGCAGACCGGTCTAGCCCGTGAGACAGTCAACCGCCTGATACAAAAGCTCAAAGGAGCGGGCATCGTGGACATCACGCGTACTGGTATTGCCCTCACTGATATGCATCGGCTCGAAGCTGACCTTGGCAGCGACCTCTAATCTGCCAAATTGATCACAGCACTAGTTAAAACGTAGCACCATTGCAAACGCGAGCAGGGCGGCTAGCACAAACCAACCGAATATATCGCCACCCTTTGCGATGGCTTGTGCTAAAACTGTCCGCCCCCGTTCGCCAATGGGCAGGTCGGCAGCATTCAGCCGTAGCCAACCCCAGTTAACTAGCAATAAGCCGGCGAAACAGAAGATGCAGAAAACACACAGCGCGTTGATGACGTAGATACTTTCACCCAAAAACCAGAGTGCAAAGCCAAGTGTAAATAGCGATAGAGACTGGATACCGAGCCGTAAGCCGCGAGTGAGCGTACCGCCAGAAAGTCCGACCAGAGCGACGCTTCCGAATATAGTGAAAAGCGCTAGGCACATAATAGAGTTCGGGAACCCAAAGACCGAGCTTTGCCACGCATTGAGCACGTTGCTACAACTAAAAACGCTGTTAAAGTTGCACGCCAGAATGGCATGCGAGTTTTTGAGGAGTGTTAATTTTTCGAGGGTTTGTAAAAAGGCTGCCACCATGCCAATGACTCCACCGACGGCCATGATGTTGTATATGCTGCGTTGCTTCATGCGCGCCACTATAGGGTAATATTGGGCGGTATTCTGTGACTGCAGTCACAGCCGGCGCGTGCTTTTACTATTCTGCGTTCGTGTGGGAAGCCACCATGTGCCAGAAAGTGGGGTCTGTGCCAGAGCCGAGCCGGAAGCGGTTACTAATGTCTGTGCGCAACGCTTCCTTGTCGTAGGTGCGTAGCGGGTCTGAGGTCACGAGGTAGTGCTCGACCCCTAGATAAACACCGCATAACGATTGTTGGTCTTGGGTGGAGAGCGTTGTAGCGGGCTGCATTGCGGCAGTCATGTGGCGCATGGTGTCGAGGTAAGACTTAACTTTGCTGAGGTCCGAGACCTTGCTTGCGGTATACGTAATAATATCAAATGACGTTACAGCGTGTGACGAACCGCCAAAGAGTCGTCGCCACCACGCAACGTTGCTGGTCGCACCTAGTCCAACGGTATTAAAGTAATACGCCCCAATAAGCAGGCCAAAATCTCCTGCGATCGTCGGAAGCTCGTACATACGACTGTTGAAATACCAGTTATCATAGCCGACAACATCGAGGATCAGTATAGATGCTGCACTACTGAACTGGAGGAGTAGCCCGGTGGCCAGCCAACCAAAAGACTTTCCATATTCGGCGCCTGCCTGGTGACGGATCCTGAGCGCCATGTATGCAGTAATAGCGTATCCGATGACCGGGATAACGACTGCAAGTTCGAAGATATTATACTGGTTGTTAGTAAGCAGTCCACCCGACCAAGGTGCGTGATGTATAAAAACGTGGGCCACCCAGGCGACCAGTGTTGCGCCACCAATAATTGGCAGCGATGTAACCCAGCTCTTTAACTGTAAGATTTTGTAGAAACGACGGGCCCCAAAGTACATAAGAACACTGCCTAACAGGTAGGAGAGGTAGGATGCCATATTGAACCAGACATTCTCCCAAAGGTTGTAATATTCGATGATCGGGAAGATGATGGTGCACAGGCCGACGCCAAACTGTGCGTAAGAAATGAGACGGTAGGCAGGCTTGAGCTCTTGCTTGAAATTGCGCAGCGCACGCAAGAACAATAGGCCACCGCCTAATGCGAACATCAGGTCGACGAGTGTTACGGGTGTGCCGATCGGTGAGTAGAATTCACCCTTGTCTGCGCCTGCGGGCGACGGTACCAATAACCACAAGGCTCCTACGCCAACCGCAGCCAATATAATAGCCACCAACGTAACTCTAAGCTTTTTTATAGTGCTCATCTATGCCCCCCAGTAATGTGTTAATGCAACTATACGGTTAGTGCAAGCCCCTACGACACCTTTTTTGTAGTAAGAACGTATGATATATATGTATGTATAAAACCATAAGGGGGGTGACTATGGCAAATATCTTACGCAAAAATCAGCGTTTTTTGCGGCAGCTGGTGGTTTCTGGTAGTAGCATGATACTGGTAGCCGTGCTCTTGTGTCTTGGCATGGCACCTGGGGCAGTTGCTGCGAACGGCTCGCCGTATTTGCAGAATGGCATGGATCGAATTGTGCAAGGTGGTTTTCCCGGTGCATGGGCCGTCGACTCTGATGGCAATACTGGTGCTGCCGGCATCGCTAACTTGCAAACAAACGCGCCAACACAGGCCAATATGAAAACTCGTATTGCCAGTGTCACGAAGTCATTTACCGGTGCGGTTGCTTTACAGCTGGTAGCCGAGCACAAGTTAAACCTCAATGACACGCTCGGGCACTGGGTGCCGGGCATTCTGCCCTACGCCAACCAGGTGACGGTTAAGCAACTACTCAACCATACTTCTGGTGTGCCTGATTATCTGGAGGCCGATAGCAACTCGCTTATTTATCAGATCTCGCGCGGCACAGTCAGTCGCTACAAGCAATGGACGCCACAACAACTTGTGAACCTGATAGCTAACCAAACGCGCCATCAGTTGCCGCCAAATCAGGCAGAATATTCTGACACTAATTTTGTGCTTGTTGGCATGGTTGTCCAAGCGGTCACACACGACACTATTCAACACCAGATCCAAACTCGGTTTATTACGCCACTACATTTGGCGGACACCACTTTCCCAACAACGAGCACCGTTATCCCTGGCCTCCACGCCAACGGTTACTCATATCGTGTGGATGCCGATGGCAACCCAATTGTTGGCCAGCCGTTCCAACAATATACTGATGACTGGACCAATTACAATCCCAGTTTCTTATGGGCAACCGGGGCGATGATCAGCGATCAGAGCGACCTCAACACCTTTATGGCAGCCCTGGTAGGTGGCCACTTGTTACCCGCAAACCTAACGGCTCAGATGAAGACGACAGTACCTATTACATTGCCCGAAGGGTTGTTCCCTCCCGGGTTTGGCGCTGGTCTTGGCATTTGGAGTTGGGATCTGCAGAATGTTGATGCGCCAGACGGCTGCAACCAACGAATTTATGGGCACGAAGGTGAAACCTTAGGCTATGACACGTGGTCGTTTGCCAACTCCAGCGGCACCAAGGCAATCTCGATGGGCGTAAATCTGATGTTTCCTGACTGGGACGCCTACTACGCGGCTGAGTTACCGACTTATGCATCCTTGTGGTGCCAGCAGTAGTTGACGTTGTAGCCGCCACAGATTACCATAAGGAGAATGGGCAAACCGGCGGATGACCAGGCGCACAATACGGTCACGACCGACAGTAAAGGGGTGGTGGTTACTGTTTTGCGTGGGAAGCAAACGGCCGACGATACACGAGCGCTGGCGGTTGAGTTACTCAAACATACACAGGCTTTGCGCGCCCAAGGCAAAAAGGTACTGCTCCTAACCAATATCCATTTCCTCAAAATTAGCGATAGCACAAGCGAGGCGCGGCTTGAAGGTAAGAAACTGCTTGACCTGCCAAGCGACGCGTCCGCAGTGGTTGGCAATCCTGGAGTAATGAGCATGGCCATGTACATGCTCCGCATTACCAACAACAATGCTAACATTCGGTTTTTTACCAGCGAACGGCAGGCTCGTGCTTGGCTTGAGGGCCTTGGGCGCCCGCAAAGACCACGTCCTTCAGTGAGCATGGTGTCGGGAATCATTATTGCTTTGATAGGGCTGGCGGCACTGATGGGGTGGTATATGCACAATCCGTATTTGAGGAGCGGCGTGCCATCGTTGAAGCCGATGAACCCGATCGCAGCGTTGGGCTTAGTAGTTACGGGTTACGGGTTTATTTGTTATTGGCTTGGCAAACTCAAACAGCTGAAACTAGCTGGCGTATTTGGCATTGTGATTGGCGTTTTAGCATTACTGACAAGCATTAGTCACGCGCTTTTTGGTGATCACGTTGTGGCGACGAGCACCTTCGCCCAAACGGCAGATTCTGCCGGGCTTTGTTTTATCGCCGTTGGTCTGTCGCCGTTTACGGTGGGCACTAAAAAGTTGTTCGTCCGAGTGTTCCAATACGTACTAGGTGCAACAATTATAAGTCTGAGCTTGTTCAATATATTTGGGCAGCTGTATGCACACGATTTTATATATGGGATAGGCGGCAGCTTTGTCATGGCTTTCAACCTTGCTGTTGCGTTCTTCATTGTTGGTTGCACGCTTGTGGTGCTGGTGCTGTATAAACACGTCGGTAACATATTTGGCGGAGTGACCCGTATCGGTTGGTTACTTGTGGCGTCACTTATCTTCGTACAGGTAGCAGCCTATGGTGCTTGGACACAGGCTGTTACCCACAACAAGGCCAATTCTTCTTCATCATTTATTGCTCGCGGTGATGAGATTGAAGCCGTCCTTGGCCAACGAGTGCAGGCATACAAAGATGCGCTATATGGGTTTAAAGGGCTATTTGTTTCCAGCGACTTTGTCGACCAAGGGGAGTTTCAAGCGTATTACAATTCAATCAACCTTAGTACGACATATCCTGGCTTACGTGCATTGAGCTTTATCTCTAAGGTGCAGGAAAAAGATTTGCCTGCCTTTGTCGCAAAGCACCGTGCCGACACGAGTTTGTATCCTGGCGGCAATCCAGGCTTTGCCATTACAGCAAAAAGTGCCAGCACTACTCACTACATAGTTACCTATTCTGCAACTTCTGCCACACCGGGCGGTAGCGACCTAGGGTCAACGCCTAGTCGTTTGGTGGCTTTTCAAAAGGCCGATGCCACTGGCGTACCTGTTTCTTCTGGTACGTTAGCCTTTGCTGCGTCCCAGACTTCGCCGGCGACAAAGGGCTTTTTCATCACCATCCCTACTTCGAGCAAAGGTTCGTACAAGCTCCCCGGCCACCCCACGATCGGGTTCGTTAACGCAGTGTTCGACTACCGGAGTTTTTTCGCGCATACGTTTACGTCTAAAAGTATATTGGGCGGCATCAACGCATCAATTTCCGACACTATGGATCATGTTTCCGTATACTCATCGAGCAAAGGCGGCCCGGAGAAAGATACCGCATTCTCGCGTCTGATAACCGTGCCCGTCGCTGACCATACCTGGGATTTGCGTCTGTCCGCGCCCAATAATTTTGGTATCAGCTCCAGCCAGAGTGTCTTGCCACGGACTATTTTGATTGGTGGCCAGATTTTTTCTTTGCTCTTGTTCGTCATTTTTGTGTTGCAAACCCGCGCGCGCCGGCAGGGCTTCGAACTGGCCGATAGCCTGACGGAAGACCTAGCCAACGAGCGTAACCGTGCCGTTGCAAGCGACCAAAAGAGCAGCGCAATCTTGTCCAGCATTGGCGACGCTGTGTTCGCGGTTGACACGAAACAGCGCATTACCCTATTCAATCCCTCCGCTCAGCATATTAGCGGCTATACCGAGGCCGAAGTTCTTGGCAAAAAATATGATGAGGTGCTCAAGTTTGAGCTCGAAAAAAACGGCCGGCCAAACAACAGCTTCGTTCACAGGGCTCTTGCCGGGCATTTGGCCTCTATGAGTAATCACACAGTGCTCGTCCGTAAGGACGGCACGCGTGTACCGGTTGCCGACTCTGCAGCGCCAATCCATGATGCCAAGCACAATATCGAAGGCGCGATCGTCGTATTCCGCGACGTGACTAGAGACTACCAGTTAGACAAAGCCAAGACCGAGTTTGTGTCGCTTGCGAGCCACCAGCTGCGTACGCCACTAAGTGCTATTAATTGGTTTGGCGAGATGCTGCTCAATGGCGACGCAGGCAAACTCAATAAGGCTCAACGCGAATATATGAATCAAGTGTTTGATAGCAATAAGCGCATGATCGACCTTGTTAACTCGTTGCTTGATGTTTCGCGCCTTGAAGTCGGCAAACTGGCCGGTAAGCCGGTGTCTACCGATATAACTGCACTTATCGACAGCCTGCAAAAAGAGTTGGCGGTTGGGATACGCGAGAAGCACCTTGAGTTTGTGGCTAATCTTCGCCCCGTGCCGCAAGTCGTGGCCGACCCCAAACAACTACGCATGATTATCCAGAATCTCATGAGCAACGCGGTTAAATATACGCCGGCAAAGGGTTCTGTAAGTGTCACACTCCGTCCGGCAAAGGCAGCCGATTTGGCGAAAGCAAATCTGCATAGCACTGGCCAGCATTGGTATTTCTCGGTGCAGGACACCGGCTACGGGATACCCAAGGATGCGCAGCCCAAGATTTTTGCCAAGTTATACCGCGCTGATAACGTCCAGCGACTTAACGTTGAGGGCACAGGGCTGGGTCTATATATTGTCAAAGAGATCGTCGAAAAAATGGGCGGCCGGGTGTGGTTCGAATCGACTGAAGGGGCGGGTACTACCTTCTACGTCGTGGCGCCGTTGTACAGCGGAGGTGCTTCGTGAATTACGGCGGCCGACTGGGGCGCCTTTGGGGCAACCTTATGTCTGGTGGTTTTAACCCTGCCAACGCAAGCGTGCCGGGCCAGGTGTACGTAATCAATGCATACACGTTGTTGGCGTTTTGCTCACTGACGCTTTTTGGCTTGCTCCACATCTTTAGTGAGCGTAATTTTATTGTCGGCTACCTAGAACTTACCGGTGCCGGCGTCATGGCGTTAAATGTACTTGGGCTGCGTCTGACGCACAATATTATCCTGGCGCGTAATAGCTTCTTGGCAGGAGTGATTGTCATGCTGGTGGTGATGCTCGAGACTGGCGGCACCCAAGGCACAGGCGTGTTTTGGTTTTTCGTGTTCCCGGTTGCCGCGTTCTTTTTAGCGGGCAAGAAGCAGGGGATGTGGTGGATGATGGGGTTATTTGGGGCAACTGGCCTGACTGTATTGTTGGCGCAGCTGTCGGTTATAACAATTGCCTACACATTTATCGAAGTGAGGCAGTTGTTGGCGAGTGTCCTTGTGGTCGCCGTCGGCGTATACGTGTATCAGCGCTCGCGTGAAACGCTCCAAGAGAGTACGCGCGCAAGCAAGCGGGCGTTACGCGCAGAGAAAGTCCAAGCCGAGACAGTGCTGGCGATTATCAACGAAGGCGTGCTAGCAATTGATAATGATGGCCGGATCATTATGATGAATCCCGCCGCCGAAAAAATGCTTGGCTGGAAATTTACGGATTTGGCTTCAAAACGCTTTATGGACACGGTGCCAATGGTCGATGCACAAGGGCAGGTGGTGAAGCAGGCGGGCTCAGCCCGGGCACTGGGCTACCGCCGCAAGGACGGGTCGAGTTTTCCGGCGATGATCGTGGCACAGTCCATCACTGTCGGCGGCCGTGTGCAGGGGACGTTGATTACGTTCCGGGATGTTACTGAGGAGCGTGCAGTCGAGCGTGCCAAGACCGAGTTCGTGACAGTTGGATCGCACCAGCTGCGTACGCCAATATCGGCTATCGCCTGGTTGACTGAGCTATTATTGGATGACGCAGCCAACCTCACCGCCGAACAGCGTCAACACATCCAACAGATTGAGCAAAGCAATGAGAGGATGGCAGCCCTAGTTGCAGACATGCTCATGGTTTCGAGCCTCGAACTAGACAATGTGCAGATACGGCCCGAACCAGTCGATTTGGCGGAGCTCTGTCACAAAGTACTGGCCAAGCAACTGGCGGAGCATACGGCCCACAAGAAATTGAAGATTGCCGAACACTACGCCTCAGACTTGGGCGTTGTGCGGTTCGATATATCTGTTTGCAAAGTAATCCTTAGCAACCTGCTCGCTAACGCAATCAAATATACGCCATCTGGCGGCAGTGTTACTGTTGCCATCAAGCCGGCTGACGACAAGATACACCAGGGTAGTCACAGTAGCGTCCTCATCACGGTCAGCGATAGCGGCTACGGTATCCCCAAGGCGGAGCAGTCCAAGATACTCACCAAATTCTTCCGAGCCAGCAACATTCGCAACAAAGATACTGATGGCACGGGGCTGGGGCTGTTTATCGTGCATACGCTCGCAGAGTATGTGGGGGGTCGTATGTCATTTGAATCCGTGGAAGGCAAAGGTACGACCTTCTCGGTGCTGCTGCCCGCAGAGACGATGACCAAAAAATAACCAAGCTTGTCGGTGTAAAGCGCAAGCAGTATACTTGTAGGTAACGACAAGATCTTAGGGGGGCAATCGTACATTTCTGATGAAGGTCGCGCAAAAATTACTGCTTATTATCTTGGCCACGTCCTTACTCCCTCTTGTGGCTGTTGGTTTTCCTGTGTTGATAACAACTCAGCATGCACTTCGTGACCAGATCCAACAAGGGCTCAACAACATCGCACTGCACCAGGTTGATAGACTCTCTGACGTCAATCAGCAAACCAACGCCGAGTTAAAAGGCGTACTAAACAACGCGCAGCTACTAACAACACTTGGCCAATATAACGCCAAGCCCAGCGTAGCATCGCAAAAAAGCCTGGACCAGGTGTTACAGACTATTTTGACTAGCCAAGCAGCGTTTCATGCCATACACGTAGCAAGCCCAATAGGGAAAGTCATTGCTTCGACGGACGACTCAAGCGTGGGGGCGGACTACTCCAAGGCAGAAGTGTTTAGCGCGGGCCATGAGGGATCATCAATCAACATCTTTTTTACCAGTAAAAACCACGAGCTCAACCAATACCTTACCGGCCCCGTAACACTTAAGGGCCAGACCCTTGGCGTGGTTATTGTAGAAGCCTCGACCGCCCCGTATTTGGCGATCACTAAAGATTACTCAGAGCTCGGGACTACGGGCGAGTCGTACCTAACCCGTAAAACAGACACCGGTAAGGCGCAATACCTCACGCCCTTGCGGTACGATCCAAGCGCGGCATTGCAGCCCGCCGACCCCCTTAACTTTGCCGATTATCGACAGCAGCAGGTGCTCAGCTCGTCACGTAGTGTGCCTGGCACGCAGTGGACATTGGTTGTCAAGACAGACAAAGCCGAGATTAATGCGCCACTCACAGGGCTACGCAAAACAGTCCTAGTTATCTTGTTGTTCTCGTTGACGGCAGTTATTCTCATCGCCATTTTCTCGTCACGCCTTTTCACAAGCCCGATTGTATTGTTAACCGAAAAAACACGCCGAATCATTGCCGGAGACTTCACTCAGCGGATTACTACCAATGCCCATGATGAAATTGGCGACCTAGCTACGGCGTTTAACATGATGACCACCCAGCTGTCCGAGTCGTATCGGGCACTCGAAGCGAAAGTGGTCGAACGTACAAAGTCGCTGGACGCAAAATTACAAGAATTGGCTAACGCCAAGGCAAAAGACGACGCCATCCTGGGCAGCGTCGGCGAGGGCATGCTTGTTACCGACAACGCCGGCTACATCCTGTTGATTAATGACATCGCCGCATCGCTGTTAGGCGTCGATCGCACGGCTATGTTTGGCAAGCGCGCCTCAGAGGTGTACAAACTGTATGACGAGAACGACCAACCCCTTGCAGCAACTGATCGGCCTTTGCAGATTGCTCTGACTACGTCGCAAAAGACAAATCGCACTGTCAGGCGCATCAACGCCGACGGAACCAAGCGGGCACTCAACTTGACGGCCACCCCAGTGTTGCAAAACGGTGTGTTAATCGGCGGCATCGAGATTGTTCGTGACATCACCAAAGAAAAAGAAGTCGACCGCATGAAGACCGAGTTTATTTCGCTTGCTTCACACCAGTTGCGTACGCCGCTCTCGGCTATTCGCTGGTTTAGCGAGATGTTGCTGTCTGGCGACGCCGGCAAGCTGAACCCCGAGCAAGAAGAGTTCGCCCAAAACGTCGCCGATTCCACGCAGCGCATGATCGAGCTAGTTAACTCGCTGCTTAATATTTCGCGTATCGAGTCCGGTAGAATCATCATCGATCCTAAGCCAACCGATCTACAAGAACTGGTCTCCGGCATCGTCAACGATCTCAAGGCAAAGACCCTCGAACGCCAGCAAACGCTGGTTATTAGTGTCCACAAAGAGTTGCCTAAAATTAACATCGACCAGCGTCTTATCGGTCAGGTGTACCTCAATTTACTCAGTAATGCCATCAAGTACACGCCTAAGGGCGGCGAAATAGAAGTGTTTGTGTCGCGTAAAGGCGACGATGTCGTGTCGCAGGTCTCGGACAACGGCTACGGTATCCCCAAGGCGGAGCAGACCAAGATGTTCCAGAAGTTTTTCCGCGCCGCCAATGTTGCCAAAGTTGAAACCGACGGCACTGGCTTGGGCATGTACCTGGTAAAATCAATTATCGAATCTTCCGGTGGCAAAATATGGTTCGAGAGCGAAGAAGGCAAGGGCACGACGTTCTGGTTTACGATTCCGTTAAGCGGTATGAAAGCTAAGGCAGGGGAGGTTACACTCGATGGGTAAACATAGATACGCGCGGTATGCGCTTCAGTCAACAATAAGCTTTATGGTACAGTAAGACTATGTCAAAACAATCGCCAACAATTATGGTAGTCGAAGACGAAACTCTTCTGTTACAGGCAATTACGAAGAAACTCAAATTGTCTAATATGGATGTTGTTTCGTGTGCTAGTGGGCAGCAGGCAGTCGATTATCTCACCAATATGGACGAGATGCCCGACGCTGTATGGCTCGATTATTACCTAAAGGACATGAATGGTCTGGGCTTTATGCAAGAGCTCAAAAACAATCCCAAGTGGGCAAACATTCCGGTTCTGGTGGTCAGCAACTCTGCAAGCCCGGATAAAGTGCACAATATGCTGGCCCTTGGCGCCAAGAAGTATATTCTGAAAGCAGAATATCGATTGGACGAGATTATCGCGATGATCAGCGGCTTTATCGAAGACCCTAGCGAAGCAGCTTCTGCGCAACCACCTACAGCAGGCGGGCAAACAGCGCAGCCCGACGAGCCAACGGCATCTGTCCCTACGCCAGATCCAGCACCGGATCCGTCGCAAGGCCAAAGTCAGGTTGAACCTCCAAGCCCGCCGACAGCTACAGACCCAGCTCCTGCGGATGCACCCGCACCGGCAACGCCGGCAAGCGAAGAACCTCACCCAGATGGAGAACAGCATGCCTAGTACCCCAAAAAGAATTCTCATCGCCGAAGATGAAAAACCACTCTCGCATGCGCTTGCGCTTAAGTTGCAGCACGAGAACTTTGACGTTTCTGTAGCCTCTGATGGCCAGGAGTGCATTGATTTGCTTGCCTCACAACAGTTCGACATTTTGCTACTGGACTTAATTATGCCAATCATGGATGGTTTCCAGGTGCTGACTCACTTGCAGCAAAAAGGTGCCATGCCAATCGTGTTCGTCCTGTCCAACCTCAGCCAGAGCCAAGACGAAGAGCGCGTTTTGTCGCTCGGCGCCCTGAAGTTTTTTATTAAATCTGATACATCGTTGTCGATGATCGTTGATGAGGTCAAGAAGATCTTAGGATAAGGTCAGTAGGGGTGGGGCATGTATCCGGACATCGCTAAAGTAAAATCGATACTGCTTAAGGAAAGCTATATTGCCGAAGCAGACAGTCAAGCCGCCGAGGCAGCAGCCAAGGATACGGCTGGCTATCTCGATTATTTGATTCGTGCACAGGTTCTTAGCAAACCATTGCTGGGCCAGGCCTTGGCCGAAGCTCACAATATGCCATACGCCGACCTTGCTACGAACCAAGTCGGACGCGACCAAGTTTCGGCGATCCCGGAGGAGGTGGCACGCGCTAACCGTGTTGTATTCTTCCACGCGGATGAGCAAACGGCGTTCGTGGCAACCGACACGCCGGAAAAGGTTGATTTAGGCGTCGTAGAGCCGCTGTTTAAGGGTAAAAAAGTACATCTTGCCTACACGCTGCCAGAGTATATTGAGACAGCATTCTCGCTGTACGAGCAGCCGCTCGAGACCCGTTTCTCGCACATTGTCGCCGAGGGCACGCGTATTGCGCCCGAGTTGGTAGATGAAATTATTAAGGACGCCCTCAGTTACCGGGCTTCGGACATCCACCTGGAGCCACAACCAGATGGCGTAGTCGTGCGTTTCCGTGTGGACGGCAGCTTGCGCGAAGCCGGCATCGTGCCCACGGAATATTATGAGAACATCCTCAACCGCATCAAGGTGGAGAGTGGTATGCGCATCGACGAGCATTTTAGCGCACAGGATGGTACGATCCAGCGTACTGACGGCCAGTCGGTTACTGATTTGCGCATTTCGTTGGTGCCGACCGTAGAGGGCGAAAAAGTGGTGATGCGCGTACTGGGCTCGTATGTTCAGGGCTTTTCACTGGCTGGCCTTGGTTTGAGCGATGCTCACCGCCGTCAGTTCGAGACCGCTGCAGCCAAGCCGTTCGGCATGATCCTAACCACTGGGCCGACTGGCTCAGGCAAGACAACGACACTGTATGCCTTGCTCAAGCTGCTCGACAAGCCGAATGTCAACATTACGACTATCGAAGATCCGGTGGAGTACAAAATAGTCGGCATTAACCAGATTCAGGTGCGCGAAGCATCGGATATGACTTTTGCCAAAGGGCTGCGAGCCATTGTTCGCCAAGACCCGGACATTATTTTGGTGGGCGAAATCCGCGACCAAGAAACAGCCGAAATTAGTGTTAATGCCGCGCTAACCGGTCACCTGCTGTTGAGCACCTTTCATGCTAACGATGCTGCCACGGCTATTCCGCGTCTGATCGACCTTGGCATCGAACCATTTTTGTTGGCATCGACACTAGAGATTGTGATTGCCCAGCGTCTCGTGCGCCAGATATGCAACCGTTGCCGCTATAGTTTGCCCGCACACGAGGCGCTTGCGACTCTCCAGAATCCACCACAAGGCCTATCCCGTTATTTCGCGGCACATGATAACGTGTACGCCGGCAAGGGCTGCAATGTGTGCGCAGGCAGTGGCTACCAAGGCCGTACTGCCCTGTTTGAGATTATTGAAGTAACGCCGGACATGCAGGAGTTGATCCTAAAGCGTCCCTCGACCCGTGACATCGCCAATTTGTCGCACAAGCAAGGGAGCGCCCCGATGTTTGACGACGGCATCGCCAAAGTAAAAAGTGGTTTGACGACGCTCGCTGAAGTGTTGCGTGTGGTTGAACCGCCGGAGAGCGTCCATGTCGCCCAAGAATAAAAAGCAAGCAGTAACACAGCCAACGCTCCAGCAGCCTTCTTTTTCGCGGGAGCAGCCAGGCGTAGCGCGGCCGCAAATGAGGGGGCCTGCTAAGGCGCGCAAGTATCACATACCAGCTAAAGATCGAGAGTATCTTATCTCCAACCTGGCACTTTTGCTAAAGGCGGCGGTGCCGGTCGGTGAAGCGCTGCAATCCTTGCAAGATAGTAGTAACTCGCGCCAGCTTAAAGCAACCATGGAGCAGATGCGCAGGGATACCGACGATGGCGTTCCACTGTGGAAAGCACTGGAGCGTAGTGGTATTGCCGCCGAGCAAACGTTGGCGCTGGTACGGCTTGGCGAAAGCTCGGGCAAACTGGTCGGTAACTTGGAGGTGGCGGCCAAGCAGGAGGAAAAACAACGCATCTTCCGCTCCAAAGTAAAGTCGGCCTTGCTGTACCCGGTGTTCGTCCTGGGGTTAACGGCCGTTGTCGGTCTGGCCGTGGCCTGGTTCTTGCTACCGCGTCTGAGCGCGACGTTCTCGCAGCTGAACTTAGCTTTGCCGCCAATAACCAAGTTTTTTATTAGGATTGGCCTCTTTTTGAAGAACGACGGGCTGTGGGCGATGCCGACCATTTTTGTCGTGTTTGGCGTGGCCATGTATATTTTATTCGGTGCGCCCAAAACCAAGCATTTGGGAAACACGATACTTTTCCATACGCCTGGCGTTTCCAAATTGTTGTACGAGGTCGAAGTCGCTCGTTTTGGCTACCTGCTTGGCACGTTGCTGGAGGCTGGCCTGAGTGTGACGCAGGCTCTAGAACTACTAGAGCACGCCACCACGGCGCAACGGTACCAAAAGTTTTACCATTATATGCACGATTCTTTCGACGACGGCTACGGGTTTCGCGCCAGCTTGCCCAAATATAAACACAGTAATTTGTTATTGCCGCCATCTGTCCAACAGATGATTTTTGCCTCGGAGCGCTCAGGCTCGTTGCCTGAAACCCTTCGCGACGTAGGCAGAATTTACGAAGAAAAGGCCGATATCTCCACTCAAAACCTGGAAACGACGTTGGAGCCAATCTTACTCGTGCTGGTGGCGGGCGGCGTCATGGGCGTAGCTATAGCTGTCATTTTACCAATCTATAAACTAGTGGGAGGCTTAAACGGCGCATGAGCCAGCCACCAGCAAAAAGCCAGCATGGCTTTACCTTGATCGAAATGATGCTGACGGTCGGCATCATGACGCTGTTGATTGGTTTGTCGCTCCCTGTATATGAGTCGTTCGTGCGGCGTAATGATTTGGAAGTGACTGCCGAGCAACTGGCCGGTACGTTGCGTCGCGCCGAAGCCTACGCTCGTGCAGCTAATTATAGTAACCCCTGGAGCGTGGAGATCGCCGGAGGCATGATTACGCTATTCCAGGGCACAAATTTTGCGGGCCGCAACACAGCCTTTGATGAGACTATCGATATGCCCGACTCCATTACATCGACCAGTGGCCTGAGTGAGGTGCAATTTGCAGAATTTACCGCTCTTCCGAACGCTACAGGTACGATTACATTAACCAGTTCAGCGAGTGATACAAAGGTAATTACAATCAATGCTAAAGGTATGGTTTCATATTAAATTGCGCCTCATGCGGCGACTAGCGCCCCGTGAGCAGGGGTTCTCGCTCATCGAGATATTGCTCGCTGTGGCTGTGTTTGGCACGCTCGCTACCAGCTTACTCGGTGCAATCGTATATGGCCGTAGCTCGACTGCCGACTCTGGTGACCGCGCCCGGGCGATCCAAATAGCCGATGAAGGCGTCCAGGCCGCTCGTAATATTCACGATGCCGCGGCCGCCAACTTAGTAAATGGTAATACGTACGGCTTAGCCCAGAGCGCTGGTACCTGGATAACCAGCGGTGCATTCGACACTACCGGCATTTTTAAGCGAACAGTTGCAGTCAGTGCGGGCGGCACCAACCGTCAAAATATCCTGGTAACCGTAACCTGGACGCGGATCAACGGCACCACGGGCAGCGTGACATCCACAGCCGAATTCAGCACGTGGCCGGCCAATATTCTGCAGTGGACAGCTACATCTACGACCGGGTCGGCCAACCCGGCGACCACCGGTGTCAAGGTGGCGACACAGGGCATCTATGCCTATGAAGTGTTGAGCACTGCGGCCAACAACTTTGTGGTCATCAACATTTCCAATCCTGCCTCGCCAAGTGTTACGAGTACTACTACGTTTGGCGGCGGCATTCCTACTAATATTTTTGTGAGTGGCAACTTTGCGTATGTAACAACCGCGACTAACACCAGCGGGCTTGAAATCATCAACATCTCCAACCCGGCTGCACCAACCCTCACCAAGGCAGTGAGCTTGATCGGTGCGGTGTCGGCCAATGGGGTATATGTATCTGGCAACTATGCCTATCTCACACGCAATTTGAGCGGCACCGCCGGCGCCAATGAATTTACTGTTGTCGACGTTTCCACGCCTGCCACAGCTTTTGTTGCGGGTGGGTTGGATGCCGGCATTCAGACGAACGAGGTATACGTCTCTGGCAACTTTGCGTATGTGGCAACCGGCAATACTTCCCAAGAGATGTTAATTATCAACATTGCTACTCCTACTGCCCCAACGATGAGCGGTGGGGCTACCTATAACGCCGCATCGCCGAACCTGTCGGCGCTCACTATTACCGGTTTTGGCACAACGATACTCTTGGGGATGGGCACGATAGTCGATGCCGTAAACGTCGCAACGCCAACGGCTCCGGCACGGCTTACGACGTTCACGTCTGTAGGCACCGTCCAGGATCTTGCCGTTGATATTACCAATAAATATGCATTTATAGGCACCAACAGTACGACCGGCGAGTTTCAGGTTATCAACCTTGTTGGTTCGCCCATTTCTTCCATGACCCTGGCCAAGACCGTGGATGTGACGGGTACGACGAGCACGATCAACGGCGTGGCCTACAATACCTCATTTGACGTGGTCGCCGCCTCTAGCATATCAACGACGCAGCGCTTCTTAACCTTTACGAGAAAATAACATGCGTATATTCCGTAAACAGCATCGGCTACAAATAAATCGCGCAAAAGGTTTTACACTTATCGAGCTGCTTTTGTACGTGGCGATTGTGAGTAGCTTGCTGCTAGCAGTCACGTATTTTTTCGCAACTATTGCCGATTCGCGCATCAAAAATCAAACCATCACCGAAGTTGACCAACAGGGCGCGTACATGATGGACTACATGACCCAAACCATACGCAACGCCACTTCAATTACCACCCCTGCGGCGGCGGGTAGCGGTGCCTCGTTAACGTTAGTTGTGCCAACCGGTGCGCTGAGTCCGACCATATTCAACCTGAGTGGTTCCACGTTGCAAGTAAAGGAGGGGGCGGGGGCAGCGGTCTCGCTCAGCAGCACGTCGATGACCATAACCAGCCTCACCTTCAAAAACCTGACGCGTTCAGGCACGAACGGTATCGTGCAGATTAGCTTTACCCTCGGCCGCCTAAACCCCGACAACAAAAACGAATACGACTACGTGAAGACATTCACTGATTCGGCGGAGGTGCGTTACTAATGCGTGTCAAAACTAAAGCACAATCCGGCTATATTGCGCTGATGTTCGTGCTGATTGTTGGCGCGGCAGCCACGGCTATATCCTTAACATTATTAATGGTGGGCACCGATCGCCAGCGTGAAGCCGGCCTGAGCGCGCAATCGAGCCAAGCACGTGGCCTGGCAAATGCCTGTGCCGACGAAGCGATGCAACAAATTCACGACAACATCGCCTTCAGCACCAATTCGGGCGCGCTGAGTTTGGGTGCTGGCAACTGCACGTACACCGTAACTGTCGTCACTGGCACGACTCGTACGGTCACCGCAACAGGGACGGTGGGAAATGTTGTAAGAAACGTTCAAATTAGTGTTACAATTGGTACGTCAAGCATAAGCGTTACTTCCTGGCAAGAAGTGACCTGACGCAAAAGTATATTAGAAAGAAAGGGTAGGGAATATGCTTAATCTTAATAAAATTAAACG
>CAZDTZ010000015.1:0-32911 GCA_964508535.1 uncultured Candidatus Saccharibacteria bacterium
CAAAATGCACCATGCCGACAATGCTTAGTTTGCTGCTCGTGTCGCGATGTGAATACTTAGTGTTATGTCGCCTAACGTCTGAGCAGCAGCCTGTAAGCGAGTGAGCTCATTGCGAGAGTTAAGCTCAACGATTGTTGGTATTTTTTCACCCGTCATAATCGCATATTATACTTTATATTTAACTAGTTAGCAATTCGTCGTGATTCAGGGATACAGATGAGATCGACGTATTCTAACCAATGCGGCAAAATGCTAGTTTATAGTGATTGGCAGTGAAAAAGTCAGCCCGACGCGGCTTGAAAAGACTACAATTTCCTGGCCTGGGACAGGATCGCTGCGCTCCTTCGCTGTGGTATCAGATACGTGGCAAGAGATGGTTCGCGAGCGCGACTGTTGCGCAAAAAGTCAGGAGTAGTAGAATAGCCAACAACAATATATAACTACGAGTAAGCACCGTGATAACTACAACACGACTATACGGACCAAACGGCGAAGACTATACACGATACAGCGCAGTAAAAGCCGCCTTTAGGGAAGGTTGGCCACGTAAGCGGTTCGCAGGGCTTATTTTACCCTGGTTGGTAGAAATTGCAGATGGCACGGTAGAAGTCCCAGAAGATCAAAGACCGCAAAGTCACGCCCTCAGTTTTCGGACTTTTCCTCTTGGAATCGGCACGTGCCTGCACGATTGGAAAACTGAAGAATGGCAACCTGACCCGGTCGAGACAGTCGTCACGCTCAGCGACGAGCACACGCACAGTTTTTGGGGAGAAGTAGTGGTCCTGGAGGGGGAAGTCACAGACAGCAAGGTAGCAATAGAGACCTGGGATGCTACAGCACCTATGCCTCCAAGACGTAAGTTGGAGTCTCAATCTCCCCGACTCTATAAAGTAACACGCACAGGATCCAGTGATCTTGTTATTCCGACTAACTATGCAGCACGTGTCTTGGAAACGGACGATACAGTCTATACGGCCGGCGATTTCTACAGTCTGCCATCGCCCGAAACTGGATTCCATGCTAGTAGCTGGGATTACACAATGAAACGCCACAAACATACCTTAACACTCATGGTTTCAGAGAATGACCCCACCAAGTCCAACTTAGTTCTTGGCCCGTGGCCAAGTGATTGGGCAGAAGCCCATGGATACAACACGGCCAAGCACGCCGTACCGCGCCACTACATGGCCGCCGAAGCCACCAGACAATACGCCGGAAGCCTGGCGATTCGGCTCGAAGGTATTATTGCGGCTTAGATTTTGTGAATTCGGTTACAGGGTGTATCAGCCAATCAACTCCACCACAAAAAAAGAAGCGCCCGAGCAGCAACTGCGCGGATGCTTCTTTTGGCAGGGGTAGCAGGACTCGAACCTACGACACCTGGTTTTGGAGACCAGTGCTCTACCAACTGAGCTATACCCCTATGTGAACAGAGATATGATACGACAATTGGGCGGAGATGTCACGGTGCAAATAAGTTGTGCCGCTGAATAAACGTGATGACCGGCTTACTTAAAAGCATGCTCGTGTCGGCACCATGCTGCACCTCGATTCTGGCTGCCGACGAGGAGATTTCTTTGTAGGCATCTGGCACATTCAAGCGCAGGGCACGGCCCTCGGCGATTTCTGGCACGTCGCTGTCGGTAAAAAGCACCATGCGTATGGTATGCATATACTCAGCGGCGCGTGGCCAGGTGCTCATCGCGCGGTAGGCGTCGCCGCCAAAGACAAACGAAAATTCGTCACCAGGGAACGCTTCTGCTAGGTGGCGGAGCGTACGGTATGTTTGGGTAGGGCGCGGCAGTTTGAGCTCAAAATCGGAAACACGAAGGCGCGGATCATCGCCAAACGTCTCGTGTGCAACCACGCGCAGCATTTCCAGGCGGTCTGAGTCATCTAGACTTATGTGTTTGTCCGGTCTGTCGCCAGAGGGCATAATCCACACTTCGTCAAACTGCGAAAGCCTCAGGCATTCACGAATGATTTCCTCGTGCGCTAATGTCGGCGGGCTAAAACTGCCGCCAAAGATAAGAATTTGCATAGCTGCCTTTAGTATATGGCAAGATGGCCGACATCCCAATCCCTCTTGAAATTACCAAAAAAGCGCCTAGAATAACAGGCTGGAGCATACTGACTGACACGGGAGAGAGCATGGGGCGTACAAGAACTGAGTGGGGTGGTGAAATTCCTGGAGCCACAACTACAGGCGAGAAAGCAAGGAGCATGCTTTTTGTGGGCATAGGGCAGTCGGCATCTGGCCGGCTGGCCTTTGGGATCGTACAGGGCTGTTTGCCGTACCTTGCCGAACGACAGGGCATTTACACTGCGGAAGACGCTTCTTTGCTCGACCAGGCGTTGGCGGAAGTCCGGCAAGAAAGAGGAAGGATGATGCTACACAGAATTGCCCGACGCGAAGTGTCGCCCAGAAGACTGACAGCACAGCCCTTCGGCGACTCAGAACTAGACCCGCAAGCTATCGAAAGCGGCGGCTTATTTCTGGAAGATCTAGGGGTGCAGGTGCTGTGGGATGAGTCGGCCCAGGCCGAGACGACCGGCGCAGCTTACGAGGCAATTGGCCCATACCACGTTGTGCCAGACAAGATCGCAGTGCGCGCCTTACTCGGCCCCACCTTGCTTGACGTGCCGGGCAGAATAAGCACGCTCAACATCGCCGCCGGCGTCAACAGCGCCCTGCGCGCGCATGCCGCGTTCTCAACTTGTCCACCCCGTTAGCAACACCGCACACCTTCCATATTCGGCCGCGATCTGGTATACCTATTACTACGATGTCGAAGGTAGCGCCTACAAAACCACTACTTATCTTGTTATACGGGTATCCCGGGTCGGGTAAGACATTCTTTGCGCGGCAGCTGACCGAACATTTCGCCGCAGCCCACGTGCATTCTGAGCGCATTCGAGGCGAATTATTCGACAACCCGCACTATGACAAGGAGGAAAACGAAGTGATTGGCCAGCTGATGGACTACATGACCCACGAGTTCTTGAGCGCCGGCCTCAGCGTGGTGTACGACGTGAACGCCATGCGTGTTGGCCAACGCCGTCTATTGCGCGATCTGGCCGCAAAAAGCCACGCCCAGCCAGTGCTCGTATGGTTACAAATTGACGCTGAGAGCGCGTTTGCACGTCTCAGCGGTCGCGACCGACGCCGTTCCGACGACAAGTACGCTGGCCCGCGCGACCGCGCGACCTTCGACCACATTGCTGGCGCCATGCAAAACCCGCAAAACGAAGACTACATTGTGGTGAGTGGCAAACACGCCTTTAACACCCAGCTGAGCGCCTTTGTTCGCCGGATGCGTGAACTTGGCCTGGTGTCGCCCGCGACCGAGATCAACACCAAGCTGGTCAAGCCTGGCTTGGTTAATCTCATTCCCAACGTCAACGCCGGGCGCGTAGACATGTCGCGCCGCAACATAATGATTAGATAGGTAACCCCCCCTACCATTTATGGCTACCAAGCAAGTAGATATCCAGGGCATCGGTGCGGTGACGTTGTACAAACGGCGCGGCAACCATTCTTTGCGGCTGAGCGTAGGTTCGGCAGGTGAGATTCGTGTCTCGATGCCCTATTGGCTGCCGTACGCCGCTGGAACGCAGTTTGCAGTATCACGGCGGGAGTG
The DNA here is from genome assembly GCA_964508535.1 of uncultured Candidatus Saccharibacteria bacterium. GTDB lineage: Bacteria > Patescibacteriota > Saccharimonadia > Saccharimonadales > UBA4665 > PMNU01. Next base: position 3,642 of record CAZDTZ010000015.1, read on the forward strand.
GATCAACACACACCGCGTGCCGGCCGCAACTACACACCTGCAGCATGGGCAGGCTATTGGCAAGGCGCACCGATTGCTGTTTATTCCGTCGCACGACAGCTCCAAGGTCTCTGCCCGCATAAAATTAAGCCAGATTGAGGTGACGCATCCCGTGCACCTTGCCAACAATGACGTGTCCGTGCAGAAATCTGCTCGCTCGGCATCCGTGCGGGCACTGCGCAAAGAAGCCGAACAACTCTTGCCCCAACGCTTGCGCCAGCTGGCCGAGCGCGAAGGCTTCGAATATACTAGTGTTGGTGTTAAGCAGCTCAAAAGCCGCTGGGGCAGCTGCAGTTCTAAGCAAGAAATTATCCTCAACCTGTTTTTGATGCAATTACCCTGGCACCTCATCGACTACGTGCTGCTGCACGAGCTCACGCATACACGGGTTATGCAGCACGGCGCGCCATTCTGGCAAGAATTAGAACAGCACGCTCCGCATGCCAAGCAATTACGCAAGGAAATTGGCGAGTACCACCCGATTTTAACCGCCGTCGTAAACTGAGTTTGCCCGGTGCGGTAACCATGGCATAATGGTGCTTATGGTAAAAGGACTCCTTTCCCGGCACAACACAGCCAAACAAGACGAACTCGACCACGAACGGCTCACCAGCCTGGTTAACAGCATGGCCGACGGCGTGCTGGCGGTGGATCAAGACATGAAAGTAGTGCTCAGTAACGGGGCAGCGCTCAATGTGCTGGACGTCAACAGCAGCCTGCGCGGCCGGCGCCTTGCCGACATCCTCAAGATCAAAGACAAAAACAACCAGGCCGTTGACATCGAGAAGCTCGTCGCCAACACAAAGACGCCAACCAGCTCGCGCGACACCCACCTGCCGTACGCCGATGGCAGCGCGATTAGCCTATACCTGAGCATTGCTCCAGTGCACTTGGGCTATGGGCAACGTGCCAAGAAAGGCTATGTGTTGTTGTTGCGTGACATCACGCGGGAAAAATCGCTTGAGGAAGAGCGCGACGAATTTATTAGCGTGGTCAGCCACGAACTGCGCACCCCAATTGCCATTGCCGAGGGCAATATCAGCAACGCCCAGTTTATTGTCGACAAAGCCACAGGAGCTAAGCCCGTCCGCGAAGCGCTCAAACAAGCACACGAGCAAATCATGTTCTTGTCTGGGCTCGTCAACAACCTCGCCACGCTATCTCGTGCCGAGCGTGGGAAGTTAGCTTTTGAAGTCGAAGCGATCGATGTCCCAGAGCTTGTCAAAGACCTCCAGGCCAGCTATGGACCGCAGGCAAAGACAAGAGGTCTGGAGTTAAAAACCGAAGTTGCAACCAACGCCAAAACGCTCAAGTCAGGCAAATTGTACGTGCGCGAGGTGCTGCAAAACTTCATCACCAATGCACTCAAGTACACCGAAAAGGGCAGCGTTGCCATCGTTGCCGAGCAGGCCGAAAAAGGCATCCGCTTCTTGGTTAAGGACACTGGTATTGGCGTCAGCAAAAGCGACCAAGAAAAACTGTTCGACAAATTCTTCCGCAGCGAAGATTACCGCACGCGCAAAACCAATGGCACTGGCCTGGGCTTGTACGTAACACTCAAACTTTCGCGCTTGCTCCACGCCGAAATAGACATGAAAAGCGAGCTCAATAAAGGCTCCACCTTCTCCATCTTTATTCCCGACCTAGAGTAGCTATATTTTGGGCAAATGCGGGATAACATGCATGGCGGGCACGCAGATATTGCGACCTTTCCAGTCCACGGTTGAAAATTCGTAACGCCACATTGAGTAGTGCAGGATCCCAACGTCGTACAGTGCCATGAGCGGCACGGCCGGGATGGCGAACCACCAGCTTGTAATTCCGGTGGTGCAGGCAATAAAGCCGTAGGTCGCGGCGAGTAGCAAGGCAGAAACAGCAGCGAACACACCAACGAGCACACCACCAGGCAGCCACCAGCCAATGACGGCAAGCACAAACGGCAACACCAAACAAAGGAGCTCTAAAAGCGTTACCGCCAGAACATTTTCTGGCCGCCGATGCAGCTGTGGGTAGCGGAGGCGAATAGCCGTTTGGCGCTGCTCGTCGTTCGACTTGCTACTCACAATCCCTGCCAGCTCGCCAGCGCGCAAAAAGCTATATGCGTCTGTTGTTGCCAACACTTTGGCAAAATGCGCTTCCGGTACAATGGCACGAGCGACCGCCACAAAACCACCGGCACGCTTGAGCGCTTCGGCTTGGATGATCCAGCAGCTACTCAGCACGGGCGGGCGGCGGAAAAAGCGGCGTGGTGGCGCTAACTCCCACCAGTAGCGCATGGCTTGAGCTAGAGCAAATTGGCTGCGAACGGTAACGGCGCGCTGCGGTAACACGCTGAGCATTTGTTTGTTTTTGGCGTGCAGCGTTGTGACAAGTTGCCGAATGCTGTCTGGTGCCAGACGTACGTCCACACCGCAAAACAATATGTAGGTACCGCTGGCTTCTTCGGCAAGGCGATAGTACGCGTGATTCTTGGGCAACCAAGTGTCGCTGGGCTCGCCGCCCTCTATAAAGCGGACGCCGTCATGGGCAAAACTGCGGATTATCTCTGGTGTGCGCTTCGTTTGCGAACAGTCGTCCAGCACCAGAATCTCCAGTTTCGGATAATTACTGGCAATAACACTCTCCAAACACACCTGCAAATCGTCGGTCTCGTTGCGCGCCGGGATGGCGACGGTAACAGCGGGCAAGTCTTCATCACGCAAACGCGGCAGCTTGTTCGGCCACGCCGTGCGGCGCAAGCGACGAAGCGTCGAGGCAAAAAATACTAGCGCCACTAACACCTGCACAACAGCAATGCTACTCCACGCAACCCGCGCACCTGCGTGGCTGTGCGCCCCAAGCCACCACACAGCGCCCAGCAACACCTGTAAGGCAATAAGAACCCCGGCAGTCCGTCTGGTTGTGCGCCACAGATACCCCTCGTGCATGCGGCCTTGTATGAGGCGGATATCATTAAAAACCCTGTACGAGCCAGCAATAAAAAGCAGCACACTGTAGAGATTTAGGCGCAGCATCAGCACGCCACCGCTGGCGAAGGCAGTTGCCACCATCGCCAGTGCCGCAAGTGCTTGGCGCGGATGCCACTCTATGGGCAAAAACAACAGCAATTCGAGCCCTATGCCCACGCCCAGCACCCAAAGCATAATCGTCATAAGTATAACTATACCAGATGCTCAAATAGCCCATAGGATTGGCCAAGATCTTGCGACAATATAATAAATATGCTATAATAATACTATGAAATGGTCTTCTTCTGAGGAATTGCAAGAAATCGTTGCCACCTGCCGGCGTGATTTTGAAGATAACAATACTCGCGTCAGTAATGACTGGTTAAAACTCTACTATCGATCCTACTTCCCTGAACGAGTAAGTTCAGACATAGGGCTAGACATTGACCTGCGTGCAAATCGCCCTCAGTTCCCGCGCGACAACTGCGAGCATGCCAGTGTGTATCTACGTCACTTTGTTGGTGGCGGAGATATCATAGACGGCACTTATATCGATACAGACAGCAGGGAGATGCCACATTCCTTCCTGTACATAGGAGAAACAGCTTTGGCCGAAGAAACAATAGCAGACATCACTGCCGATCAATTTGGCGGACCAGCCGTGTACGTGGGGCCACTTGTTCTCCCGTGGCAGCGCGAAGCACCACAGCCCATACACCTACCGCGATTATACTCACTTGATGAATTGCTGTAGGGATTGACTTTAGAAGCATCTTGTCCTATGCTTGACATATTGGAGCTTGCTGTAGTAGTAAGCTCTTTTTAGTTGGCTAGTCAACGATACATGAGGGAGCAAATCGAGTGGCGAAAGCAGAAGCAGACAAATCAGCGGAACCAAAGCGTCGAATCCTTAAAAAGGTGGAGACCGTCCGCGAAAAAGCCGACAAAGAGGCAAACAAGCCCGAGAAAAAGCAAGGGGTCATTGGCCTCGCGCTGCACTACATAGCAGTGCCGTTCAAAAAAGTCGGCCGGCCCTTAGTCAAATATGGGGCTAAAATTGGCCATCTGAAGCCGTTCCGGATCCTTGGCCTCATCCTGTTCCCAACCTATTTCCGCAATAGCTGGAAAGAGTTGAAACAAGTGACTTGGCCCAGCCGCAAGCAATCGTGGCAGCTAACCCTGGCGGTTATCGTGTTCGCGACAATCTTCGGCGTTCTTATCGCCATCGTTGATTTTGGATTAGATAGATTATTTAAACAGGTACTCTTAAAGTAAATATTATGAGCAAACGATACGACACCACCAAACAATGGTACGCCATCCACACCTACAGCGGTTACGAAGAAAAAGTAGCCGAGAGCATCCGCCAACGGGCCGACTCTTTGGATATGAAGGACAAAATCTTCCAGATTTTAGTTCCTAAAGAAAAAATGATCGAGATCAAGAACGGCAAGCGCCGCGTCGTCGAAAAGCGCATTTTCCAGGGCTACGTGCTCGTACAGATGAAAATGAGCGAAGACGCTTGGTACATTGTGCGCAACACGCCATCTGTGACTGGTTTCGTGGGGTCTGGTTCTGAGCCAACACCTGTTATGGACGACGAGATCGAGAAAATCCAAAAACGCATGGGTCTGGAGCAGCCAAAACACAAGATCGACCACAAACTTGGCGATGTTGTCAGCATTATCGACGGCCCATTCAAGGGCTTCGACGGCTCAATCAACGAAATCGACGCTGCCAAAGGCAAACTCAAGGTCTTGGTCAACATGTTCGGCCGCGAAACTCCTGTCGAACTCGACAGCCTCCAAGTTAAACGCGTGTAGTTGTAGTATGGGTCTTTACTGTTTTCGATTTCGGCAGCCACGCGCGGCGCTTGAAGTGGCCGCTACGTGTGGAGATGATGAAGCGGTAAAATGCCCTATGTCGAGCATCTCCAACAAGGTTGCCACGGATGGAAATGTGGAGTTGTGGCGAGAATGTCCGACATATCTTGATGCCGACCCTAATGGAGACGCAAGGCTCGTTTATAGGGGCTGTGTTTTAGCTCTCGGCCTGTACATACAACCTCAGCCCACTACTCACAGAGCCCCCGGGCAATAGTCGAACTCCCTGTTTGACAAAATAGGCAAATTTACATATATTAGGCCTACGAAAAATGGAATTCCTGGTGAAACTCCTGACCCGGGGGCGGAACTTATTAGTCTTATACCTCCCAAACTCTACGCGGCCATTGGCGCACTCGATGTCATTATTGCCGGCGTTTCAGCGTCCGAAGCAGTATCGCCACACAGTGACCACAACACCAGACACCTCTGACTCTCTATAGTATATATTGACAAAACGCTCATGTTTATATATAATATGTACTGTTATGGGTGAATTTATTGCTCCAGAATTCGATTGTGCACTTGCAAAGCTCAGCTATGATGCTATACAAAGAACAGCGTGCGTCGGTGCGACGGCAGCCTGCAAGCAACTGCTTTTAGACGGCTCGACGTGCACCAAAGTTGGCCTCCTGGAACAAGACAGGCGTGTGCTGGATGCGGAGACAGGTGGGCTTTTACGCCACAGCTGCGTCCGAGAAACAGATATGGACAAGATTATGAGCATCGAGCAAGGCGTGGCGGGCATGCTGGAAGTCGAAGCCGATATAAACAGGCATTTTGGCCCTGAAGCAGATAACAGCGGTCAGCTATAGCCCTGCAACGCTGTTGATGGTATAGTAAGCATTACGATCACCTCTTAAATAAGGGAGTTTTGTATGGAACAGCCACCTTTGGCACTGCCAGCCGAGCCGCTTACTCGCAAAGAACAAATTGCTGCAGGCGGGTTCCTTCTGGGGACAGCCGGCCTTCTAGCCGAAGCCGTCACGATGACACACGGAGGAGCTCCCGCTAGCGTAGAAGTTGTACTCGGCGCAGTATCTGGAGCACTGCTTGTAGGCTCCGTTGTACTCGGCGGCCCCCGCATGATTAAAAAACTGCTCAGTTAGGCGTACGCCGCATGCGTTTTATACTAAAAGCCTCTGGACACTACAGGGGCTTTTGCAAAATCACCCCCGTTTAACGTGGGAGAATTGACAAACTAGCTTATAAAAGTATATAGTATACTCAAAGATTCACTGTAATTCCCCAAGGAGTAGCACCTATATGCCAAATCAAGATCCCCAAATTAATAGCGCAATGAATAGAATCTTAGATTCTGTGGACCGCAACCGCGACACGGCCCTGCCCGTTGGAGTCACAGCAATTGGGGTCGGAGCCGTAGGATTCGCTCTAGGCGAGAGATACCCAGCGGTTGCTATGATTAGTGGCCTTGCAATTGCTGCAGGCGGACTTCTTTTAGCCGCTAGCGCAGCAGCTCGACAGCGCCGCTAGTAAGCAAAATCTGAAGCAACAATAACCCCTGGACAATCCGGGGGCTATTGTTGTAAAATACATCTGTTACGCACTACTAAAAAGGTAGGAGAGCAGGCGAGGCTTCACTCAGCCGCTCGAAAAAGGAGATCTAATACTATGGCAAAAGCCGTAAAAGCAAATTTGAAAATGAAAATCCCGGCCGGCCGGGCCACTGCAGCGCCACCAGTTGGTAGCACGCTTGGCCAGCACGGCGTCAACATGATGGACTTCATCAACCCCTTCAACGAAATGACAAAGGACATGCAAGGCGCAACCGTCACCGCACATATTACGGTGTACGAAGACCGCACTATGACCTTCCGCGTTGTTGGCATGCCTACCGATGACCGCATCCGTGCCGAACTTGGTATCAAGAAAGGTTCTGGCAAGCCGAACAGCGAAAAAATCGCTAAGAAGCTTACCCAGGCCCAACTGACCAAGATCGCAACCGAAAAAGCGCACGACATGAACACCGACGATGTCCCAGCCGTCATGAAGATGGTTGCTGGCACCGCTCGCAGCATGGGCGTCGAAGTCGAAGGTTAGCACTATGGGTTCGATTGAATCTACTGGTGCAGACCACAGCGGCTACATGCCCACCGTTGCAGCATACCCCAGCTATCCAGAACGTCGTGACCCAGCGTTTTATGGAGCCTGGGCTGATCCTCTTCCGCTAGAAGAACGAACGCCGGGCCTGGGTGAAGACATCGCAGTAGTGTATGTAACTGGCTTAAGGCATGGCCACGAAGTAATAGGGCAACCACTGGACGACAGACAAGTCGGACCATTGCCAGGCCCTGAGGATGTTGAGGCATTTCGCGCAGCACTCCTAGCAGCAGGCCTGAGCGACGCGGCTCTAACAGACGAGACAACCCTCGCAGCCATGATGGGCGTACTGGGCGCCAACCACCCGGTGGATGCAACCACTGAAAGTCCTGCTGAGTATGCTTGGCCCCACTCTCGAGTGCCGGACACCCAGCCGTACCTCTCCCTGAGCGAGCTTATGCGCCGCACGGGCATAGGGCGTGGCCAAACCACAGAAAGTGTCATGCGTCAGGCGATTCTTGGTGTCCGTGCCGCCGACTTAATAAAGGCGGATCAAGCACCTGGGCTGCTGGCTCCATTGCCTTTTACACAAATTATTCGTGTTGGCGACGCCCTCAGCTTGGGCATTCACCAAGGTCGAGTTCCCGACGTTCTGGCCGCCATGCGCGCCATTGTAAGGAACGGAACTCCAACCGAGAATCAATAAGTACATAATTGTGGGAGGCCAAAGCAGCCGCTAGCACCACGAAAGGAAATCGCCTATGCACGACAGAGCACCGCAGCCACCGGACGAGGGGTCTTTTTCCTTAAGAGCACTCTCAAGGGGAGCACAGAGAGCCGTCATCGGTCTAGCACTTCTTAGCCCCGGGCTAACGGCCGAGGCAGCCGAACATTGCGCCGCTCGCCTAGCGGAACTCCGACAGGAAGCGCAAGCCGACAGACTTGGTAGTGAAGCAGAAGCATTTCTGCGACGTACTACAAACCCTCAGTAAACAATTAACTAATACGTGGGAGGCCAAAGCAGCCGCTAGCACCACGAAAGGAATAATCATTATGGCAAAAGCCAAACCAACCAACGAAGAAGAAATCGTAAACACCGAGGTCGTCGAGACTCCAGTCGAAGAAACGACTGTCGAAGCTGCTGAAGCCGTTGAAACAACGGCCGAAGCCAAGGAAGTAAAACTCGCCAAAGCCGGCAAGCGCAGCGAAAAATCGCTCAAAGAAGCTGAAGGAAAAGAAGCAAAGGAAGAGCGCAAAGCTGCCAAGGCTGAGGCCGACGCAGAGACCGCCGACAAGCCAAAGCAGCACCACAACCCGACCCGCACTCGCCTGGAGCGCAGCGGCAAAAACTTCCGCAAGGCTGCCGAGCAAATCGACAAGACCAAGAGCTACTCGCTCGCAGAAGCACTAGAATTGGCTACCAAGACCAGTCCGGTCAAGTTTGACGCCAGCGTCGAAGTACACGTTAACCTCAACGTAGACCCACGCCAGGCCGACCAGAACATCCGCGACAACTTTGTGTTGCCTGCAGGTACCGGCAAGACCGTCCGCATCGCTGTATTTGCAGACGTAGACGATGCTGCCAAGGCTAAAGAAGCTGGCGCAGACATCTCTGGCATCGAAGACGTGCTTAAGGATCTTGAAAAAGGCGCGATTAACTTCGACGTCTTAATCGCTACCCCTGCACAAATGCCTAAACTTGGTAAGTTTGCTCGCGTTCTTGGCCCTCGTGGCCTGATGCCAAACCCTAAGAGCGGCACCGTAACCGTTGACGTTGCCAAGGCAGTTGCCGAGGCAAAAGCCGGTAAGGTTGACTACCGCGTCGACAGCACCGGCATCGTCCACCTCGCCGTTGGCAAGGTAAGCTTTGGCACCAAGAAGCTAGAAGACAACGTTCGCGCCGTCTTCTTGAGCATCAAGGGCGCAAAGCCAAACTCAGTCAAGGGCACCTACGTAAAGACCATTCACTTGGCAACCACCATGGGTCCATCGATCACAGTCGACAACAGCGAACTCTAAACACTGTTAGAGCCGGATCACATATAACCGCCTTCGAAAGAGGGCGGTTATATTTAGACTTTCATGACCTTGTTGAGCGCATTCACAACACGTGTAAAGCCGCGAATGCCGCCACGGTACGCGATGTAGCGACCGCTCCACTCTGGCTCGTACTTGGCCTTAAAGCGGTGCAAACCACTAAACGAATACAGGCGGTCGCCGTTAGCATAGACGAAACGCAACGCGCTATCCACCACCGAACGCTCTTCGTCGCGTGCTTCGAGGCCAGAGAGCGGGCAAAGGCCCAGGTTCAACCGTGCAAAGCCTTGCCCACGCAAATACTCAATGAACTCCATCATCAAAAAGTCGTTGGCATTTCCCAAGCTGCCGTGCGTGTGTCGCAAGAGGTCAAAATTGGCCTCCTCGGGATTAAAAGATGACACCTGGTTTACAAAAGCCTGGATGGTGCCCGCTGCATCACGCAGTACAACTACAGGCCCCAGCTGCATGTATGCCGGGGTAAAGTAGCCGAGCAAAAAGCCACGCTCGGCGCGCCCGGGTTGCCGCAGCCAATCCTTAGAGATTTCGGTCAAGCGATTGATTACCGCTTGGTTGTGGGGCGGCTGGAGCACTTCGCTGGTGTAGCCCTGCTTTTCGAACTTGTTGCGGATTTGCCTAAAATATTTGTTTCGCTTAACGTTTTGCTCAAAATGCTCAAGATCGAGTCCAGCTTCCTCACCAATCTTTTGTAAGCTAAAGCCGTGCGCCTTGTACAAAGCACTGTAGGGCGGTTCGGTGTGCATTGCCGCCACGGCCCAGTCGTTGACGCGACACAGGGCGTCAAAGGCGGTCAGCAGGGCGTCAAACGCCTTGGGATTGCCGAATGGATCGCCAACCATCATGGCTACGCCACTGCGGACAGCATAGGCAACTCCGGCAGTGTGTTGCAAGTTAAAAAAGTATAGTTTGTCGTGTGGCCACAGTTTAAAAAAGTCTTCGCTGCTGCCTTTACGACGTTTGAGCAATTCCTCAGCCAATTCGCGCTGGTGTGCAGACTCATCATTCAAACGAGCACGGATCGGCTGGAAGAGCGACACAACAGCGTACGTCACCGCCCCTATGCTCACCACACTGAGTGAGTCAACAAATACCTTGGCTCGACGAGTATACGGCGTTAAGACGTGTGTGCTGGTGAGGTCAAATTGGTCTACGGTGCGGTGCATGGCTTCTGGCAAACTGATTTGCTCGTGGAAATCGTGCTTGTCCATCAGCAAAAAGCCGGTTACGCCGTACACAAAGGCAACTGCCAACACCAAGGCAATGAACCGCAGCGAGAACGTAAAGCTGCGTACATCGCTGCGCACCGTAAAATCGTGGCGAAAATAGAGCAGCCCGCCAACCATGATCAGCGGTAAAAACATATCGCGCAGCAAAAAAAGCGCGCCGCTGTGCCGGGCAAACAGCACACGCACCAAGGCAAGCAGCACAATCAACGTATATAGGCCTACCGTCACAGCCCAAGCCGTGCGCTTACGGCGCCGCAACAGCAAACTGAGATACAACAGAGTAAGGCCAAAGAAGATCGGTATGTCGAACACGAAGCCACTCACATGCGGCAGCAAACGAACCAGGTGCACGTGCAGCTGATCTTCAAGTGTAGATGCGATCATGATAAGTCCATGCAACGCCACCCCGTACGTCAAAACTCGCAGGGCAAGCCCATGCCAAAACACTGGCTTTGTATCCATACCGCTATTGTATCAGGAAACCCCTTTACAACTAGTGCCATCTGGCGACATAATAGTCGGACATAAGGTAAGGGTAAAACGATGACGCAAGACAACACCGAAGCTGATGGATATTACGCCGAGGACGACATGGGCAACGACGAACTTGACTTGAGCTTTTTGGACGACAAGTCCGATGACGACACCAAAAAGTAAGGCGCCCGCAAGCCCAGATACGTCTCGCACTGGCCCACTGCGCGTTGGGCTGGTCGTACCGCACATGTTTATGCACCGCGACATCTTGCCGCAGGTGATTTTTTCGCCGGCAATGCTGGCGATTGGCCTAGCCGAAAGTTTGCAAACGCGCGACACACAAAACGTGCAGGTATGCTTGTTTTCTCCAGGCCCGATCGACGTTGACGTGCAGATACCCAACGAGACCGCAGACCTCAGCTTATTTGAGACCGAACTGGTTGGCCGCGGTTATGGCTACGTGGAGCTACTCAAAAAACACCCGCTCACCTTTGTATCCTTGGCCAGGCAAGTGCAAGCCGAGCTCATTGCCAAGGCTTTTGCCATGGCCAACCGCGACGAGCTCGACATCGTGCACATATACACCAACGAAGAAGATATCGCGCTGCCATTTGTGCAATTCTGCAAAAAGCCAGTCCTACTCACACACCACGACCCGTTCAATTTCCTTATCAAGTACAAAAACACATTTCCTAAATATAAATCACTTAATTGGATTTCGATGTCCTTGGCGCAGCGGCGTGGCATGCCCGCAGACACAAACTGGGTAGGGAATATATACCATGGGCTAGATGTCCAGACGTTTCAGCCAAACTACAAGCCTACAGGGGGCTACGTTGCTTACCTGGGCCGGATTATCGAGCCCAAGGGCGTCCATCTGGCGATCGAAGCGGTAAGGCAATATAACAAAACCGCCAAACAGCCGCTTAAGCTAAAAATCGCGGGCAAGCACTACGCCGGCACCAAGGACAGCTACTGGCAGGAGCGCATCAGGCCGCATATTGACGGGCAAGAAGTCGAATACGTTGGTTTTCTCGATAACAACCAAGCCAAGCAGGATTTCTTGGGGAATGCCTGCGCGCTCATCGTGCCTTCCACTTTTGACGAGCCCTTTGGCATGGTTTTGATCGAGGCACTGGCGTGCGGTACACCGTTAGTCGGTCTCAACTCTGGTTCCATTCCAGAAGTAATTAGCGAAGGGAAGACTGGTTATATTGTTACCAAGCAGCCTGATGACGCGCAAACAGCGGCGCTGCTTGCCGGCGCACTCGCAAATGTCGAGATCATAAACCGGCAGACGTGCAGAGCCGAGTTCGAGCAGCGTTTTACGCTCACGCGAATGGCCGCGGAGCATCTCGCGCTGTACCGCTCACTCACCTAAACATGTCGGTGCGACGTTTATACGTTTATGGATTACTGGGCAAGCTAAATGCACTGACAATCGCCAGCACGACGATGCAGCTGGCAACAATAAGATAGCAAGTCTCAAACAAACTGTACGTATTCGACTCCTGTACATGCCCGGTGCGCACCATGCCATCTTGCACAAATAACAGAGGTACGAAACTAAAGAAACCAGCAAGCATGCCCCAATCCGGCAAACGTGAACCAACTACGCTAATAGATGCATACAACAATGCCAACGGAAGCGCCTGGATGCCGGCAACACGCGAAAAAAGAAAATACGAAGTAAGCACGCCAAAGAGCGAGCGCGCGAACGGCCAGATCTTAGAACCTTCGGCCAGCTGCACAGCCCGCCAGTTGCGGTAGAACCAGTAAATTTCGTACAACCCAAGAGTCATGACCGACATGATGATTAGCTTGGAAGTCTTAACGACGAAGAAGACGGGCTCGCCTGGCACGGTAGAGGCTACAGCCTCTGGCACGACTTTCTTCCTCCGAAAGGTGAGTATGGCGACGACGACCGTCATGATCGGCACCGCAAATATGTACAGTAGTATGGCAATGGTGGTATACGGCTCGGGCGTTTCGGCATTGGTATCCGTAGGAATATTGGCCACCATGCCCGCCACCACACCGAGGATTGCACTGCCCATGGCCAACAAATTGCCGTATTTTTTGTACAAAAACACGCAGGCTATGCCCAGGGCGAAAAACAACGGTGCCGCAAAGCCAACAAACCAGCTCGCACTCCCGAGCTGAAATGCATTGACTGTTTGCCCAGAATTGCGCAGTACGTAAATAGGGAAGAAGCATGTCGCGAACAATAGCATGCACAGGCATACGCAGAATATATTGGAGGTGGTTAGTCGCTTCATACCTTCATCATAAAATCACTAAATCGGCCTTGATGTGCGGGTGCGATTCGTAGCCTTCCAGCACAAAATTTTCTTCGGTGAAGTCGTCGATATTTTTGACGTCGCCCACAATTTTGAGCTTAGGGAAAGGGTACGGCTTGCGCACCAACTGCTCTTTGGCTGGCTCTAAATGATTCGTGTACAAGTGGCCGTTGCCAATAGAGATAATCAGCTCGCGCGCTTCCAGTCCAGTAATATGCGCAACCATCTGCAGTAGCATGGCGTATTGAGCAATATTAAACGGCAAACCCAAGAATACATCTGACGAGCGCTGATACAACTGCATACGCAGTTTGCCCTTCGTAACGTCAAATTGGAACATCGTGTGGCACGGTGGCAAGCGCATTTCTTTTAGCTCACCAGCGTTCCACGCATTGACGATAATCGCCTTAGAATTGGGGTTGTTCTTGATTTGGTCAATCGCCCACTGCAGTTGGTCAAACTCAGTACCGTCTGGCCTGCGCCAATGCCGCCACTGCACTCCGTACACGCGGCCTAAATCGTGTTTGTTGTCCTCATTTAAAAAACCGTCCCAATAAAAGATTTTGTGGTCGTGTAAGTAATCGACATCCGAACTACCAGAGATAAACCAAAACAATTCGTGCAACAAGATCTTAAATGGCATCTTTTTGGTAGTGAGCAAAGGGAAGCCCTGGCGCATGTCAAACCGGATTTGCGCACCAAAAATAGACTTCAGCCCGTGTATCCCTCGCGACGGCTTACTTTTGCCGTTCTTGAGGATATCGGCCATTAGCTTTAGATACTCGTATTCCCCATGCACATGTGCCATTAACGTAATTATAAGCGCGCAGGTTGAACATATGCAATATAACGTGACAGAATAAGGGCACTATATATGGGCGATGAAGTCGTAAAACAGATACTAAATAGCTATGGACTGGCCTATACTGCTGTACTTTCTACAGAGAAAGGCTACCGCAATGAGTCGCACCCAGTTGTTTTGACAAATGGAAAACGCGCCAACCTCATTTTATACAAGAGCGAGCCGGGCATCCTGGCAAAGATAAAATGTGCAAACCTGGTCTCTGACTACCTTGTTGCACAGGGCTTTCCAGCGCGAAAGACAATAGACAGGCGAACCATAAAACTCCAGTCTGGTAGTCGAGTCAAATACGGCGCCCTGTACGAATACCTCGATGGGACGACGATTCCCTGGGAAGCCTATACGATGGAGCACATTAAATTACTGGGCAAGACGATGAGCGATATGCATGCCGCTCTCCAAGACATCCCAACGCCTACAAAGGCAAAGGTTGCGGACGAATATCTGGCAATCATCAAACGAGTGCGGACTTATTTTGCCAACGCAGAAACACAACAAGCTGTGAAGCGAAAACTACGCATTGCACTCGATACTTTTCGCCTGGAGCGACTCAACCAGATTGTGAGAGCCACCAAAAAACTACCTGGCCAGCAAACCCTGCATATGGACTTCGTACGAGGCAATATATTATTTGAAAACGAGACAACGCCCAAACTCACAGGGATCCTAGACTTTGAAAAAACCGCCTTCGGACATCCTTCCTTTGATATCGCCCGCACCCTGGCCTTTCTGCTGGTGGATTGTAAATACAAAGAGCCAGAAAAAATCAGAAAGTACTTTTTGGCCTCTGGTTACACAAAAAGAGGCGCAGCAACATTCGTAGATATCAAATTCTCCGAAGACGAGACCTTACTTGAAAGCTTGATAGAGCTCTTTTTAATCTACGACTTTTATAAGTTCCTCAAGCATAATCCCTACGAATCGCTTGCAGAGAACGAGCACTATGCAAGAACAAAAGATATACTTCTCAGCAAAGATATACTTCTGATGCTAAAATAAAGTTAAGACAATAATGGGGAGATAGAGGATAGACACAATGGCATCAGCCTGGAAGAAGCGACTTGTTTCGCAAAGTGACCTAATGAGTTTGAGCGAAAAGCTCAAAGAAAAGGGCAAGAAGATCGTCTTTACCGCAGGGTCTTGGGATTTGTTGCACGTGGGGCAGTGTCGCTATCTGGAAGAAGCTAAAGCCAAAGGTGATATTTTGGTTGTTGGTGTCAGTAGTAACGATGCGATTCGCAAGGTAAAAGGGCCCAACAAACCAATTTTGGATGAAAAAATTCGTGCTGAAATGCTTACTTACCTGCGCTCTGTGGACTTCGTCACCATCTTGCCAGAGCCCAGTTGCACACCGTCTCTCGGGCTGTTGCAACCAGATATCTTTATTACTGTGCGCGAGGATTGGGCAGCAGAATACAAAGAATCCAAGGAATATAAGACAGTTGTTAAGTATGGCGGTGAAGTGCAAGTTGTTGACCGCCAATCTACGGCACTCTCGACAACCAAGATTGTGCAACGAGCTATTGGTGGCGAGCTCGGTGACATCTTTAAAGTATTTATGGAGCTTAGGAAAGACCCTCTAAAAGAACGTTAATGAAAAAACTGACACCCGAAGAGCAGAAAAAACAGGAGTACTACCGTGACGCACGCACTGGTGGCTACTACGGCGAGATCTGGACAACGGTTGGCAAGTGCGTCTTCTGTGATTTACGCGACAAGTATATTGTGACCGAAGAAAACGGCATTGTCCTAGCGGTCGCATTGTTTGCCTACATCGATGGCAATCTGATGATCATCCCACGTCGCCATGTTAAGTCGGCAAAGGAGTTGACGCCAGAAGAGTGGGAAACAATGCGCAAATTCATGTACATCGCCAAAAAAATCATCCGCAAAGTACATGGTCTGAAGGATATTCAATATATCTTGCGCGATGGCGGCCAAGCAGTTAACAGTACGGTGCAAGACCATTTGCACATGCACTGTATCCCGTCTGACGCGCCAGACATGACGGTGTGGAATTACCGTAACCTCAAATATACGCCACTACAAAACGCCGATTTATTCCGGGCGCAAAGCAAAAAGATTGCTGAGCTCAGCAAAAAATTCGAAGCCAAATACCAAAACGAGGACGGTGAAGAATGAGTCTCGTCGCGCTTGCCCTATTCAACTGGAGCGACCTGGCCTTCGGTAGTAAAAAACCGCTCAAAGAATTAAAAGCAATCTTTGTTGCTGCACCACGCGAAATCTCTCCTGCGCGTTTTAAAGAGCTTGTCAAAACATACCTCCCGCAGGGGAATATTGTACTTGGCATTGCCAAGGAACCGTTCATAGATGGATTTGAGGGCCAACCGCAATTTAAAACATTGCAACGCAGCACGATCCAGAGCATTATCGACCAAGTAAATGCTGCTAGCAAAACCAACCGCATTTCTGTCCTGGAGTATTTCCAACGCGAGCTACCCTACATTTTAGAAAAAATCCCGTTTGAGCGGGCTGTGTTTATCAACGGCTCCTGGAAGCATGTGTTCCATGTCTCACCGGCGTACTACACGCTAGCGAAAGCAAAGACGCCCTACGAGCTAGTCTCTCCCTTCACCAGCGAACAAGAAGCGCGCGAGTACGAACAGCGCACCGACGCCGAGATCATCCAAAATCTCAGTAGTAGTGATTGGTCGGGCGAGTTAGACGAAGCAGCATTGCTAGCGGCAGCCACTCAAAGCGCAGCCAGATCATACGACTACAGTTTCCAGACTGGTCTGGCGCTCGCAAAGCGGGTGAGCAGTTCCAAAGCAAAGTACAAGCTGTTGCTGTCGACGTTTAATCGTGTCGTTCCGTTTCAAACGTACGCCATGCTCCACGGCGCCTCACGCGAAACGCACTTTTCGCCACCCAACGACCTCAACCATTATGATGCCGTGCATGCCGAGGTCGAATTGCTGGTAGCCGCTCAAAAAACAGGTACGAGCTTAGAAGGCACGACGCTGTTCATTAACCTTATGCCATGCCCTTCGTGCACCCGCATGTTTTGTGAAACCGATATCGAGGAATTTGTATATAGCATTGACCACTCAGATGGCTATGCGATCACCATGTTAACGGCAGCAGGCAAAAAAGTAAGGAGGGTAGTAGCATGAAAGTAGTATTGATTGCGGCAATCACGGCCGACGGTTTTATCGGGCGCGATTCTGGCCATTCGGCTGATTGGACCGGCGGAGCTGATAAAAAATTATTTGTAGAAGTGACCAAGCAAATGGGCGTGATGGTAATGGGCTCGCGCACCTTTGCGACCATTGGCCGGGCACTGCCGGGGCGCAGAAATATTGTGTATACCTCACGCCCCGACGCGATTACTGCCGAAGGCGTTGAGACCACCAGCGACGCGCCAGCCGACCTCATCACCAGCCTAGAACTAGAGGGCGCAACCGGCCTTGCTGTTTGCGGCGGTGCAACCATCTATGGGTTGTTTATGGCTGCAGGTGTCGTGGATGAACTGTATCTTACCGTTGCGCCCAAGCTGTTTGGCACCGGCGTGCCACTCTTCGACAAAACGCTGAACTGCGACCTCACGCTCCTGGAAACTAGCGCACTCGATAAAAACACCGTCTTACTCCATTACGAAGTCAAAAAGACACCACCTACTGCACTTTAATCCCTGAGCGTAACAAGATTGAGTAATGAAACCTCCGCCAAGGGTAGATATTTGCGTTCTTGGGGCGTATCGCCTCCCCATACGCCCCAAGATTCAGAA
The DNA here is from genome assembly GCA_964508535.1 of uncultured Candidatus Saccharibacteria bacterium. GTDB lineage: Bacteria > Patescibacteriota > Saccharimonadia > Saccharimonadales > UBA4665 > PMNU01. The sequence continues at coordinate 21,241 of CAZDTZ010000015.1, forward strand.
CCAGGCATTTCCAAGGCGAACTTTAGACAAGGAATGCGCACAGGGCATGAGCCACATATCTGCTTGGCTACAGCCACCTGTTCCTCGATAGGTGCATCGTCGTCCGGAAAGAACAACGCGGGGTCTTTTGTGCGACACGCAGCGTCGTCTCGCCATTCTCCACCAAAGGTGAGTAGTTGATCTAAGCCAACCCAGCCTGCAAAACGGGCATTGGCTATGGCTGATTGCTGAGGAGCTTGTTCTATTGGAGTACGCGCTGTTTTTGAATTTAGGCGTGCCTTTTGTAGTAAATAGGTAACAGCCTCAGGCGTATTGATAATACTGAGCCCTTGCTCGGCGGCAAGCGCCCGATAGCCTTCGTGACCCCTGACGGCCTCAAAGCTATAGAGCAACTCGGCGACAACCTCTTTTGGCAAATCAGCAGTTAAAATTTGATGGCGCCAACCGGTATGTTGAATCGTGTTACTACGGACGCGCGCGAATGCCCTTTGAGACGAATAGGCAGTCCGCAATTCCAAATCCAAACCTGCTCCTGAAAGCGGCACGCCGAATTCCTGACCAAAACGCGTTATGCCAAATCCAGACACATTTTTGCCACGTTTGCCCTGTACCTCGGTCTTACACACAAAATTCGATGGTACTAAACTACCTTGGCAATATTCCTCAATCGCCGTTCTTTGGTCATCCCAGTCCCAGGCTCGTTCAGCTCCCTGCACGGCATTCATACCATGCTGCAATTGGGAGACAGAAAAACTTTTGTCGGGGTACTGGCTCAAAAATAAGAGGATCAGCATTTTGACTGGATGGTTGGCAACAAGGTTAATACCTCTGTCCATAGCCCCGAGCGGCAACCGGTCTGCAATTACGAGCTGGTCGCTTGACGAGAGGAGTTCGACATTCATCAGCTTACTGCACCTTCATACATGCTCAAAGTAACATCAAAATGGATAAATCACAACGCGACGAGCAGCTATTCTTGCATATTCTACCAACGTGTGGCTAAATTGTAGTAGCACAGGTGGGGTTGGATAGCGGAGGCAAACATATGCAGAACATGATGAGTACGGGTACATTTTTTGTCATCGAGGGTACAGACGGGTCAGGCAAGGGGACGCAGTTCCAGCTACTCGCCGACCAGCTCACCAAAGCCGGCTACCAAGTCGCGACTTTCGACTTTCCGCAGTACGACGTGCCATCCAGCTACTTTGTAAAGCAATACCTCAACGGCGAGTACGGCGGGGCCGAAGACGTTGGCCCATATACTGCCTCACTGTTTTACGCCCTCGACCGCTACGAGGCCGCGCCCAAAATTCGTAAGGCGCTGGCCGACGGCAAGATCGTGCTGGCTAACCGCTTCGTCGGTTCAAACATGGCCCACCAGGGCACCAAATTCTACAATCCAGAGGAACGCCGCGGCTATTTCATTTGGCTCGACAACCTCGAGTTTGAGATGCTACATGTGCCGCGCCCCACGATGAGCTTTGTACTGCGCGTCCCAGCCGAAATCGCCCAAAATTTGGTCGACCGAAAGGAGGACCGCGCCTACACCGACAAAAAGCGCGACATCCATGAAGCCGACCTCAGCCACTTGCTGCGCTCCGTGGAAGTGTACGACGATCTCACACAGCTATTTCCTAAAGATTTTCAGCGCATTGATTGTGTTCGCGACGGCCAGTTACTGCCGGTCGAAGCCGTGCAAGACCTGATCTGGCAAAAAATCCATCCCATGCTCCCTGAACCGCCACTGGCCCTGCCGACAAGTCAATCGAACATGCAGGTATCGCCAGCACAAGTGATTGAGGAGGTACCGAGGGGTGGCGGGCATGTGGCTGCAGCCGGAGAAGCGCCCAGGGGTGGCAGCCGTGGGGGAGCCCCTGCAGCGCGCAGCGAAGCGAGCACAGTAGGGGAAGTCTCGGCTGACAGGACCCCCCGCCAGGGTGAAGCTACTCTCGAACAACCCGTAGCCCCCGAGCTAGCCTACGTTATCCCCGATAATCTCTCGCCCGAAGCCGAATCCCAATACCGCGCCTTCGTGGACCACACAGAAACCGCCTACAAAGAGCTATTGCGCCAACTCACCGACTACCTCACCGATACCTCCAAAACACCGCAGCAAGCGCGAGATGCAGCCTGGCAGTCCGCCATTCAAGCCAAGGCAACGCAAGCTGCTCGCCCAGTTCTGCCGGTTGCCATGGAGTCGGTCATTGACGGGCACATGGCCGGCCAATCGCCCAAGGTTGCTGCATTTGCGACCACCAACTTGCACGAAAAACTCGCTGCCGAGGCTGCACCAGTCACGCTCAGCGACATCTGGCCACGCAACGAGCTCGACCTCGTCGCCGACATGCTCTACGAATACACCAACTTGCCGCTTGCCGAACTCCGCACCGAAATCGCCACCTGGCCATACGACAAAAAACTTCAGGCTTTTGAGGCGTATACCGGCAACTCCGAGCACCGCGTGGCGCTTGAAAAAGCTCGCTATAGCTGGGACCTCGTCTCTGATTACGACAGCTTCCAAACGCTGCGGCGCATGCACCTCGGCCAAGATGCTGAGTGGCAGCAACTCACGCCGCGCTACGGTTACGACATGCCAAAGCTTATTGAGGAGGCTAATCTCACCGATCAATTTGAAGAATGCTTCGACCTAAGCCTGCGCGTTTACAGCTATCTGCAATCCGTCGGTTATCCGCGGGAAGCGCAATACGTAACGTTGCTTGGCCATAACCTCCGCTGGAAAGTAACCTGCAATGCCGGCGAAGCCTTCCGCCTACAAGAGCTCGCTGCAGAGCCAGACAACCCCGAAAATTACCGCCGGCTCATCCAACGCATGCACGAAAAGCTCACCGAAAAGCACCCAGTGCTCGGTGAAGCTATGCAACTCAACGCTTAGGAGATAGGCCTACATCCTAAGCCGCTCGGCTTCGGAACAGCATGCCTGGCCCCAACTCCGAGGCATATCGAGCACCTGCTTCAACTAGGGAGGCTACTGCTCGTTCGCGAAGCAGGTCTGGAGGTAATTGCGGCACGCTCTGTGCCCTTAGTGTCGAATGGACTGCGAGCTCAGCAGCGGCCAATTGGCTAACCGTAATCCCTGTGGGCAAAATTTCTAAAGTTTCCGTGTTTTCTCCTTATAACAAAACCGGACTCTTGTGGTTAGCTGTGACTGACAGGCTTAGCGACATGGCGTGATCTCCACGGTCTGGCCAACCATCAGAAAACTTGCCACCGGCAGGATGGCATCAGCGATTTGCGCCTGCCAGTAGGCTTCCAGCTCGGCTCGGTCGGCGACCAGCTCGGCGGCCACACCTGGCTCTAAGGCGAACACGTTATCCACATGCACATCGAACGAGCGGCGGGCCCGACCAAACTCCACAATTTCGCCTCGGCCGTTGTGACGATGTACCTCTACCGCGGGGTGAGTCAACCGGGCTATTGGCTGACGATAACAAACAAGAGGCACTTCTTGGTCTTCTACAGGACCAAAGACCTCCTGATCCCAGTACGGTGCGGCGTCGATCGCCTCCTTGTTCGCACCTTGCCCCTGCGCTACAAACGGACGGCCAAGCGTTATTGCGGTTTCCACAGCCAGCTTATTCTGGTCCATAGGTACATCCCACCTGCCGCTCGCGTTAACGGCATGTACAGCCGTGGTTTTTAACCCCAGCATCCGACGGATATCGCTCGCTGTTTGCAACGGCGCTCCTGCGGCATTGACCAACATCGCAGTTTTTGATCCCCGTATACCCGCATTGCCTGCTATGCGCCACTCGTCATGCGCTCGATTCACTCTCGTTGGGTGCGCTTCGCGCGCTAGAGAGTAGGCGGCAGCAGCCATTCCAGGGAATGTGGCGGCGCTAGCCAGGTGGCCAACTGCTCTAGGAGCGCTGTCTTTAACAGACATCCAGCGTCTGGTATTGGGGTTAAACTGGTACCCTGGGGGTCGGGCCGGAGCACCGGCTGCGCGTAATGCGCGGTCCGACAATCCAGCCTTTCTCGCTTGGCGCAGCGCTGCCCCAACCGCATCCGGCGTTTGAGCCGTACGAAGCGCCGCAGCTGTTTCACGAATAAATCCTAATTTTGATCTTACAGTCATAGTGTCATCCTTATTCTCTTTAACAAAAAACCGAGCTCTTGGATTGAGCTCGGTTGTTGTGTAATTATTTACTTAATTTACTGTGGACTCAATCCGTACGCATAGCGTGTAAGGAAAAAACCATAAAAAATGCTGGTTTGGAGAGTTTGCACTGCGTTGATGAGGTTGTTCACGTTTGCCATTAAACCGCGCGCTGCGCGAAAAGTCAACAAAATTGCTTGACGCGTTAACCAAGCAGTTGCTATACTCCGGCTCATGACAACAGCAACCAACCGCGCAATTATTAGCATTATTAGCGACTCGAAGGAGTACGGCGAAGCTATTGCGTAAAAAATAAAATAATCAGCAAAAGCAACCGGGCTCCTTCACACCGAAGAGCCCGGTTTTTTAATGCGTAAAGGAACTACTATGAGCGCGTCCGAACAATGGGGAGCATGGCAAGGCCCCAGCCTAGAACAACAACTTGGTCCGTATCACAAAGCCGGGTACCGCGTTGTGTTGCCTCATGAGCATCAAGCAGCCAGCGAAGCAGAGCGCGCAGCGGTGAGTGAAGAGGTGATTGCCGTGTTGCAGCGCGTGTTCCAGGGAGACTATCCACTCACCGGTGCGTATGCGGCCAGCATGGCACAGGGTTTGGGCGAAGGTGCAGTACACCTCTTTACTGTCCATGACGGTGCCACCAACGCGGTTACGGCTACTGCAGCGATTGTCGAGCATGCCAATGACACTACGGGCGGTCTACACAGTGCCGAGTTAGGCCGAGCCGGCAAATTACCGTCTATGGACATCCCTGCCAAAAATTTACTTCGCGCTCGCGCAAGATGGGCAACGGAACAGCTACCGGGCTTGGATTTCTTGTATTCTTCACTTCGCTCCTCGCAGCAAGCGCGCGTGCATATGCCTAGCGGCCAAGCAATCCAGGGCGTCTGGTTGAACGGAAATCGTGGGCCGTTGATGCCAACACAAGGTGGCTACGACTACCGTGCCGGCGGCGGCGTTGAGCCGTTTACGCGCGTAGCGCTGCCTATGCGCCCACTCGCCTGGGGCGAGGCGGTGGCTAACACCGCTATATATGTTCCAACCGATAACGACAAAGACCTGCTCGTGGCTTTGGTTCAAGAGGGGACACATGGCGTTGTTACGCCGCAGGTTATCGTTACGAATAAAGGGGACGCTACTAGCGCTACCTTCCATGAGCTAAGCCAACCGAGCGACAAAACATTGGCTAAATATATGGTGTCAGATAAGGTTCAGCCGGGGCCTAGATCGCTTGATGATGCTGAATTACATGCCCAGGTCACGGACGGTATCAGCCATAAAGTAGTCATCGAAGCTGACGTTGCCACCCGTCCTGACGGTGCATCGGTCATGGCCAGCTTGCGAGCACGTGGCTGGACATTTGTTGGCTGGCAAGAGTCCGAACAGCAATATGGCGCCTTATGTCCTGTCATGGCTCGAGTAAACCCACGACGAATTGGTGAATTGGTTATGCCCGGCCACCACTCGAAACAATTTGACCCAAGGACACAACACGTGTTCAATACTATGTACAAGGATATGCTCAGCAATGCCGGACGCCATCCGGAGTCTCGGCTTATCCTTCAATAGCCTATGAAACCCCTGGACACACAACTCGATGCAATAAAAAACTTGCTGGCCATCCGTTCGACGGCCGACAATATTGACGCGCTCAACAAAACCATCGACCTTGTAACGGCAAGGCTCAAAACAGTTCCAGAAATAACAGTTGAGCATTTTGTAAGTGACGGTAAGCCGAGCATCCTGGCATACACCGGCGCAAAACGGCCAAAGCGATTCAAGGTATTGCTCAATGGCCACCTTGACGTCGTGCCCGGCAAGCCGGAACAGTTTGAACCATACGAAAAAGATGGCAACCTGTATGGTCGTGGCGCCTTAGATATGAAGGCTGCCACACTTGTATTGGCAGAGGTGTTTTGTGAGCTTGCGCCTAAACTCTCCTTTCCACTGGGCTTACAAATTGTTACCGACGAAGAGATTGGCGGCCACCATGGCACGCTCCATCAGGTAGAGCAGGGCGTAGCAGCAGACCTCGTTATTGCTGGAGAATTCACGCCAGAGACGGCAATTTGCACCGAATCTCGTGGCATTTGCACCGCGCGCGTCACGTTTGCCGGCACAGCTGCCCACGGAGCGTATGTGTGGGACGGCGACAACGCAGCAATCAAGGCAACGACCTTCGTGCAAAAATTGCTGACTCATTATCCGATACCCACCAAAGAAATCTGGGGCACCACTGTTAATGTGGCGGGCATTTCTACGCCGAGCACCACATTCAATCGCGTGCCGGACCTTGCTAGAGTGCAGTTGGACTGCCGTTATATTCCTGGCGACCCCAACTTTACTTCGCAAGAGACCGTCGAAGCGTTTCTGCACACAATCGACCCTGCATGCACCGTTGCGTTTAATCTGTTCGAGCCAGCGCATCATGCAGACGCCACCAACCCGCTGGTAAAAAAACTAGCGGCAGCCCTCGCCTCGACAACAGGAAAGCCAACCATTTTCATCAAGAAACCCGGCGGTGCTGACGTCCGTTTTTATAGCGACCGCAGTATGCAGGCCGTCGTGCTTGGATTGCAAGGCAAGGGCTTGCACGGGGACGACGAATATCTCGAAATTGCTTCGCTGGGTCGATATAAACAAACACTATCCGCCTTTTTAGGAGCTCTCAAAAGCCACTAATGTTGTGCCCTTGACGTCACCTTTACTCACGAGTAAAATGATAATTCTATGGTTGAGTTAACGATGTCGCGTATTAACTTTATGCTCATTGTCCGCCCACTCCTTGGGAGGCTCGGTTAGTTTTGCCATTACACTAAGCAAAACGAAACCGGGCGCAAAAGCCCGGTTTTTTAATAACGCTACACACTATGACTACCAAACAACTCATCGAACAAATCAAAGCACTGATCCGAATCCAGTCTACGGCCGACAACCCTCAGGCGTTGCGTGAGGCTGTAGATTTTGTTGCCAAGATTATTGCCAAAGTGCCAGACGCAACAATCGAAACATTCGAGCAGAATAACAAACCGAGTTTTCTCGCGTACAGGGGTTCAGTTCGCCCTGAGAAGTTTGATATCCTGCTCAATGCTCACGTCGATGTCGTGCCGGGCACGCCGGAATCATTCGAGCCGGTCGAAAAAAATGGCAGACTGTACGGCCGTGGCGCCCTAGATATGAAGGGAACGGCGCTGGCGCTGACTGACGCCTTTTGCGAATTGGTCAGCGAAGTGCCGTACGCCCTTGGCCTGCAGATTGTGAGCGATGAAGAAATTGGCGGCTACGACGGGGTCTGTGTTCAGCTTCAGGAAGGCGTGCGCGCCGAATTCGTCATTATGGGTGAATATGCCAACCACGCCAACACCATATACAACGCCGCGCGCGGCTTGTGCTGGGCAGAAATCGCCTTCAAGGGCAAAACGGCCCATGGAGGCCACCTGTGGAACGGCTCTAATGCCGTCGTAAAGGCCGGAGATTTCGCTGGCGCTGTGTTGCGTCGCTATCCCACGCCAGACAAGGAAACCTGGACCACCACAGCCAGCATTGCCAACTTATCTACTCCCAATGATGTGTACAACAAAGTGCCAGACAGCGCCGTTCTTAAAATCGATTTTCGCTTTACACAGGAAGACCCGGTCTTCCACAATAAGGATTCCTTCCGCGCCTTTGTTGCCGGTATTGACCCAGAGGCCGAAGTCATTAACCTCGCCACCTTTGAGCCAGCCGTGCACGTTGAAGAGTTAAACCCTTATGTCCAAGGCCTGAGCGCTGCGCTCAAACACGTCACCAAAAAGCAGCCAAGCTTCCTGGGACGCCCCGGTGGCAGTGATGGCCGACACTTTGCACTCGTCAATAATGACATCGTCGAATTTGGCCTGTATGGCCAGGGCTCGCACAGCGAAACCGAATGCATGGAACTCAACTCGCTGGACGATTACCGGGCAACGATTCGCGAATTCTTGCGCAAGCCTTTGCCGCTACACCCACGAAAAGCAACTGAAAAAACCGCGTCGACCAGTCCACTCGACATCACACTACTGAGTGATTTGGTTGCCATGCCAACAGTGACCGGCGACTTCGCAGGCAACAATAAGGCACTTGGCTACATAGACACCTTTTTGGCGATCCGTGGCATGCATGTGACCCGAAAGACCTATGATGGATACGGTGTGCTGGTCGCAACGACGCGCAAGACGAAACAGCCAACCGCGATGCTTGTTGCTCACCTCGACGTCGTCCCAGCCAGCGACGACCGATTCAAATTGCAAAGGCGTGACGGCAAGCTGTACGGGCGCGGTACATGGGATATGAAAAACGCCATTGCCTCATACATGGCACTTGTTGACGAATTACAGGACAGCCTCTCGGATTACGACTTTGGCATCATGCTCTTTACCGACGACGAAGGCCAGGACCTCGGTATCGAACACTTGCTAAACGAAGGTTATGGCTGCAAAGTTGCACTCCTCCCCGACGGCAGCGACAACTGGCAAATCGAATCAGGCTCCAAAGGCGCGTGGTATGCACGTCTGAGTGCCAGCGGCACCGCAGTACACGGTTCACGCCCCTGGACAGGGGAGAGCGCCTCGCTCAAATTACTACACACGCTCCACGAGCTTTCTGAGCATTTTACCGAGCAAGCGCCAACCAGCGACACGCTCAACATTGGCAAGATCAACAGCGGCAAGGTATGGAATCAGGTACCGGATAGCGCTGAAGCCACCGTCGACATCCGCAACATTACCACCGAAGGCCAAAAGCGAGCACAAAAGCTACTTCAGGATATCTGCGATAAGCACGACGTTACGCTGGAGACAGTGCTCTCTGCCGAGCCAGTTATCCACGACCTCCAAAACCCGTACATGAAGCAATTCGCCAAAAGCGTCGAGCTAATAACTGGCGTCAAGAACGTCGGTATGCTATCACATGGCGGCTGTGATGCTATTCGTTTTATGCGGCGTAATATGCCCTGCGTTGTATTCCGCCCAACCGGCAACGGTTTGCACGGTGAAGACGAATGGATCGACGAGCAAGGTTTTTTGCAGATGCGCCCGGTCATCAAAGACTTTTTGGATAACGTTGCCCGCCAGACAACGAATGCTCACAGACAAAAAGAAATCGCGCGCCTGGCCAAACAGCTCAACAGTACCAACAAACCAGCATACGTATGGTACGCCACGTACGCATCAGGGCTGGCAAAAGACTACTTTATGTGGCAGATCAACGGTGGCGGCCCAATGGAAGGCTCGATCCGTACCTTTGAAGGATGCACCGACAAAACACCCCCGTTGCGTGATACCTTTATGTCACTCCCATATGCGCTGTACTTCTCTGGTAAATGCGAGACGTGGGAGGGCGGCGGGCACGCTAATGTTTCAAACGTGCCATCGGCCTCGGCGCACACAATCGCGCGGGCGTACCTTATAACCGTCGAACAGTTCGAAGAAATTGCCGCGCAGCAAAACCACCGCGCAGAAGCTACGCCATTACCGCTCAAAGATGCCATGCTGCATGGCCATACCACCATCAAAGAGGAGACCGGCCATTACAACGAACTCGTATTCTGCGGAGTAAAAGATGATGCGCCGATCTTTACGCTAACCGCAAGCCATATTGCACTCCCGCACCTTCCGCCGTCGAACGTGTACACGCGCCTAGTCCTTAAGGGTCTATCCGAGAATGCCAGCATGGACCAAAAAGCAGCCGTCGAATACATCATGACGACCCCGGGCTTCGCCGGCAATTACAAAAGAGAAGACATCAAAAAACTGTACAACGAAGCCACCGAACGATAAGCCAAACAAGCCCGGATCGTCTGTTATGATACCTATATGCCCTTTGTTTTAATTGGTCTGTTGCTGCTCGTCAGCGCGCTACTATTTTTTAGATTCTACCCGGCGTTTGGAGGCCGAGGAAAGCGTGGCCAATGGACAGCTTCCGCAAATTTTCGGAAACGCGTTTTCGTGAATCAGATTATTACGTCTATGGACATGCGGACAGGAGACATATTGTCGATAATCCAGGATATGGCGCGCCGGAATGGCCACCGCAAGCCGGCCCGTGCACTCAAGCCAGAAAAGGTAGATGTCGAGGCTTTTCTGGCAGCCACCTCGCCGCAACTAATATGGTTTGGACACTCGGCCTCGATGCTCCGGCTACATGGCAAAACGCTGCTGCTCGACCCGATGTTAGGCAAGTCGGCCTCGCCGTTTCAAAGCGTTGGGCCAAAGCGTTTTAGCAAGCCACCTCTCTCCGCCGAGGCATTGCCGCATATCGACGCGGTGCTAATATCACACGACCACTACGACCATCTGGACTATTCAACCATCAAGAAGCTGCGCGGCAAGACAGAAAAATTTTTCGTACCGCTGGGTGTTGCAGCACATTTGATACGCTGGGGCGTCAAGAAAACGCAAATCGTCGAGCTTGACTGGTGGGACACGGCAGCCTTTGAAGGATTCACCTTTGTGTGTGCACCGGCGCGCCACTTTTCCGGCCGCACACTCACCGACCGCTTCAAAACCCTGTGGTGCTCGTGGGTCATCGATGCAGGCGACACCAAGCTTTTCTTTAGTGGCGACACCGGCTACGGCCCACACTTCAAGCAGATCGGCAAAAAGTACGGCCCGTTCGACCTCACACTACTGGAATGTGGCCAATACGACCGCCGCTGGCCCAATATTCACATGCAGCCAGAGCAAACCTTTGCTGCCTTCCAAGATCTGCGAGGCAAGCGCTTGCTGCCCATGCACTGGGGTGCATTTACGCTCGCCCTTCACTCATGGGTAGATTCCGTCGAACGTGTCGAAAAAGCCGCCGAGCCATTCCGCGCAGAAGTTATGACCCCAAAAATCGGCGAAGTCGTATTGATCAAAGCCAAGGACTACCCCAAATCACCCTGGTGGAATGAGTATATGTAAATTTTGCTGAGCAGGGAACAGGCTAATTTAGTGGCTCTTCACTCACTACCCAATCGGATTCAATTGCGGCCTCACGGCCGTTTGAAGTGACTACTGCAGTAATAAAAGATGAGCCATCCCGCTCTGGCGCTGTCTGCTCGGGTGGCGTGGAGTCCTAAGCCCTGGCTGTTTCAGAAATTTGGTCGAAAAACTTTTGCTATAATAAACAGAATCGTAATCGTACTGTATGACAATGAGTATTTATGAGTGATTCTACCAATGAAAACCTTGATGTTGATGCCCGTTTCCTCTTGGCGAATGAGCGCACCTTGCTCGCCTGGGTACGTACCAGCTTAGCCATAGAAGCGGGTGGCGTGGCTCTCAGTGCAGTGCACAAGTACCACGGCTATCTTGGTGGAGTTGTGTTATTGCTTGGCGCTCTCGTTGCACTCATTGGGTACCACCGTTTTAAAGCGGCAGACAAAGCTATTCGTGCGCATAAGCTGCCACCATCTGGAACCGGGCCGACCATACAGGTCGTAATGGTTGTCGGCATTGCCGCGGGGTTGTGTATCGCGCAGCTTACTGTCCTGCGATAAACAAATTGCCGCGTGAGACAGCACCATAGCATACGTAA
>CAZDTZ010000016.1:0-29644 GCA_964508535.1 uncultured Candidatus Saccharibacteria bacterium
TTGTGTTTGGCACCGCCCCTGCCCTCAAAGCGGCGCGCAAAGACCCAATCGAAGCTCTGCGCCACGAATAGAAAAGAGCACCCCTAGGGGTGCTCTGTGCTGCATATGACTGTTTCTTAAAGAGTTCTCCAAGGCTTAGTCACACGACTTACAACCCTTACATGTTATCAAAAAAATGCTTAGAATGCAACTACTGTGCTAGCCAAGTGCCACCATTGACCGGGAATAGTCGGCTATACTCAGCACAAATAAAGGTTGCCGTTTTATGGATAATGTTTTTAAAGCCTTCGACGTCCTTTGTGGATATAGAGATCTGATCCCTCAGGCCATACTTCTGGGGCATTGCTTCGTGAAGGAAGGTTGAGACGCGCACGTTGTTATGTACTATACAATTTCTCACTAAGAAAACCTCATGCACTCCAGCAGAGGCATTCATAGACATGCCTATTTTTTTAAGAGCGCCATGCCACGCATCTACGCTTCCAAAAGTTAAATCGTCAACAATTTTTTTGGCGAGTTCCCTGTGAATATTATCTCCTCTCAAAAGAGCTTCGATAAGGATTTTATTCTTCATTGACTCTTTTTCAGAGAACAGCCGTCGAATATCTTCTTCATAGTATTTTAGGATGACTCTTCTTATAAAATCTTCATAAATGACGCACAAATTAATGACCGCTTGATCAATAGCAGCGTACCTCAGGAAAGTTATTTTTTCTTTGTAATCTTTAATTTTGGCCAACATTGCTTCTTTTCTCCAGGGGATAGACGTACGGTAGCCTATCTCGGCGGCTAATTCTTCCAGCTTAATGCGTTGACGTTTTAGGGTAGCTTCCTTGCTGGCGCGGAGTATTGCGCCACGTAATGCATTGAGCCTACGCTCCTCGTAGAAGAGTTGCTTGTCGGTTCTTACGAGTAAAGTGAACGTAGTTTGAATTTTGCCCCTAAAGATATTTCTTGTAGATTTCAGTCGAATCATGGCAACAGTATAGACTATTTTGCAGCGAACTATACTTGTGTCTACGTGAGTAGAGCTATGAAGTTGAGCCCAGTGTCAAGTTTAGATAAACGAGAAAATTGCCGCGCCGGCCGAGAGCAGCATTAAGGCAAAAACGAACCAGCCGATAGCGGTGACGTATTTTTTGTTGGCCCAGCCGCCCATGAATTTTTTGCTGCTGGCGATGCGTACGATAAAGAAGATGATGACGGGCGCGACAATGGCGTTGGCTACGGCGGCGTAAATCAGGGCTTTGATGGGGTCGAGCCCGATAAAGTTCATAGCAAGCCCGACAAGCATCGAGATGATAATAATGCCATAAAATGCTTTGGCTTGGTCGAGGTTGCGATACAAACCTTCTTTCCAGCGCATGCTTTCGGCTAGGGCGTATGAGCTGGAACCGGCCAACACCGGAATCGCCAACAGGCCGGTACCGATAATGCCGACCGCAAACAAGAAGAAAGTAGCATTACCGGCGAATGGTCGTAGCGCCTCGGCGGCCTGTGCTGCTGTAGTAATGTGTGTAATGCCATGTGGGAACAAAATACCGCCAGCCGCAGCGATGATGAAGAACATCACGAGGTTGGACAAAAACATCCCAGTCCAGACGTCAATACGCATCGATTTTACCTCGCTGGCTTCGGTGTGACGGCGGTCGCGTACGGTTAGCTTGCCTTCTAGCACCTGCTCTTCGACTTCCTGCGAGGTCTGCCAGAAAAACAAATACGGTGAAATGGTGGTGCCCAAAATGGCACAAACCAAAATAATCTGGTCTTTGTGGAAGCTAAAGTGCGGCACAATGCCGTGCGTGAGCACGCTGTGCCAGTTAAGGTGCGCCAAAATAGCAGACAGAATATACGACAGCAAAATCATCGCCAGCCATTTAAGGTATTTAGCATAGCGCACGTAAGGCGTAAAAATCTGCAACAGCAAACTAAGCAGCGTGATGCCAATAACCACCCACGTAAAATTGAGGCGCGGGTTGAGCAACTGTACGCCCTTGGCCATGGCCCCGAGGTCGGCACCAATGTTAAAAGCGTTGGCCATGAACAAGAGTGCGGTGCACATATACAGGATTTTTTTGGAATAAAATACGCGGATGTTACCGGCTAATCCTCTGCCCGTTACCAGGCCAATGCGGGCGCACATTTCTTGTACCGTAGCCATCAGCGGCAGCGTCCAGGGTGCAAGCCATAATAAGTTGAAGCCAAATTGCGCTCCAGCCTGCGAATAGGTTGCAATGCCCGACGGGTCGTCGTCCGAGGCGCCGGTTGTCAGGCCAGGACCGAGCATCAGCCAGTAGTCTTTCGTTTTTTTGAGGACCGCGTTGTTGTTGCTGGCGTCGCGCATCACTTGCCCCATCAACACAAACTGTCCAAGCATAGCGGCAGGCGCTTCGGCTGTTTTGGTAATAAATTTGTGTTGTGGCGTGGCCATCGTTAACACCATTGTAGCAGAAAGCCATAAGCGATCTAGCTACTTCGTAGGGTTCGTGGCCGAGCGGCTACCACTAGATGTGTAATTGCTGGCCGTAGTAGTACCAGAAATGCTTGAGGATCAGCGTGGTGATCAGCAGTAGCCAGAGCACCAGAATATCCAAATGGTGGCGGCGAGCAAAGAAATCGATCTGTTGCGCCAGACCTCTGAGCACAATGTTCTTGGCCTGGATGTTGTAGAGCGTCACGTACCAGAACGTCGTGATCGTCACCGTCCAGACGCCCATGCAGTAAGGACACAGCGCATTAATATTGTAGACACTCTGGAAAAATAGCCAGTGCACAAAGCATAGGCCAAGAATTGTGCCTAGCTCCAGGCCGAGCCAATACCAGCGCTTGAGTTTGGCCCCGGCAAACAGAGCCATGCCACTGGCGATGACAACCGGGAAAGCCATCAGCCCGATAAACGGATTTGGAAACCCGAAAACGTGCGCCTGCGCGGACTGCATCACCGAACCACAGCTGATAATTGGGTTGAGGTCGCAGTTAGGCTTGAAGTTGTGGTTTTGCAGTAGCTTTATCTCGTCAAACGCAATAATAAAGGCGCAAATGAGCCCGATAAAGCCGCCAATAACCAAAATCCACGGCAGCGCTTGTTTGAGTGAGATATGTTTCTTCTGCAATTTCATAGGCTTAGTATAGCCTATTCTGCTGGATCAAACTCGACTGATGCGGATTAGTAGTTGACACTTGCTACAAAATAAAATACAGTGATGTCCAATGTGTAACAAACACGTATCACTTTCTATTCGTCGTCGCCTCGGCACTGCCGGGGGCTGTATGTTGCGTCAACAGTAATTACTATCTTACAAGCAACAACCATTGATCCCTGGCATACCCAGGGATTTTTTAGTATGAACAGGTTTTTATTATGCCCCTATTTTATGAGATATTTGACCCACAAAATGAAAAACACCAAAATGATGCCGAAGTAATCAGCGGCTGGACTCTCGGCAAACACATGATCGAGCTTACGCCAGCTGGTATCGCCGCTCATGTGCTGGGCTTGATTGCTCGCCTAGAGGAAGCGGGCCCGCCAGTCGGTTACAGAGCGGTGACGCAAGTGTACGAGGCGGACCTTTCGTACGAAGTCGGAGGCCTGATCGTTGACCCAGAGATGGTTGGCCAAGGCATTGGCTCGCAAGTGGCAGAAGAACTGGTTGAGGTTGCGCAGTACACATTTCCACTCGCAACGTTGGTTGTGTTTTGTAATGACAAAAGCGCGCCTATCTCGATAAAACACGGCTTTCAACCAATGCCCGAAGCCGAGGTTCCGCCCGCCGCCCTAGCCCTATGCGTCGAGTGCCCAATGTATGCCAAACGCGCTGTAGGGCAGCTGTGCTGCGACACAATCCTGTGCCTAAAGCCAGGCGCTACACTTGTATAGCTTGCGCCACAATCGATAAGATAAGTTTTTTGAGACCCTGTAGGTTGGCCACGGTCACCGACTCGTCAAAGGCGTGCGGGTGCTCACTGCCGCGGCAGATAGTTAGGGTGGGATATTTGGCGGCTAAATAATTAGCGTCCGAGGTACCAGATAGTTTGATAAGCCCAAATGGCAGATTAGCACGTTTGGTAGCTTGCTCGGCCAGAGCGACCATCGGATGGGTAGTAGGCAGCGAAGCTGGTGGCGCGCCTTCCTCTGGGGCAGTAGCAAAATCGTATGTGCAATCGGTGAGTTTACAGGCATTAGCGACGGTCGTTTCTACAAGCGCCAGCACTTTTTCCAGCTGCGCGGCCGTGTAAGCTCGCGCCTGGCCGCGCAAGATGGCGAGGTCGGGCACGACGTTATTGGCTGTGCCACCAGTTACTGTGCCGATATTTAGTACGACGCTGTGCTCGTCTTTGCCAATCGGCAATTTGGCCAGGATGTGGCCGGCGGTTACTAGGGCGTTGGCGCCTTTTTCTGGTTCCACTGCTGCATGGGCGGCTTTTCCGTGGATAGTTATGGTGAATGGTGTTTCGCCGAGCATTTCGTAGGCAAAGTCGCCCAGCTTGTTGGGGCCGTCTACATTAAAGGCCATGTCGATTTTTTCTGGCATATCCAGCAAGCTGGAGCCCATTTGCCCCTCCTCTTCTCTGGTTGTAAAGGCAACGATGATGGTTGGGTGGCGTTCCATACCGGCGATTTCGGGCAGTGCTTCGAGTAAGCACGCAACGGCAGCCTTGTCGTCAGCACCGAGTACCGTGCTTCCGTTGCTAGCAATAACGCCGTCGGCAATGCGCGGTTTGATTGGCGTCTCCCCCGTCTCGACGGTGTCCATATGTGCAACGAATAATAGTGTTGGCAATGTCGGGTCGCCTGTCACGCGCGCAATGATGTTACCACTGTCACTGTCATTTTTGCTGCCCGCCGTATCTAGCGTCGTCGCGATGCCCGCTGTGTCTAGTATTGCTTGGATGTGTGCTGCAATGGCGGCCTCGTGCCCGCTTGGTGACGGGATCGTGACGAGCTCTAAAAAGAGTTTGACCAAGGAGTCTGTAGGTAAGTCCATCTGGTAAGTATAGCAAACGCAGTGTTACTCGGCACAATTGCCGGTGCTAACGGCGGCGGTTTTGCCCTGAGCTTGGTCGATGTTGTGGCCGACGGCTTGCATATCAAGGGCGTAGCCCACCTGGTTGTAGCTGGTAGATTTGGCAAATACTACGCCAATAACTGAACCGTCCTGCGTGATAAGCGGCCCGCCTGAGTTACCCTCCTCGATGTCGGACTTGACCGAGTAAATCTGGCGTTCGGTCTCGCCCTGGTTGTAGATATTGCGGCCGGTGGCGATGAAGTTGTCGAGCACGGCGGCAGGTATGGCAGTAAAACCGCCACCTCCGGGATAACCGGCAACTGCTGCTGCGGTGCCTGCAGGCACAGTGTTGCCGTTGGTCTTGAGCGGTTTGCCAGCCAAGTTGCTAGTAAGCAAGATTGCCAGGTCGAGGTTAGGGTCAAATGATACAACGGTGGTTTTGTGAGTGCCGTTGCCATCTTGGACAAACGGATGTTTAACGCCGGCCACAACGTGTGCATTAGTGACGACCTCGTTGGGCGCGACGACAAACCCAGAGCCTTCGACAACGCCACCGCAGCCCTGTCCTTCCACTTTAACAATCGAGGGCTCGTCGGCAAGCACAGCGGCGTTAAGGGCGCCTATGTCCGGCAGCGGTGCATTGGCTTTTGGCGCCGGCTCTAGCCCGGCGAACACTTGCGGGAAGCCGTTGGGGTCAAGTAGCCGGCCGAGTTCGGTAAGCAGCTTTGGCGACGCCGGCAACGTGTGGTTGAGTATGCTGACAACGCGTGAGGTACGGATCTCTTTTTGGGCAAAGCCGCTTGGCAGGTCGCGGAAAATGGCCGCCCCCAGCCACACGGCTGCCAGCAGCGTGATGCCAGCCAGCACCGACCCAAGCACGCGGTCAAACCTGTCGACAATACGTGATTCGCTGAGCTTGAACTTAAGTCGCCAACCAATGTATTCGCCGCCAGTCATCAGTAGCAAGGCGCTGCCCAGAGTGACGGCGAGTGCTAATACCGCTCGCTCGTCGGCAGTGTGGCCAACGCCTGTCAGTTTGCTGTCGAGCCAAGCACCAAAGAATAAACCACCAAAGAATCCAATCGTCGAAAAGAACTGCCTCACAAAGCCTACCTCAGTGCCACGAATCACAGACGCCACTAAAAACAGCACAATGAAGACGTCGAGCCAATTCATGCTTTTACTATACCATCAGTCATAAGCTTTATGGTGTCCCACCCTGCCCGTACATTACTCGGCTTAACCTTTTGTGCTGATGTCTTTGAGGCTGCCAATCTGCAGTTTTTTCTTGGCATGCAAACCTATAACCAGCAAGAACAGGATTCCCAAAAATGCCAGATAAATACCGCGGTCCAAGATGTTGGCGCCCACAATACTACTGCTGCTAATGTGGTGTAGCTTTTCGCTAAATACCAAGAATGACTCGCGGATGCCGATCGATCCAGGTGTTAACGCGGCGAAAATAGCCATATTAGCGACGCCGGTGTAGGCCATAACGTGGCCGATGCTAGCATGGGCGCCGATATTATGCAGCTCAATGCCATATACGACAACTTGCACGGAAAGTTGCAAGAGTGTCGCCGCGAACAAACTGCCGATGTTGAATGGCGACAAATGCGCCTCGCTGCCAATGCTCGCCCGCTTTTTGTAGCGCCGCACAAACAACCAGCTCGCGCCGGCTCCGGCAGCCACCAGTAGTGTCGTTTGCCACCAGCGCGCTGTGCCAGCGAACATAAAAAAGATACTCATGCCGGCATAGAATGCCATGCCGAGCAGGGTGACGAACACAAATTGTTTAACGCGCAGATCGTGGCGCTTCTTGAGGTACGCCCCGCGGAAGAGCGGGCCGCTCTGCCCTGGCCCAAAAAAGTTGATCAACGATGAGTACGCGTTGAACAATAAATTTTCCTGGACGCCAAGCGTTTTGCCATAGATGCGCAGCGACACGCGGGTGATGAGCACCAGTGCGATAAACCCAACGGCATCAAGCGCCAAAATAACCAGAAGTGTCAACGGCGGCACGTGGCGCATGCGCGTGAGGATTGCCGGATGTTGGGTGGCGTAATACGCAAAGGCGGCAATCGTTGCGGCAAGAATCAAGATGGCAACAGCAGTTTTGAGGTGCTTCTTCACGTCCGAAGTATACCATGTTGGCCACGTCGCCATGTCGCTGGCCGAGCCTCTCCAGCGGCGCTCCAGTGTACCATGTATAATAAGGCCTAACTTGATGAAACAATTTGCCCGCATTACTAATTTCCTTGCACGCATGTTTGGTTCAAAGCCATTCCTGTTTGTCGTGCTGGGATTTTTTGCGTTGGAGAGCTTGTGGGTTGCGCTGTCGGCGTTATATCCCATGGCTTTTGACGAGGATTTTCATTTCGGTATCATCAAAATCTATAGCCAGCACTGGCTGCCGTTCCTGGGTGGCCAGCCACCTAACTCCGCTGCGTTTGGTGCGGTAGTGCGCGACCCTTCGTATTTGTACCATTACCTCATGAGCTTTCCGTATCGTGTGGTCGCCGAGTTCACGCATAGCCAGATGATCCAAGTTATCATTTTGCGCCTTATTAATATCGGCCTGTGCGGGCTGGGGCTGGGTTTGTTTTGGAAGTTGTTGCGCCGGGTTGGCGTTTCGGCGGCGTTGGCAAATGTGGCGCTGGCGCTGTTTGTGCTGATCCCCATTGTACCGCTGCTAGCTGGCCAGATTAATTACGACAATCTCATGCTGCCGTTGGTGGCCTGGCTGTGCCTCGTGGTGGCACACGTCACAGAGCAGCTACGAGCCAAGCGTGTTAACCTCAAAAGTATCACTTTGCTGGTGGTTATATGTTGCCTTGGAAGCATCGTCAAATATCCTTTTCTGCCGCTCGCGTTGATCGCTGTTTTGTTCCTGACAGGCGTGGGCTGGTGGTCTTTCCGCACTAGTGGTAAGGATTTTTGGCCGGCAGTGGTGCATGGATTCCGGCTCATTTCGACGCGCGTGCGGATTGGTCTTATTGTTGCTGCAGTGCTGGGCGTTGGTCTGTTCGCGCAGCGTTACGCCACCAACCTCTTCGCCTACCACACGCCAATCCCGCATTGCGAGACAGTACTGAGCGTTGACGAATGCATGGACTATGGCCCGTGGGTGCGTGACTACACCCTGGCGCAAAGTAACACAGGCGCCTTTAACCACAGCCCGATATATTATGCCTGGCAATGGTTGTATGGGATGTGGATGCGTCTTTTCTTTATGATAACTGGCCCAACCAATGACTACCGCAATAACGTGCCCCTCCCCGCGCCTGCCGGAGCGGCAATTGTGATCGGCGTGTTGTCATTTGTGGTGCTGGCGCTGCGCGGGTGGCGTGTGCTGCGCAAGAATCCCGTGCTAGGTTTCTTGCTGCTACTGTCTGGCGTGTATATTGCGGTTTTGTTTGTCGATAATTATTCAGCCTATCTACGTACAGGCCAACCCGTGGCAATTAATGGCCGCTATTTGTTGCCGGTGTTGCTGCCTGTTGTGGCGGTTGTGGGGGTTGCCACGAGTTCGTTGTTGAAGCGCTGGCCGAGCACCAAACCGCTCCTTGCCAGTTTGGCCATTGTGTTGTTCCTGCAAGGCGGCGGTGTGTTTAGCTTTATCGTCCGCAGCGACCCGTCGTGGGACTGGCCAAACAATGCGGTTGTCAACGTCAATAACGGTGCACGTAAAGTTATCTGGCCACTCATACCTGGCAAAGACTCGAGACTATAACAGCAAGGCCACAGCCAGAATATTATTTTTTGGCGAAGCGAATTTGCTTGGTTTGCTCGAGTGATTCTTCGATCAAAATACGGTTAATCCGGATGAGGTCGGCCACAATGCCAAGAGTAAACGAGATAAACGACGCGATCAGCAGCACGCTGCCAATAACCAACGACTGTAAGTGGCGTAGGCCGTGCACGTGGTCGGCAAAGTAAAAGTACAGATAGCGCAAAAACGGCACCATGCCCAGAACGAGCAGCAGCAAGCCGAGCGACACAAACATAACGTACGGCCGGTACATAATAAAGGCGCGTGTAATGGCCATGCCAGACTTGGCGATGTGCTCGAGGTTGGAGTTGAACAGGCGTGATTCGCGCGTTTTGGCGTTGACCTCAATTGGCATGCTTTCGATCGCCAGGCCTTTGCGGCCAGCTTGCACCACGGTCTCCATCGTGTAGCTAAACTCAGTGACAACATTAATACGCATCGCGGCACTGCGCGAATACGCGCGGAAACCACTCGGAGCATCTGCAACATTTGTGCCGGCAGCCATGTTGAGTACGCGTGTACCAAGCCGCTGGAGTTTCTTTTTTAGAGGCGAGAAATGAGCGATTTTAGTAACCTGACGGTCGGCGATCACGATGTCGGCACGTCCGGCGAGCAGCGGTTGCACGAGGTCGGCGATGCGCGCGCTGGGGTATTGGTTATCACCGTCGGTGTTTACGATGATGTCAGCGCCAAGCGTTAAGGCTTTGTTTACTCCGTCGCGGAAACTTTTAGCCAGCCCTTGGCGTTGGGCATGGTGCACAAATTCGTGCACGCCGTGCGCTTTGGCAACTGCGACTGTTTTGTCGCTGCAGCCATCATCGATTACGATAACTTCGATGCTGTCGATGCCCGGAATCTTTTTGGGGATATCCCGCAGCACGTCTGGTAGCGTTTTCTCTTCATTCAAGCACGGGATTTGTATAACTAACTTCACAATGTTGCCTCTTTATTGTCTACATTATACCTTACCTTGCTGATTTTAGGCTGAGCATTGGCCTTGCCTCGCTGCCCATACATAGCCCAAAATTGTGGTACCCTACTTATATATGCGTTTAGACACACCGAGAAGTCGAGGTTTTACGATACCCGAGCTGTTAGTGGCGATTGCAGTTTCGTGCTTATTACTCGTAGGCTCGGTCCTGTTACTCCGGCCGGAGACATATGCAGCGGAGCGGCGTAATTCGCAGCGCTGGGTTGGTATTTCTGAGTTAGTTGATGCCTTGGACCGTTACCAAGCCGTGCACGGTCATATGCCTGCGCGCATCACCGCCAAACCACAAGTTATTAGCTCTTTGCATGGCGCATTAGACTTGTGCAGGGATTTGGTGCCAGAGATTGTCGATAACCTGCCATTTGATCCGTCGGTTGGCGCAGAGGCCGTGACAGATCCGAACATACAAGTAGAAAATTGTGCGACCCCAAGTGTCATGTATAGCACTGGCTACAGCGTGTCGTTGTCCAAGACAGGCCAGCTAACCGTCTCGGCCAATAGCGCCGAGCATGGTGAAAAAATCAGCATAACGCGCCATTTTTAGACGGTTGCTTCTGCCTGATTAGTGGTAGTTTTCGCCGGCGTTGGTGATAAACAAGTCGTGCGGGTGGCTTTCTTGGAGACTGGCTTGCGTGATGCGCATAAACTGGGCGGTCTCCCACAATTCGGGCAGCGTCCGTGCGCCCACGTAATACATGCCGGATTGCACGCCGCCAACAAGCTGAGCCATGAGGTCTTTGACGCTGCCGGTGCAAGGCACCAGGCCTTCAACGCCTTCGGCAATGAGCACGTCGCTTTGGTAGCTTTTGCCGTGGAATTCGTCCTCGGAGCTGATGGCAATGCCGCGTTTCATTGCCGCTACCGAGCCCATGCCACGGTATTCTTTAAAGGTGTAGCTTTTAGCACCGTTAAGGATGCTTTGGAAGCGGCTGGGTACGTCCTTGGGAGCGAGCTCGGTGAGTTTGCCCGGTGCTTCTTTGGTGGCGGCAAACAGGCGGCCGAGCATAACGCATGATGCGCCTGCGGCTAGGGCTTTGGCGATATCACCGGAGTAGCTAATCCCACCGTCGGCGATAACTGGCACGTTGTGGTGCCGGGCAACGCTGGCTGTGTCTAGGATTGCAGTAAGCTGAGGCACGCCCATACCCGAGACAATGCGGGTCGAGCAAATTGCGCCAGGGCCCATACCTACACGCAGCGCATCGGCGCCAGCATTGATGAGTGCTTTAGCGCCTTCGGCGGTGGCCACATTGCCGGCAATAACGTCGATGTCGTACGTGCTTTTGATGTGCCCGAGTGCGGCCAGGACTTTGAGCGCGTGCCCATGCGCGGAGTCGACGACTAGCACGTCGGCCCCTGCTGCAACCAGCTCCTTGACACGCTTTTCGTAGCCATCGCTGGAGCCAACTGCCGCGCCAACGAGCAAGCCTTTGGCTTTGACCTTGGCGACTTCGGTTGCCTGTGCCTCTATGGTGAGGTTGCGGTGGATAATGCCCAGGCCGCCTGCCTCGGCTAGTGCAATTGCCAGCTCGCTTTCGGTGACCGTATCCATGGGTGCGGAAATGATTGGGACCTGCAGACGCACATGAGGCGTGAGCTGTGTGCCGAGGCTAATCTCGGAACGCAAAAACCCCGCGTAACGGGGTTTGAGTAGTACATCGTCGAACGTGAGTGCCAGTGGCAATAAGGGTGATCTATCCATATCTTATTGTAAAAGTATCATACGCCTTTTGTCAAAACTAAGGATTATTCCCATTCCACCGTGCCAGGTGGTTTGGAGGTGATGTCGTAGACGACGCGGTTGATTCCCCTAACCTCGCCGACAATTCGACTGGAAATGCGAGCCAGCAAATCTTGCGGCAAATATGCCCATTCGGTGGTCATGACGTCGCTGGAATGGAAGGCTTTGACCACACAGGCGTGCTCGTAGGTGCGGCCATCACCCATGACGCCAACAGACTTGATCGGCAGCAAAATGGCAAAGTATTGGTAAAGGTCTTTGCGAGCGGGGTGCGGGTCGATTTCTTGGCGGACGATGGCGTCGGCCTTTTGCAGGAGCGCAACGCGCTCGGCGGTAATTGCACCCACGATACGTACGCCAAGGCCAGGGCCCGGGAACGGTTGGCGTTGCACCATGGCATCAGGTAATCCCAGCTCGCGGCCCATGGCCCGGACTTCGTCTTTGAATAATTCGCGCAGCGGTTCGATAAGCTTGAGGTTCATTTTTTCGGGTAATCCGCCGACGTTATGGTGTGACTTTATAGTGACCGAGGGACCGTTAACCGACACCGATTCAATAACGTCTGGGTATAGCGTGCCCTGAACTAAGAATTTTACGTTTTTGATCTTTTTGGCTTCGCGCTCGAAGATTTTAATAAATTCGCCGCCGATGATTTTGCGTTTTTGTTCGGGGTCGGTCACGCCCTCCAGCAAGCTGTAAAACTGTTTGCTCGCACGTACCGCTTTAACGTGTAAACCAGTGTGCTCGTACATGGCTAAAACTTCTTCAAATTCGTTAGCGCGTAGCAACCCGTTGTCGACAAAAATGCAGGTTTGCTGCGATCCAATAGCCTGGTAGACGAGCGTTGCAGCCACTGACGAATCAACGCCGCCGGACAAGGCGCAGACAACATGCGCGTCACCAACTGTTTTTTTGATCTGCGCAATTTGCTGCGGAATAATCGATGCCGCTTGCCAGTCGCGGGCAAAGCCACACAGGTCGATAAAATTGGCTAAGATCTGCGTGCCGTGTTCGGTCTGGACAACCTCGGGATGGAATTGTAGCCCAAAAATACCCAGCTCGCGGTCCTCTATGCCGCAGATAATATCGCCACTTTTGGCGGTTACCGTAAAACCATCGGGAACCTGAGCAACGTGGTCACCGTGGCTCATCCAAACCGTGCTGTTGTCGAGATCTGTGGTCAGCAGAAGGCTTTTATTTTTATCGTCGAGCTTGAGAGTGGCTTTGCCGTACTCGCGGGTCGTGGCCGCCTCTACTTTGCCGCCGAGTGCTTGGGCCAAAAGCTGCAAACCGTAGCAGATTCCTAACACGGGCACGCCCAATGCAAGTAGGTCTTGGTCGAATTGTGGCGCACCTTCGTCGTAGACCGAATTGGGGCCGCCGGAGAGCACGATGCCCGCTGGGTTATGCGTTTTGATCTCCGCCGCCGTGGCCTTAAACGGCAGAATAATACTAAAGACACCCAGTTCTCGCGCTCTGCGCGCGATCAACCGGGTGTATTGCGAACCAAAATCCAAAATGACGAGCGTTTGCGTTGAGTATTTATCCATGTCTTAGTCTATCACGCCCCACCTTACCGAGAACAGAGTGACATATCTTACGGCATCGCCTAGCCTGCGATGATACCATGTACTAACGTAAACGGAGGTTTTACATGGAAGAACGTCCATCGGATAACCCCGACCTACGCGTAAGCGCGAACGAATCAATGAATCTGGGTCGCCGTGAGCATTACAGAAGTGTGTGGCAGGAAGCCCACCGCCGGGGGCAACGCTCTCGCGTCGGCCAATTTTTATTTTTGACCTTTGCGGAATTAGGCGTGCGGGCTTCCGCTCAAGCCGCCGCCCGCAGCGAGCGGAGCTTCTTGGGCCGGTATTTGTTAGTCCAGCGTATTATGGCGAACTGGCATGCCACACGCCGCCGGTTGGAACACGAGGCTGACTCCTAAGCTAACGCGTTACCGGTTGCTGGACGGACTTCAGCAGCCGAACTTCATGCTGGAGGTTGCGCAGCTCGGTTACATTGCGGGTTATCGCCGCAATCTGCACGCATTCACCAACAGCGTTAAGCACGGGAATTAATTTGATGTCAAAGGCCTGTCGGCCAAGCGGTACGTTGAACCACGTAGTGCTGGTTACGGTTTTTTTGGTGCTGATCACTTTTTTGTACATTTTTTTCAGAATTTCGAAGGACTTGGGATCTACCACGACCGAAATACTTTTGCCGATGCATGATGCTTGGTCGTGGCCGCTATTGCGCCAAAATGCATCGTTGGCGAGCAGTAGCCGGTACACACCTTTTGGCTCAATGCCAATAAGCAAGATCGCGTCGTCGATGTTGTCAAAGACGCTTGTTAGGTACTGCAAAAAAACGAGCGAAGAAGTTTTAACCACCCAGTAACCTCTTTCTACTACTCATGATATCGTATCCTACCATAAGCGGTTTGTCGAGGGAAGCTATTTGCACAACCCTGGTAAGACGCCGTACAATACATGCCTATGAACGAGGATCGCTACAAAGCATCACGACGAGTGCCGTCGCAGGAGCGCGGCAAGGAACGCATTAGGCAGATTTTGGCAGCTGCACTAAAGTTGCTCAAGGAGCGAGGTCTTGAAGAAGTGACCACCAACGATATCGCCCTAGAAGCAAGGATCCCCATCGGCTCACTGTACCGCTACTATTCTAACCGGGATGCGATTATCGTGGCCCTCACCGAATTGTACGTCAGCGACATCTCCCAGATTTTTGAAGGCATTGGCTCGCACCCCATGCTGCGCTATTTGTCGTGGGACGAAGTGCTCATCCTAATTATCGACTCATGGGTCAATTACTCGAGGTTGAATGGCTCCTTCGCGTTTTTGTACGCTGGCTACACCAATCCACGACTTCGCGAATTAAGCGCCGAGCATTGGCGAGTGTTTACTACTAATTTTGGTGCGCTGCTCAAAAAACGCTGCCCTCAGCTTGCCGAGCAACAAATAACTGTTGCTTTCCAGCTGGCATTGTCCTCTACCGAGCTAGGCATCAATGAGACATACTACCAGGATCCGCACGCCCAGCCGTTGCATTACGAAGCTGCCGAGGCAATCGGCACATATCTGTTTAACGTCTGCAAGCGCCATCACCACGACGTGTAATTTGCCAGCGGCGTGTTCTACCTCTACAATCGATAGTACTTTATGAAAAAAGCATTAACTATTCGGACTCTGTTCGTTGTCTGCGCACTGTTACTCCTTGGAAATATTGGTTGGTTTGTCCGGGGCAAGGCTTCGAACGAACAAGCGTCGTCATTGGCGGCCTTGCAACGTGCCTACCCCCTGCTCGGTAAGCGAGCATTTAGTAATGCCCCTAATGACGCGATCCTTAACTTCGTCCCCTTGCGCAAGCAGTTGCAGGCCGAGTTTGGTGCCTTGAGCGTGCAGAAGAGTTTTTATTTTGAGTATCTGCCAAGCGGTACCTCGATCCACATCGGTACCGACAACGAACTAGTGGCTGCGTCGCTGATAAAAGTGCCGCTTGTTATGAACTTATATAAAGCCGCAGAATTGGGCAAAGTAAATCTAGATACGCCAGTAACTATTACCAACGACGAGGTGGATAGCGCCTACGGCAATCTTTGGCAAAAAGGCGCCGGCACCTCGATTACTCTTCGTGATGCTGCGAAGCTAGCATTGACCCAGTCCGACAACACTGCTGCACATGTGGTGTTTGATAACGTACGCGGCTTGTTGGAGAGCGATCAAGAATCGTTGAGCCAGCTTGATGTCGACCAGACGGTTCAAAATGGCCAGGCGGTTATCGACGCCAAGTCGTACACCTCTATCTTGTTAAGTCTGTATCTATCATCGTATTTGCAACCTAAGGACTCGCAGGCCATGCTTGGATTTTTGGCGCAATCGACAGCTACGAACCGGCTGGTTGCTGGCGTGCCGAAGGGCGTCGTGGTTGCGCACAAGATCGGCGTTTACAATACAGCATGGTCGGAGAGCGATTGCGGCATCGTGTATGTGCCGCGCCGGCCGTACACCATTTGCGTGATGGTTGGTCTGCCGGAAGAGCAAGCCAATGCTTTTATCGGCAAGATTTCCAAAGAAGTATACGACTACGTGAACGAGCAATAGATAATCGGCTGCGCTAATCGGCGCGTCCGCTGCATTTATTACATTGCCGTAACAACGAACTGCTGTACGGTGGCGGTGTCGCCGGCTGCCGACGTGCCAAACGCTGGGAATAAGTAGATATTTTGGGCGACTGTTGTGTTGATGGTGGTGTTTGTAGATAGGTACATGCGGCTGTTGAGGGTTGTCGTGTTATTTGTAGCCATGCTGAAGTTGCCCTGGCCGCTAACGGTGCCTGATGTGCCCGTAGTGAAGCAGCTTATGTAGAAGTCGACGTTCCAGCCCTGGTTGGTCACTGCAGCACCGGAGGTCAAGGTGCCTGAGGCTGCACCAATAAGGGTATCCGACGTTTTGGTGGCTGCATTGGTGCCGATGTAGACGCCCATTGCAACTGTAAGGCTTGCGGCACTAGTGTAGACGCCATTGGCAACTACGTGGAACATGCGCCCTGGCACGCAGAAGTTAGCTGGCAGCGCGGCGTTGGTGCTGAACGATGCGCAGGCTGCGGTACATGTATTAACCGCGCTGGATGCGGCAGTGTTGGTGGCCATTGTACCACCAATGCAGTTGATCCAAGCACCGTTTTCGCCGCAGCGGTAGCGGTTGTTCGTCGAGTTATAGTACATGCCGCCGTCAACCTCGGTTGGGTCGCCGGTGGTGTTCTTGGTGTCGAGGACCAGTAATGTGCCGGTACCGTCGACAGCGCCAAGAGTGATATTTGCGCCGCTGGTAATGGCCACGGCTGCACTGCCCTGGATCGTGAGGGTTCCAGAAGTGGTCGTGGATAGTGTGAGCGGCCCGCTAGTAACATTAATTGTCAGGCCACCGGTGCTCGGCCCGGTAATTGTCCGGGCGGTAGTGCCGCCGAATGTGATGTTGCCGCCTTGTGTGAGTAGGCCCGTGCCGGTTGTAATTGCGCCGTTGTTGGTGGTTTGCAAAGATAGTGTGTTGTTGCCAATGTCCCAGGTTGAAGCGGCTGCTGCCGTCAGGTTCAAGGCGCCTGCCGAGGTAGCCGATAACGTTCCGGACGTAGTTGTCGAGATCGCTAACGGGCCGCTGGCCACGGTTACCGTCAGGCCGCCAGTACTTGGTCCGGTGAGCGTCCGTGCCGAAGTGCCCGAAAACGTGACATTGCCACCCTGCGTTAGTGTGCCCGTGCCGGTTGTAATTGCGCCGTTGTTTGCCGTTTGCAGCGAGAGTGTGTTCGCGCCAATGTCCCAGGTCGACGCTGCACCACCGGTTAATGTGAGGGCATTAGAGCCGTTGGATTGCACCGTCAATGCACCCGCCGCCGACGGCTTTATGGTGCTGCCGACGGTTATACCGTTCACCGCGCCGGAGGTAATAGTCCCCGAAATGTTGATGTTGCCTGTTTGTTGTGAGCCTGGCGACAGTTGCACGAACCCGGCGGAGTCGATGCCGTCGAGCTTGTCGGCATTAAATGCAAAAGGGGCTGCTGTAAACTGTATGCGTGGCGCCATCTCAGTGTCGGAGCCAACCTTCACACCGAGGTATAACGGTGTGCTGTTGAAGTCGACACTGCCCGGTAAAGCTGTAACACTACCCAAATTTACCTGGAATAATCCACCAGTCACCGTCACTGAGCCTTGCGTTTCTTCCCATAGGCAGGAGTTGGCCGAACAAGCGTTGGTGGCGTCTGTTGGTGCGGTGCTGGTATAGATGCGGAAGCGAATGCTGTAAGGGCCGTCGGTTACATTGGTGCCGTCAGTGTTGGTGAGCTTGCCTTGAAAGCTAATTTGCGGGTTAATAGCGGCATGTGCGGGTTTTACGGCAAACAGCGCCAACATAGATGCGACGCTTACTACGGTGATCGCGATGATTGCGGCAAAACCCAGGCGTTTCATGTAACGCTCTCGCTCTTTTTAGTCTTTCGGCCAACCAGCCGAATTTTCTTTGCTGGAACAACAACCGCAGAATGGTCGCCACCACCTTGCCCCAATGTTCTTATTGTAACGCGAACCACATAATAAAGCGCTACCAATATGCCGACAAGCAGTACAGCATGCCACCACGCAAGGTATAGAATCCGCACCGACGTGCTTTGTGTTGGCTGGCCGTGCCCGAGCCCGTAGCTAAATGTTAGCCTGTACATGCCCGGCCACAGCGCACGGTAGACATTAGTAACTGGTGCGTTGAGGCTCAGGCTTGCACCAGGGCTGACTGCGGCCGAAGCGATATTTACTGCCCCGCTGGCGACCAGCCGGCCATTGGGCGCCTGAACGGTGATGTATCCGTGCGGGATAGCGATGACGTTGCCGGTGTTATTGACTGTGGTGGTGATTGTTTTTGGTAGTGTCCAGGCCAGGTTTGGCGTTTGGAGCATACCCTGCCCTAGACTAGAGATCGCACCAGCTTGTTTGACTGTTACGATTGGCACATTGACGCTTGCAGCGACACCAACTTGCGATCCTGTACTTGTCGGTGTTTGTTGGGAAACAATAAGCGTGGCGAGCTGGCTACCCGGTGCCAAACTAGCATTGTCGGTGAGCGTTATTATTTGGGTGGCTGACTGCCCAGCACCGATCTGCAGATCTGATTGGGCCGCCGTGAGCAGTTTGGATACGTCGAGCGCTGATTTGTTGTTGGCCGTAGATTTGGTGACTGCAAAATGAAGCGTAACAGGTACCGAGTAATTGTTGGTGACGGTAAACGTTGCGCTGTGCTGCGTTTCGTTCTTTGCCAGGCCGATGGTTAGCGTGGCTGGCGCAATAGTGATACCTCCACTCAATCCGTTAGCGGACACTGCTGATGCACGAGCCAACGTACCGCCCGCCAAACATAGGCAGACCAAGATGGCCAAGCGCCACAAATTAGCTTTTGTGCGGATGCTTCGCATAGCCTCGCACTTTCTTCGTACCTTTAAAAATTAGCCGTCCCCAGCCAATCAGGCCCGTTACCAATACTGCAATTACCACAAGGCTGAGCAGCAGCAGCCACCATGGTATGACCCAAAATGTCGTGCTTGTAATCACAGGCGTATCTTGGCTGCCGTTGTCATAGACCATGACTGCCTTTGCCACGTAGCGGCCGAAGCGGAAATCATTAGCATGCTTCCAATCCCAGCTCAAATGGACTTGTGGCTTGCCGTTGACGGAGGTAGTTACATACACCGGGAAACCATCTTGCCAGGTAGCTTTGAAGGTGCGGCTCGTACCCGGCAATATGTGTGCGTTGGTTGGGTTTAGGGGGATCGTTGCAATTGGTACAGTTGAGTCGAAGGAGCGCTGAATGAAGATATTTCCCGAAGGATTGCCGATAATATTGCCATTGTTTTTGACGGTAGTCGTAAAGGTGGCTGGCAAGAAGTTATACCGTGACTTTTGGCTCGCAAATTTGGTTATGTCGAGCTCGCTTTTGGCATCCGGGCGGCTAATGTTGACCAGGCAAAATATTGCGACCCCCGCCTGCAATCGAGTACCCGAACCGGGCACTGGTGTGGGTGTCCCCGGCCGCTTGATAGTTATGGCAAAGGAATAGCTAAAACCGACATCTTTCGGGGTATGGAAAATGACGTCGAGTGGCGCCGAGGCTCCGGCGCTTAATGTAAGTGCAGATTGCTTAAACGACACCCATTGCGACATGCCGGCTGGCAAGGTGTCGTTGAGCTGGATGTTCTGGCTGTTGTTATCAATTGTGAAGCCGTTGAGTACGGGCTGGAGGGTTTCAGTATGGTTGCTAAAATTGCGTACAGTAATTGTATCGGTTTGTGACTGTCCCGGTGTGAGCGTAGCCACCAATGGCGACGGAGAAACCTGGACGTTGAACTCACCTGCGTCAGCCGCGGTGGGGACGGCTGGCAAAAGCGCCATTGTTAGGGCAGCTACTCCCAGTAGCCCTAACCTCAATTTCGTACGCAACCACCAGTATTTATGGTTGGACATCACACTGCTCTCTTAAAGTAAGGTTGAAAATATATCAGGACGGATGGACTAGAATTGTGCGGCGCCGACAACGGTTACGGTATCTGCGTAGTCGGATGCTGCTGCGGTGGTGCTGCCAATAGCGGCGTTGTCTTTGAAGGTGGCGACAGCGTTGTTGGCTGTGCCAGTCGAGCTAACGACAGTACGCATGCTGGTGTCGAGCCCGCCGCCTTGTCCAAGTGAGCTGCCGACGAATGGGGCTGTGACGGCCGGCGATGCGCTACCACTGGTTTGAGTGACGGTTGCGCCAAAGTTGTAACCTTCGGTTCCGGCTGAAAGCGTGCTGTTGGTGCCCGGCGTGGTTGAGCCAATGAGCGCACTGCTGCTAGGGGACAGTAAACCACTGCTTGCGTCACGTGCTAGCACCATCCAGCCGTTTTGGGCGTTGGTGTTAACAGTGGCGGTGCGAGGAGTCGGGCTGGTAGATACAGAGCCGGTGCCCAATACGCCGAGAGCGTCGGTGTTGGCACTTAAGGCAAATGTAAAGGCCGTTGGGACGGATGCGGTAACGGCAATTTGGTCGTTGGAGATGCTGACAGTGCTGTAAGGCGACGTGTCGATTGTTGCAGGTGCGCTGGTTTGGGTTGTGATGCTACCCGTGTTGTTGGTGCCAGTACCTGTTTGTACTTTTACTGCTGCACTGTTTGTCCAGTTAAAGCAGTACAGTGTGCCAACGGTGAGGTCGGTGCTAGGGAATGTAACAGTTTGGGTGGTGACGTTGGTAGCGGTGTTGATGCCGGGCCATGCTGTCCCGCCGGTTGGCCATGCGAGGTTGGTGGTGCTTACTGTAAAAGTTCCGGCTGTGCCAAGCGTATAGCCTGTTGGGAATACTACGAGTGTTGTTGCTTCAACGAGTACGGTGGTTGGCTTGACGCAAACCGTACCTGTCGTCTGAGCAGAAACTGCCAAGCGATCAAAACGAATGTATGTTTCGCCAAAGCTGGCAGCGCTTGCCTTGCCTGCAAATGGAAATGCGCTCATAACACCGGCTAAGAGTAACAGTGCTGAAAGCGAGTAAAAGCTCACCTTCTTGGTATTCGACGATCGAAAAGCTAATTTGCGCATGAATCCCCCTTGGAAATGGTTATGGCTTTAGCGATAGTATCGCGCACTTTAAACGGAAATGCAACATTAAAATGTCATTAAAAAAGAGGGGCGATTGATACGGTTAACGTGTCGCTGTAATCTGTCTCGGCTGGTACTAAACTGTTGCTCTTCGCAAGCAAATTCGCCACAAGGCTGCCGCCAGTGATCGGACCGGTAAAGTTTACGAGCGATTGCCAGCCTGTGGTCAGTGCGCCTACGTTGTTGCTTGTGCCGTTAAATGGGCTGACCGAAGTGAGCGGCCCGCCGCTTGTTTGTGAAGCCGAAGTTACCTGCGCGCCGTATCCGCTGCTTGCCGGCGTAAGGTCGGCGCTGGCAGACGCAATGGTATAACTGGCACCTGCACTGCTGAGTCCGGCGTTTTTGTCGGTTACCATGACGCCCCCGCCGTTGGCCGCATTGGTTGTTAGGGTGAGGTTGATAGTTGCATTGCCCGTGACTACCGAGCCTGCTGGCAGGCTCGTAAATGTGACAATAAATGGCGGCGTGGAAGTGAGCGACGTGCTGAGCCCGAACGAGACGCTTGGCTGAGTGGTTGTGGCGTTGGCCGTTGGCCCGAAGCCACTACCCGTACCGCTGCCTTGCAGCGCGGCAACCTTTACCTTGTAGGTGGTGTTGTAATTAAGACCAATAACCATGAAACCGCTGGCGCCGCCCCACGCACTATACGTTTGGTAATTGGTGATGCCGGCAGTTGTGCCTATGGTGTGGTCGAGCTGTACATATTTGGTTGTGACGAAGTTGTCGCTGCTGATGGCGATGAGGTATTTGGTGTCAGTGGGCACACTGCTGCTGGCGAGAGTTAGGTGCAGGCGATCGTAGGCGCTATCGTCGTCGGTGAGGGTCGGCGCTTGAGGTACAGGAACGCTTTGCGAGGCCTTAACCCCTGCAGGCAGTGCGTATGTACCACCGGTAATTGTGCTTCCGGCGCTGCCGCCGATTTCACCATCTGCATGGTAAGTTGTGCCCGAGCCGCTCCCTGCCCCACTTCCGAGGTCGTAGGAGTTGAGCGTGTAGTTGGTGCTCGTGAGCGCAGTGGCGAACAACGCAACCAAAGATGTCATGATCCCCCGATACATGCACATACTATAGCATGGGTAAACGTAAGCGTGCATTTCATCACGGCAACCAAGCCTATTCCAATTAGGAGACCGTTACGCGCGGGATTTTTTCTCGGTGAGAAAAAAGTTCCGGCTGCACTACGCTTTTAGTCTCCTAATTGGAATAGGCTTGGTTGCCTGTCCGACCACAGCTTTTACTGATTGCTCGATGAGCTCGTACTGGGTTTAGCGCTCGGTGGGGTCATCAGGCTTTGGACAAAGGCTTGAATGGCGTCGTAATCGTTGACGCCAGCGGCCGGGATTAAGGCGCTTTGGCCAGTTTGCGTGGTGTAGTTGGCGAGCAGGTTCTTGCCATTGGCGTCATTGAGCCCGGCAGAGGTAACGCTGCTATCAGGGATTTTTTTCATAACTTGGTACAGGCGTTTTACATCGCCCAGTGTGAGGTCGGTTTTGACATTGCTGCCAACGGAATCGAACAAATTGCCGAGTTTGACCGGGTTCGTCAGCACGGACAAACTACTCGCCTTGTCCTTGAGCCCGAGCAAAATAAGCCGTTGGTTTTTGGTGCGCGTAAAGTCGCTGAGTGTGTAGCCGTAGGAGCCAAACGAATCGCCGCGGGCACGGGCTAATCCTAGTGCTTGGATACCATTAATTGTGTTGCCGCCATTGCTGAGTTTGACGAGCGGCTTGTAGTTGTTGTCGAGGTCTGGGCTGGGATCATACAGGCCGCGCGGGTTGTCGCTCTGGATGTTTATAGTCACCCCGCCAACGGCGTCAACTGCCTGCCGCACCGCTGCGTAATTAACCAACGCATAGTAGTTAATCGTCAGCCCAAAGTTTTGGCTGACCGTTTCTTCCAACAATCCCATGCCGCCTTTTGCGTAGCCGGATTGGCTAAAGTTTTGACTCTCACCGTCTTCGTATACTTCGTTGATTTTGCCATAGCCAGCATTGGGGATCTGCACGTACAGGTCGCGCGGGATGCTGAGCATAAAGGCACGGTTAGTTTTGGTGTCGATGCTGAGTATCATGATTGAGTCGGTAAGGTTTGCGCCGCCGTGCCCAGGGTCGTCTGCCGAGTTGCCGGCCAGCAGAATATTGACGTGCCCGGTGTCCTCGCCCTTGAGTTTGGTGTTCTGCACCAGGCCGATCAAGCTCTTTATGCCAAAGATTTTTGACTCGTTGTGTATTATTTTCCAGCCTAGCCAACCGCCCGCGAGCAGCATAAAAATAAGGATAGTAAGGCCTGTCCATTTGAAGAACTTTTTCCAACTTCGGCCAGAACGGCGTTTTTGGAGTATTTGGTCGGCGGCCACTTCTGGCGTTTGCGCCGCGGGGTGGTACGAGTAATTAGGCAGCGAACGGTTGAGGTCGAGCAGGTTCTGCGGGTTGCGCTGGCGCTGGATGTCGTCAATCAGCTTGGGTTGTTTTTTTCGCATCATCCCCCTATTATATGGGTTTTCCTGAAGAAAATCCCGGTAAACACCTCTTTTGGGCTAATTCTGTTGGCAGCGGGTTTCGCACAGGGTGAGCCCCATACGGTTGGAAAGCCATGGCAGCGAGTCCTGAAAATTCTGTCGCCACACGTAAAAGGTGTGCTGCCCGCCCGGAACGAGCTCGATATTGGCATCGACACCCGCCTTGAGTGCGAGCTGGTAGGTGTTTTTTTCTCCTGCGACAATGCTCGGTTTATCGCTGTCGCCGACCCCAAACCAGCCACCAATGTCTGGATAACGGTGCGCTTGCAGGAGCGTCATGGGGTCGTGGGCAGTCCAGGCTTCAAACGAGCCGCCAAATAACGTGGCCACGGTTAGATCTTTGCTACCAATTTCGGGGTTGGTTTCGCCGCCAAAGTCGAGGAATGTCTTAAAGGTTTCTGGGTGCGTGAGCGTCAGCATGAGCCCGCACATTCCGCCATCGCTCAGGCCGCCAATCGCCCAATCTTGTGGCTGTGCCGAGACGTTGAACGTGCTCTTGATGTATGCCGGTATGTCCTTGGCGAGATAGGTTTCGGCGTTACCGCGCGGGCTGTCCAGACACTCGGTATCAGCGAAATGCGAACCGTTGTGGTCGGCAACTACGACAACCGGCGCCAGGCCTTTGTGCCGGGCGGCAAATTCATTTAAGGTGTCTTCTAGGCCGCCGCCGTAAATCCAGTCGGCTGGGTCGCCGGGTGAGCCTGCCAGTAATATAAGTACTGGTAGCGCTGGCCCGTCTTTTTCTAAGCCAGCTGGTGGCACATACGTAAGCGCCGGGCGGGCTTCAAAGTGCGACGTAGCCCCTGGGATTTCCACGCTGTAGATTTTACCTTTCTCTACCTGGCTGCTGGCAGGCTCGTACGAATTTTCGACAATGCCTACCGCATTGCTGTCTTTCGTAGAGGGAACATGGGCATGCAGTGTAATCGTCTGGGCCTTTGTTACTTTGCCGAATATGCTGGCGACCGACGTGTAGTAGCCGTAGTAGCGGTTGATGAGCAGCGCGCTAAAGAGCATACAAATTACCAGCGTTGCCGCGGCCACAACCGTCGTCCATTTCCCTTGCCAAATACTGGCTACCATATATATGAGTGCGACGCCGGCGGGCAGGAACATCAGCCAGAGTAGGCCTGGTAGCTGGTCGCTTGGGAAGCTGGCTTGCAGCAGTGTGGCAGCGGCCAAGGCTACCACCAGCCCGCCGCCAAAGGCGTTGATAATCGGCGAATATGCAAATGCACGGTAGCGTTGCACTTGCTGCTTGCAACGCATGAGCAACGGTTCTTTTTTGGGTTGTTTCTTGGACTTCTTTTTTGCCGCCTTCTTCTTTTTGCGTTTGCCGGCCAGCAGCTGCTTGCTGCGCACGGTATGCATACTCAGCCACAACACCAGGCCGGTAGCCGCAGCGCACAATAGCAATAGTAGGTTTACACTTAGTAGATTCATACGGCGCAGCTTTTGGCGGTAATGGCTGCGTTGGTGCGGGCTATCTGGTTGCCGTTGGCATCATCGACTTCGCCAAAGGCTATCTCGTAGCGGACGCCGCCGTCATATGCGCTTATTGAGCCGTCGGCCGGGATGCGGTAGGTCGCTCGTCCGCCTTTGCTGTTAGTGGGCGTGTAGACTCCCACGATAAATGTTAGGCCTGGCGTGCCGACGGCAGTAACGCGGCAGCCGTTGCTAGAAATCGTAACTGTGGCATGGCCGGCCGGCGCAGGTGTATGTGTGCGGGTTGATGGTTGTGGCGCGCGGGTTGGCGGCGTGTATGCAGGTGTTGGGGTCGTGGCTGGCGTCGTCACCTTGGATGCAGACGTAATTGAAGTATTTGATGGCGGCGGTACGGTAGACTGTTCACTCTGCAGTAGTTGCGCGGTGTTGAGCGGTTTGGCCGCAACTGGTGTGGGCTGGCTGCCCGCGCCAGATTGTTGATCGTGCTTGCTCGAGACTGGCGCAAACACAAATATCATGCCGCCGAGTGTCAATACGAGCACCATTGGCGTGAGCAACATGAGTGCGTGCGTCGACAAAC
Source organism: uncultured Candidatus Saccharibacteria bacterium (assembly GCA_964508535.1). GTDB lineage: Bacteria > Patescibacteriota > Saccharimonadia > Saccharimonadales > UBA4665 > PMNU01. Next base: position 25,239 of record CAZDTZ010000016.1, read on the forward strand.
GGTGCTCGTGCAAAAAAGCGGCTAATCTTGCGTCAAGGCGCGTAAACATGACGTTTATAATACCATAATTATAGGGTATATCCAACGGCTGCTGGATACGCGGCACCGTTATGTTTCTGCGGTTGACGCCTGGACAAGTCCGTCCAGGTTAATTTCGAGGATCGTTAAGCGAGGGTGGCGGACGAGCTTTTCGTCTTGTAACGTTTTTATGGCGGTCGCGGCACTTTCGCGGGTCATGCCAGTGAGATCGGCCAGTAACTGCTGGTTGATGGGAAACGTCACGCGCCACCAGCCGCTATGGCGTTGGGTTGCATGGTTAACGGCCAAAAATTTGAGTGCGGCAACCAGCTTGTCACGCGTGTTAGTTTTGCCCATGCTGCTCAAGCGTACCAACAATTCGTGTACCTCCCGGGAAAACCAATGCATAAGGTGGAGAGCGAGCTCGCTGTTGCTTTGCATCTCAGTGGTCAACATTTCAACGGGCAATACCGCCACATCACAATCAGTTAAAGCGGCGTAAAACCAGCGCACCGGGCGATTGTTCCCCGAAAAAAACGCCAGCGGCAGTATACCCCACGGCTTGAGTAGGTGCAGAATCTTTTCGTTTCCCTGTTCATCGATATCGTACACTTTGACGATTCCAGTCTTGAGGGCCATCACCTCGGGCGGCGTGTCGCCTTGGTACAAAATGATTTGTCCCTTGGGAAAATGCTTGTCGCGCGAGTCTCTGAACGCGCCGCTCAGTATAGGGGGCATGACCTTAGTATAGGCTGTCTGCGCCAGATCGTTGGGAGAAAAATTACAGACAGGGTACCAAAAGGCTTACTGTAATGTGCGCACTAAGCCGTTAGTATGAGGATGTAACAAGGAGGATTCTATATGGATATTGCCGGCAAACACATTGCTATATTGGTACACAATTATTTTGAGCAATCTGAGCTCGAGGAGCCGATGCGCGCCTTAAAAAGTGCGGGCGCCAAAGTCACGATTATTTCGGCTGCAAAGAAAGAGCTACAGGCGTTAAACCATGTCGAGAAAGGCGATATCTTTGAAGCTGATTTGCTGGTCGACAAGGCCAACCCTCGCGATTACGACGCGCTCGTCTTGCCTGGTGGCGTCGTCAACGCTGATACGCTGCGAGTCGTCGAAGCAGCCCAGCGCTGGGCATTGAGCTTTCTTGATGGCGGCAAACCATTGGCTGCCATTTGCCATGCGCCATGGCTGCTCGTATCGGCAGACGCAGTTGAGGGCAAGCGACTCACCAGCTATTACACACTCAGGGATGACATCGTTAACGCTGGTGGCGAGTGGGTCGACCAACCCGTGGTTGTCGACGACAACCTCATAACTAGCCGGCGGCCAGACGATCTCCACGACTTTAGCGCGGCGCTCATAAAAATGTTGGGTACCAAGCCTACAATCTCGGTGGCCTCACCCTACTTTAAATAGGACAAGACCGGGGTTTTGACATACGGCGCTGTAAAAAATTGTTAAATCGGTCTGTAATTTTTTCCGCACACCACCAGCGGTCAATTTTACGGCGCCACGTCCCACTCTTCCCTACACTAGAAAACGTAATGTAATGAGAGGAGCAACAATGACGCGAAAATATGACCCCCGTGCAAGCAAAGAAGTAGAAAAAATGATGCACGAGCACAAACACGAAGGCAAATTTGTCTCCAACAAGCAAGCTATCGCAGTTGGCCTCAGTAAAGCACGTCGTAAGGGCGAGCATGTCCCGGCAAAGGATGACTAACCATGGAACAATTGTCCCCTACGCTCTACAAATGTATATATGTTGCTCCAATGCGAGCAGAAAGAAGGTTATATGGGCTTGATTTTGACACTAATTCTTGGCGCGTTTATCGGTTGGTTAGGCGCGAGCATTATGGGGCGAAGCGAAGGCATTTTTGCTAGCATTGCTATCGGAGTTTTAGGTGCAATCTTGGGCGGCTGGTTAGCGCACATGCTCGGTGGCGGCACTGGCGGCTACCTTGTGTTCTCGTGGGCGAGCATGATTTGGGCTCTTGTGGGCGCCATTATATTGTCGGCCATTCTGAACGGCATCCAGGGCCACTCCAGCCACGTATAGGTTTATAGGTTTAGGGCCTGGTCTCTCATTCGACGAGGCCGAGCTGCTGGGGCTCTTGTGGGTCGTCGTTAATCAGTTCGTTGCCTGATTCCAGCAGCTCCAAGCCTTTGATTTTGGGCATTGAGGCGTGGCCAATGTGGCCCTCCATGCTGCCGATGATGTTGGCGGTGTTGAGCAACAGGCTTTGTGTCTGTGCCTCGCGCTGCGCCCAGATTTTTTGGAAAGCGACTTTTTCTTTGGTGATTTGGCTGGACATGTCTTGGTAGGTTTCGACCATCGATTCTACCTGCTGGACGAACTCGTGGCTGGTTACAAAATTAAATAAGGCCTCGGCTTTGGTACCACGATTTTCGGCCAACGCCTTTTGCAGGCCAACATCGAGCAAGCTTTTGCGCAGCAGCGTACCCAAGATAATTGTCAGACTTGGTTTGCAAATCCATACACCGTTGAGCAGTCCCATGTCTTCGGCAATTTGTTTGGGCATGGCTTCGGTGACGATGATCGGCACGTTGGCCCGCTCGTTGCGCAGGTCTTCTTTGAGTTTGGGGATCCAGCCGTCGGTCCAGCTTTTGGTGCGCTTAATCTCCCACAGGAGTACGCCGCATGCCGTGCCACGTTGGCTTTTGACGGTTTGCTTGATGTCGCCACCGCGTACGCCTTTGGCCACGGGTTCGATATCGTCGTCACGGAAAGCGTTGGACAGCGCTTCTTCGAGGTCGAGTTCCATGATTTCGCCTTGCAATTGTTGTGAGCCTTGGGCGGCTTTGCGCTGGGCGTCTTCTAGCGCTTTTTGCAGATCGGTAATCGTTTTTTCCTTGGCCATCAGGTTGAGGCGTTGCTTTTCGTCAGCGGTTTTTTGGACTTCTTCACGAATTTTATTAGATTCTTCGGAAAGCTTCTTCTGCATGTCTAGTTCGGCGTTTTCTTTGGCCTTTCTTTCTTCGCGCAAGGCTTGGGTAAGTTCGGTGAGCTGGGCGCGCAATGCTATGCCGTCGGCTTTGGCACTTTCGGCGTCTTCGCGCAGCGTTTTGACGAGAAATTCTTGCTCGCCAGCCAGTCGCTTTTTAGCTAGCTCTAGTGCGGCGTCGGTGTCTTTTTTGGCTGCAGCCGCGGCGTCGGCCCTTACTTTTTCCAGCTCGGCGGCGTGCTTTTGGTGCTCGGCCGCCAGTACCTCGGCCTCGATCTGGCCCTGCAGCGCAGAGCTAATCTCGATTTCTTGGCCGCAGTTTGTGCATTTGATCATATTCATAGGAGTGTTTCTACAATACCCCAGCCTGCGCCCACAGCAAAATCGACTTGCTCGCACTTGAACAGCGCGGCCATAACCTCTATGATTGGCGTACCGTGGATACTAAATTTTCTGGCAACCAAGAGCATCGTGACTACCTTTTATTTGGCTTTGATAATGGCCTGCGTAATCTTTTGCTGCCGCGCGTACCAGCCTGGTTAGGCACGCAGGCGCTCACCTGTGTGACCCTGCTATGGTGTGGGTTGGCAATTATTGTGGGTTTTGCCGCCCGACATAACCTCGCGTACTTATTTTTTCTGGCCGGGCTTGTATTTGCACAGCATGTAACAGATGTATTGGACGGTGCGGTTGGTCGTAAGAATAACACTGGGCTCATCAGGTGGGGGTTCTACATGGACCATTTCCTCGACTATTGTTTTATGTCTTGTCTGGTCGTCGCTCACGCCTTGTTGATGCCTGCAAACCGAGTAATTGTCATGCTTTTGGTGCAGATTGTTTTGACAGCAGTTACCGTTTCCATACTTTTGGTTGCGACGGTCACCGGAGAGTTTGCCCGTAGCTACAAAGGCGTTGGTATAACCGAGCAAAAGGCAATATTCGTTATTTTTAACGTGTTGGTTGTATTTTTGGGTGTGCATTTTATGGTCGTCTCGTACGTCTGGTTTATTTCGGCTGCGGCGGCGGTCATTCCGTATTTTGTGTTTAAAGAACAGAGGAAGCTCAAGGCGCTGGACCTGCAGAATCGGCAATAATTATTCCAAAAAAAGAGCGCCGCATGGGCGCCCTTTCTTGCTCACTGCCACCGTGTCTAGTTAAAGATTCCGACAATAATATTGATGATATTGTTGTTGGAGTGGTTGAGCGTTACATTAACGGCAACTGAGTTACCGCCATTACCACCGTAGCCATTGCCGGGGTGGTTTTTGTGGTGGGCCCATTCTTTGACGCATTGGCCATAGTTGGTGAACCCGGCTGCCAAACATTCCTGCTTGCTTGGCTTGCTGACTGTCGCAGCGGCTGCGAAACCGCTGGCAGTGATGATCGCCGTCATTGAGAGTGCGGCAA
>CAZDTZ010000017.1:0-29529 GCA_964508535.1 uncultured Candidatus Saccharibacteria bacterium
ATAAAAACTGCAAAAAGTTGTTGCTAAGCGTTTGCATAAAACCGCTGATCTGGCTAATGCCGCGGCTCATGCGGTTGATAATCTTACCAGAAAGCTCGGTGTCAAAGTAGCCCTGCGGCAAGCCCAGGATATGTTGGTAATAGCTCTGGGACAGCAGCTGTTGAAGCTTAGCAGACATCATGTCACCAATGTAGCCGCCAATATTGCTGAGCAACGTCTGGCCAACATCTGTCAAAAAAATCAGCGTTGCATAGAGGCCAACCAAGAAGACATCTACATGCCCGCCTTTGGCCAAATTAGTGATTTGGTCGATCGCCCCTTTCGTGAACAACGGCACCAGCTGGCTCATGGCCGATAGCAAAATCGTAAAAACCGAAATCCAAGCGTACTCGCGCCACAGCGACCGCGTAAACCTAATAATGCGCAGAAGCTCTTTCACACCGATGAGTCCTCTGTCACGGCGATGACACGGGCTGGCGCGCCATCGACTTGCAGTTTTATGGGCAAAGCGTAGACGGTGAAGATTTTGCCAGCCAACTCTTGCAAGTTCATCAGATTTTCTATGATCAATACGTTGCCGCCCAGCAAAATCTTATGTATGTTGTACGGTTCGTGGTCGGGGCCACACATATCCATGCCGACCATCTTGACCTTTTGGTCGACGAAATATTGAGCGATGTCTTCGGGAATTGGTGGATAGCTGGCAAAATATGCGGGCGTGTTGTATTGATCGTGCATGCCGGTGTGGAGCAATACAATATCGCCTGCTTGCACGCCTGCAGCCTTAATTTTTTCAAGGTCGAATTCTTTGTTGGTTACGTCGATATAACAGCCACGGCCTACAAAATTTTCTACGGCAAAAGTATCCAGTGATTTGCCGCCAGCCACCATGTGCATAGGCGCGTCGATATGCGTACCAATGTGTGAACCAATAGTAATCTCATGTAAGCTGTACCCCTCTTGCTCGACACTGGCAACCGATGTTACTTTGGGTGCCTCGTCTGCTGGGTCGACCGGCATATCGTTATTGATTGCTACCGATAAATCTACGTATTGCATGGCCGATTAGATCCTTTCGGCGGCGAGTTTTTCATGGGCGACGCCGGCGACGTGGTCGAGCAGCTTGTGCACTTCGTCGTCGGTAAGAGTACGTTCAAAACTGGCAATGCCCAGACGCAAGGTGATCTGCTTGTGCGCGGTGTCGTCTTCACGCTGGTAAATATCCACTGGTTCCAGGGTGCAGTACGTCGTGTCTGGTTCTTGCCCAGAAAGGCTACCCCAGACCGTATCAAACACCATGCCATATGTGGTGTCGGCGGCCACCTTCAGGCAGATGTCTTGCTCCACTTTAGGGAATCGTGGCAATTGCTGGTACGAGGGGCGGCCGGTGTCGGCAAGAATATCAAGGCTCAATTCAAAGCCGGCAGCGTAGTCTGGCAGCTTGAGCGCTTTGCGCACGGCGACTCGGTACTCGCCCACCACGCCCCAAGCCATACCGTCCTTAACCACGACCGCGGCGCGGCCTGGTTCGTATGGTGCGCACATTTGCTTACCCCAGGCGTCATCCTTGAAGTCGAAGCTAGCCAGCGGGACTAGCGAGCTGTTGAGGTTTGGCAACAACAACGCAGCATAGCGCTTGGCTTCGTAAAAAGCTGCACCGGCGCGAGATTGCTGAGCAGTTTTTTGGCCAGCAGCACACACAAAAGCCACATGGCGATCTTCTTGTGGCACGTCTGGATCACTGGGGTCATATTCGCCAACCAAATGAATTTTGTTAATTTCAAACAGGGCAAATTCGTCGTAGCCGGCTTTGACGTTGGCATGCACCTTCTCGAGCAGGCTCGGCGTGAGGCTCATGCGGTAGTATTGCAGATCGGGACTGAGGGCATTGCTGAGCTGGAAAGCCTGCTTGGCGTCTTGCCCAACTTTGTCGAATAGGTTGCCGTGCACAAAGGTATAACTGAGCACTTCGTTAGCGCCCGCGGCCGCCAAACAGCGGCGAATACGCGTTTTGAGCTGAATAACCGGATCTTTTGGCGCAGGCGTAATTGGGCGCTGCGGCAGTTGCAACGGCAAATGATCGTAGCCGTATAAGCGGCCGATTTCTTCGACAATATCTTCGGGAATCTCGATGTCGGTGCGCCAGAATGGGGCGGTCACGACTAAATCGTCGTCGTTGATTTCAACACGAAATTCAACGTTTTCGAGAAGTTTTCTCATGTCTTCCGTCGGGAGATCAAAACCTAGGCGGGCGTTCACGAACTGACGCGAAACAGTAACTGGCTCGTGTAAACTGGCGCGGTCCTGCACTTCTTGTGGCAAACTATTGACGTCAATAAGCGGACTAGCGACTTTGCCACCGGCATAGCGACAGATTTCGCCGGTAATCTTCCCCAGTACGGCCAGGTTTTGGAGTGGGCTTTGGCCTTTGTTAAAGCGCGTAACTGCGTCGGTGAACAAGCCGTGAGCCATGCTTGTACGGCGGATAGAATACATGTCAAAGGTCGCACACTCGATCACAATATTTTTGGTGTGCTCGTCAACTTCGGTCTCGCCACCGCCCATCACCCCACCAATGCCAATCGCCTGCTTGTCTGTGGCGATCATGATCGCCTCGGCGCGCGGCTGCACTTCCTTGCCATTGAGCAGCAAGATCTTTTCGCCGTCATGTGGCTTACGAACAATGATCGTCGCTTGGTCGTTCTCGCTCAAAGATTTGAGTTTATCGTAATCGTAGGCGTGCAGCGGCTGGCCGGTTTCGAGCATAAAGAAGTTAGTGTAATCAACGATATTATTGATCGGGCGCATGCCGGCGCGCGCTAAATCGACCTGCAGCCACAACGGACTTGGCTTAACCTCAATGTCGCGGACCACGATGGCCGTAAAGCGCGGCACGAGCTCTGGTAGCTCGTTTCGGACCTCGAGTTTGAGTTCGTCGCCTTCAACGCCGGGAAATTGCGGGTTCAAGGTATACCACTCTGGGCTCTTGTATGGCCGGCCATAGATGCCTTCAATCTCGCGGGCTACGCCCAGCCATCCAAAACAATCTGGGCGGTGGGTGAACATCTTGTTTTCAATGTCGATAATTACATCGCCAGTTAAGTGGCAGGCCTCGGCAAAGTCGGTGCCCGGCGCTGGTGTATTTTCGTCGCTATCTTGCGAAATTTCTAAAATGCCTTCGTGGTTGTCACCCAAGCTCAGCTCACGTGCGCTGGCCAACATACCGTTGCTGATTTGGCCGCGGATGTCACGCTTGGACAGTACAAACGGCTCTTTTCCTTCCGCGATGCTCTCGGGCACGGTCGCACCAGGTGGCAGCCAGGCAACGGTCAAGCCTTCGCGTACGTTTGGCGCGCCACACACCACTTGTACGTGGCCATTTTCGTCACGGTCGACGTCCTCAGCTTTATGGCCGTCGTCGATCTTGCAAATGTGCAAATGGTCGGAATTAGGATGGGCGACACAGGATATAACTTTAGCAATAATGATGCCTTGGAAGCGATCGCCGAATGATACTGTTTCTTCGACTGCGCCTAGTTGGGCGCCAATTTTCTTCACCAAATCGTCGACGCCCGTAGCCGCCGGATCGCCTGCCGAATGGTAATGCTCGTTTATGAACTTAATCGCTTGAGTGCTAATTTTCATGCGGCGGCTTTCTTGATTTTGTCCTGAATTTCCTTAAGCTTTTCGTCGCCCATACGCGGACCCTCGGCAGTAGTAAAGTAGCCAGCATATTGGGGATGGAACTCTTGATGTTTACTCCACACGCCGGTTTGGTTGGCGAGGTCACCGTGTAACGGATACAGCTTGGCGTGCACGTGAGCGATGCCGGTGCCTTCAAAAACAACCGCAACCCGCGACGTCTCGAACGCTTTTTCCAGCAGCTTGGCAACTTTTTTTGTGGCCAGCATCAGCCCGGCAATTGCATCATCATCGAGATTAAACAGATAATCGCCCAGGTTTTTCTTCGGCACGACAACAGTCAGGCCCGGTGTGCTAGGAAACGGTGTCAAAAACGCCAAGTAGGTGTCATCTTCCCAAACCTTAAAGCTAGGGATCGTACCGTCAACAATTTTTTCGAATAACGAAGGTTCACTCATTTTTCAACCTCTCTTGATATTGTTTGCCATATGGCATGCTTTTCAAGCCACGGCTTCATATCTTTTTTGTAGTTTCGCTGATATTGCTGCTCATCTTGGTCGGCAGACTTGATAATCTCTTTGTCGATATCCTGGACGAGTTTTTCTAGCCGGACCATTATTTCTGGATCGAGCTTGATAAACTTCTGGCGCCCGACAAAGCGATACATGGTTTTGAGCGCAGCAGCATACTTGCGGCTATTGGCCCAGTCGTACTGTGCGCTCAGCGGCAGGCAACTCCCGACGGCCTGCGCAACGTAAAAGATCAGTTCGGTGACTGCCGTGCGTAGCTTAAGCTGCGAATGCCACTTTTCATCCTCAGGAAAATCGGCGAGCTTTGCGTAGATGTATTCGGCTAGGTCGTTCGCCTCTTTCCAAATTGGATGAACCTCGAGCTTTAAAAATTCGTGCTTTGCATCTAGTTCATTCATGAAAATTGCCTCAAAAAGTCGAGTTTACCAGCTTCGAAGTGCCGCACGTCTTCGATGTCGTATTTCATCATTACTAGACGGTCGATGCCGCCGCCCCAGGCAAAGCCGGTGTAGGCGCTCGGGTCGATGCCGGCCATTTTGAGCACGTTGGGGTGGATCATGCCACAGCCCAAAAGCTCGATCCAGCCGGCGTAGCTACATACTTTGCAGCCCTTTTTGTCGCAAAATGGGCAGGACAACGAGAACTCGAAACTTGGTTCGGTAAATGGGAAATAAAACGGCTGGGTAGCGACTTCAACATCCTTGCCAAAGTACTCGCCGAGGAATGTCTTGAGCGTCGCCATCAGATGGCCTACGTTGATATCTTTGCCCACGTAAATGCCCTCGAACTGGTAAAAGGTATGCTCGTGCCGGGCGTCAAGGTCTTCGTTGCGAAAGACGCGGTCGGGCACCAATACAGCGATCGGCTCATCTTTTTCCAAATTACCCTTATACTTTTGCAGCAGCCGGTTTTGCATGGTTGAAGTGTGCGCGGGCGCGATAAAACGGTTGCCGTTCTTGTCTTCTTGCACCGTCATAAAGGTATCGTAGTCGTCGCGCGCCGGATGGCCTTCTGGGAAGTTGAGACTGCTAAACATGTGGTACTCGTCGTCCAGCTGGCGCGATTCCGCCACCGTAAAGCCCATACGGTAAAAAATATCGCTGACGATTTCGATTTCGGCCATCAGCGGGTGCTGGCTGCCTTGGTCGGCGCTCAGTAATTTTGGCCGTTTGTCGGCCGGCACGTTGAGGTCGAACGGCGCAGTCACGTCGATTGGAGGCAAGGTTTCAGCAACCGCTTGTTGCTCGGCCACCATTTGTTCCAACTCTTGTTTGAGCTGGTTAATCTCTTGTCCGAAGGCCTTACGCTCTTCGGCAGGCAACGTCGGGATTTCGGCATACAGCGCACGCAGCTCGGCAGCCTTTAAAATGTCAGCTTTGCCTTGCAGTTCGTCGAAACGCGTTCTCAGAGTTTCGGCAACTTCAGCAATATGGGAATTTTGGTAGTTCATCTAAAAATAAGTATACCAAAAGAGGGTACGCTATAATACTTGTATGAAAGCAATCATTTTCCACGCCACCGAGAGCACGCCCGATGACTTTTGGTACAAATCAGTGGCTGCGCAGCTAACCGCTCGTGGCTACCAGGTAGAGATCCCCAGCTACCCAGACATTAACCGCGAGGACATCAGCACTTTTTTGCCCAAGGTCCTGGCCGCGCACGCCATCGACGCCGACACCGTACTGATCGGCCATTCAGCTGGCGCCACGCTCATTTTGAGCATTGCCGAGCACGTGCCTTTCCGGCAAGGCATCCTGGTGTCTGGATTTTCTCAGCCGTACAGTGAAGTTGAGAAAGATCCCATAATCCAAGAGACCTACGATTGGGACAAGATCAAAACCAACTGCAAAGACTTTATATTTATCAATTCGGTCAACGACCCGTGGAGCTGCGACGACAAGCAAGGCCGAATTATGTTCGACCAGCTTGGCGGCACGCAAATCATCAAAAACGAAGGGCATTTTGGTTCCAAAGGCGCCAAACAAGAATATCCGACCCTTGATTTGGTAGCTCGGTTGGCGGCATAACATGGCAAACTTTTCCTTTGACATCGTCAGCGAATACGACAAGGCCGAGATGAACAACGTCTTCGACCAAACCGAACGCGAGATGACCTCACGCTACGACTTTAAGGGCACACCCGCCCAGATTGAATGGCTGGACAGTGCCAAAACTGGCCTCAAGATAACCGGCAGCGGCGACTGGCAAATAGACGCCATTCTGGATATTGTCCGCAAGAAACTTGCTGCCCGTAATCAGAGTCAGAAGGTCCTCGACACCACAAAAGAGATAACCGAAGGTAACTTCAAGGCCGTCAAAGAAGTGCCCTTCAAACAAGGCCTCGACCAAGAAAAGGCCAAAAAAATCACGAGCCTGATCCGCGAAAAATTCCCCAAGGTAAAGCCCCAAATCCAGGGCGACGCCGTCCGCGTTATGTCTAATAGTAAGGACGACCTTCAGGCGGTGATGCAATTACTAAAAGGGGAAGATTTTGACTTCCCTCTCAGTTTCGATAACTTCCGCTAGTGATTCATCAATCGTAAATTACCGGGTCGATGTTTGGTTGAAAAGTGTCGACACCTACAGTCAGGCAGTTGGTCGGCGATTGTGCGTTTGGTTGGTCGGCGCGCTGAGCGGCTTGCAAGTCACCGAGACTGGCAAATGCACGCCCATTAATAATTAATTTATCTGGAAAGCTCAACAGATTAATGAGCTGCGAATTGCCGGGTTGTGGCGGCGTGCAACCGGCCTGAGTTTTAACTTCAACCGTACCTGCACGGCTCAAAGACACAAACCCATTATTGCCCCAAATAGTATCCTGGGCATACGCCTGCCGCAACCCCAACATTTCGAAGGTTTGCGTGTTTTTGACCACATCGCCGGCCATGAGAACATTCTCAGGGTTCATGTAGCTAAGCAAGACGGTTACACCTTCCCCGTAGCTCACGGTTAAATTCTGCTGTTTGAGCGGCGCGTTGATGTTAAACGATGCGTTGTCACCGGCGACCGCCACACTCTCAACTGACGGTGCATGCACAACAACGTGCAAGTTGCGGTCGTTGTATAAGCAGACGAAGTCACATGGGTCGCTCGACAATCCGGCAACATCTATGCTCAGCGTGCCGTCTTTTACGCTGGCGTTGAGTTTGCCAGCTGGCTTGCCATTGTAGCGGTACTCAACTTTATAGGTAGAATCAGGAACGAACGAGTACCAGGCCGTGCCGCCGTGCAAGTCGAGCTTGGTAAACGGTTTTTCACTCACGGTGTACGAATGGTGAATGGCTTGAAATTGCATTCGTATCTGGTGACCGGTGTCCATGCCCAGCGCAACGCTTGCCGCGATGCTCACTAATAGCAGCGTCCCAAGAGCCGCACTGACCCATGCAGGCACAATAGCTCGACGCTTGAACATAGCAATGCCACCCAGCAATACAAACGTATTCAAAATAAACAGCGCCATCACACCGCCGAGCAGCAAGAGCTCCTGCTTAACTCCGACCGGGAAGATCGACTGGCCGCCAATAACCTGTCCGCGATTTGTCCAAACATAAATACCCACGGTCAAGACCGCAAGTAACGCAAGGATTGCGCCGACGATCAGGCCAACACCGATTATGCTCGTGAGCAGACGCACGGCTTTTTTCGCCATTGGTTTTACCGTCTGGCTCGCGCGCCGGGTTGCGCCTTGCACGTCTGCCCGACTAACAACTTGTTTGATAGCGTTTACGGTCACTGGTTTGCCCTGCATTTGGAGCCGCTCGCTATTGGTCTTGGCTTCAGGCACCAACAGCCACAGTACTATATACAACAGCACGCCGCCCCCGCCAAAGAAGACGAGCACAATAAAAATTAGCCGTACGATCAGCGCATCGATACCAAAATACTCAGCTAAGCCAGCACAAACGCCAGCTAGCATGGCCTCGTCGGTATTACGAAACAAGCGCTTAGTAGTGCCTGCCTCAGGCGTGTTTGCACTCAGCAGCTTGCCAGCTTTTTCGCCTACGCTGTCCTCGTCGCTAAAGTCGCCGGGAGTGCCGAGCTGCACTTTTAAATAGCGAATATCTTGCTTGAGGATGACTTTTTTGCCCGCAATGCCGCGCTCAGCGAGCAGCTCGGACATACGGAGCTCAACCTCACTGGCCACATCGTCACCAACCTGACGTTTAATGGCTTCAAGGTACTCGTGTAATTCTTTGTAAGCATCGACCGCAATCGTGTACGCCTGCCGGCCTAAATGGATGTGATGTATTTCGTTCATGAGTTCCCCTTTTCCGCCATCTCGCTGGCAGTCTCCGTTTTCTTAGTCTCTAATTGTTTCACCGACGCATGCAGGCGATGGTACGTCTGTTGTAGTGTGTCCAAAAGCATATGACCTTCTTCGGTCAACCAGTAATACTTACGTGGCGGCCCTTGCTCCGATTCTTGCCACTCATACGCCACGACCTTGTCGCGGCTGAGCCGGCTGAGTAGCGGATACAGCGTGCCTTCGACCACGATGAGCTCCGCTGCCCGCAATTGTTTGATTATTTCGGAGCTGTATACCTTGCCGTCTTTGCATAACAGCAGCACACAGTACACGAGCAACCCTTTGCGCATTTGTATTTCGGACTGGCTTACCAGCGCCGATGGTTCATTGGTTTCATCCATATAGTACTATGTTATACAAGGTACTATATTATGTCAAGGGCTCTGTCGTGTGTGACAAATATCACATTTTTCTTGACAGCTTAAGAAGAGAGGCGTATACCTTGAGGCATACAATTCTCTCGAAGAGTAAACTATGCGCCAATCAACACATGAAGCCCCTATTGCCCCATTGCCCGACTCGTTAGCTCCGATAAGTATCGGTGCCCCTGTAGTAGAGACAGCCATTTTTACTGGCAGGGAGACTGATGAACGCCTAAACGAGTTACTCTTTGGCAGCACCCCACCCCTCGATTTGCCACCCGCCCCCACGCGGGAACGAACAGCTCAGACACAGACCCATCATGGTCACGGCCTCCTGCCGGCAGATGGGCTGATCGAATTGGTCCATGCTCGAACCCAAGAAAAACTAGGAAGTGCAATTGCAGAAGGCATGCCAGATGCAGAAGTTGTTCTCCCAGCTGGCCAAATGTGGGGGCAAACGCGTGACGATATGCTCGCTGCGATCAAAGAGTATGCCGACACGGGCGTAATCCCTGCTCCGCGCAGTGACGTTGAGTCGTATCTCATCGGCTGCTTAGTAAATCAGTGTGCAAAAACTAGCGTAAAGCCCGTGCTTTATCTCCCGCGTGAAGCAGCCGAGCACCATGACATACGCACACGAATTAGACGTGCCGGTTTTGACCCAGCCGACGTGCTGGCCACTGATCACGACATGGGAGGTCTATTTGATGATCTGCGAGACCTCGTCGTCGCTCGCCAGCCGTTCGCAGACCTCAAAGCCCACACCGAAGCTGCGCTCAAAACCTTACACGCTATAGAATCCCTGACGGACGCCGACAAACTCCGCCGTGCCGAGCTTGAGGGATCCCTCTCTGGGTTAACTGCTCGCATGGCACCTCTCGATGAACAAATCGACCTACGCCTCATGGATGAAGACATGAAAATTGCCGTGATCGTCGACTTTGAAAATACTCGGTCTCAGGGCGGACGCCCGGTAATGCCGGTCATGAACGGCTATACTCGACAGGGTACCCAGATTATTATCAACAGTTGCACCAACCGAACCCGCAACATTGACGGCCTTGGCGAGGATATGGCCACCGACCCTTCGGCCCGGGGCAACACCACCGCTCACGCGATTGTCGAAACCGCGCGCTACCACAACGGAGGCAAACTGCCGCAAGGCAGGGTTATTCTGCTTGGTGGAGATGGACGTATTGGAGCAGACGTAGCTCGGCTACTCAGTCTCCCGGAAAGCCACACAATTAAGGGACGTGATAGCATTAAGGAATTTGTCGGCAAACCCATCGAAGGAGTCGACATCCTGGTCAGTGTTAACCGCGGCGCCAAAATTATCAAAGCCGAACGCTTTAAGCACAAGCTATTGTCTCGAATCCTCCGCCGCCTTGGGGCAATCATGCCAGCTCCGCTGGTTGTTGACGCCGGCTGTGGCACCGATGAACATGGGGTAGTACACGGCAACTTCGACGTCGACACCCTGCCCGCAGACGGTTCTGTCCGGGCGACAAAGGTTCGCCAAATAACCGGAGCACTACTCATGGAGCGCGCAGTAGACGCATCTGAAGCCGAATGGCGCCAAAACCAGACCTTGAAACCATCACTAGAAGCCGTAGTGGCGGCCGAAACAGCGGAAGTCCATCCAGGTCACCGTCGCTATGTGCACGCCCAGGCGCCCACGGTAGCCCACCGCCCGCCAAGGCTGGCAGAGGCTACTGCTTAGCAGTACTGCCTCTTACGAGGCGTCAGATCATTTTTACATAGAACAGCGCGAGCCGGTACGCTATACTAAAAAGCATGAGCGACACCGCCGCCCTGCGCAGGCAGGCGCAAGATACGTTGGAACGAAACGATAAGGGTCTCTATACCATGCCTGGGCCCGGGCTGTATCCGCACCAGTGGCTGTGGGACAGCTGCTTTGTGGCTATTGGCATCCGGCATTACGATGTTGAGCGCGCCAAAATGGAAATTTTGAGCTTGCTGCGCGGCCAGTGGTCCAACGGCATGATCCCGCACATTATTTTTAGCGAAGGGCACGCATACCGGCGCGACCAAAACTTTTGGCGCAGCAAAGTAAGCCCCTTCGCGCCTGACGAAGTTGCCACGAGTGGCATTACCCAGCCGCCAATGTTAGCCGAAGCCATTGTACGTATTGGCGAATTGCTCCCCAGTGTCGAACGTCACAGCTGGTACCGCCAAGTATGGCCAGGGCTCGTTGCCTATCATGAATGGCTCTTTACCGACCGCGATCCGCATAGCGAAGGCCTTGCTTTGCAAATTCACCCTTGGGAAACCGGCCTCGACACTACCCCGCCCTGGATGAGCGAGATGCACGACCACGTGCTGCCCTGGTGGATCCGCGCCTTAGAAACGACCAGGCTTGAAGTGTTGGTAGGCCTGTTCCGGCGCGACAGCCACGTGGAACCGCATGGTAAGCGTTACTCCACCATCGACGCCCTGGCCATGTTTACGGCACAACGCCGTCTGAGACGTAAAGCATATAACATCCAGCACATTCTCGACCACTCGTTGTTTGCCATCGAAGATTTGGCCTTTAACTCGATTTTTATGCGGGCCAACCAGCATTTGTTGGAAATCGCCAAAAGCCTGCGCACCGACGTGCCGCCCAAGCTGCTCGCCAACATCGAGCGCGGTACCAAAGCCTTTGAAAATTTGTGGGACCCGTACACCGAAAGCTATTATTCACGCGACTTTATCACCCATCGGTTGCTCAAAGAGCAAAGCGTCGCCAGCTTGCTTCCACTATACGCCGGCTGCATCAGCAAAGAGCGGGCTGCAATCCTCGTCAAAAGCCTGGAGAATGAGCATACCTTTGGGCCGCCTTATCCGGTGCCGAGTACACCGCTCAACTCACCCTGGTTTAAGCCGAACGGATATTGGCAAGGCCCAACTTGGTTTAACACCAACTGGCTGATCATCGACGGGCTCAAGCGTTACGGTTACAAAGAGCATGCTGCGGCACTCACCGAGATCATGCTTGAGATGGCCAGCGAACATGGTTTCTGCGAATACTACAATCCGCTCGACGGCCAAGGCCACGGCGCGCGCGACTTTAGCTGGACGGCAGCTTTAACGCTAGATCTCGCGACACCTAAGGCGCGGAGCAAAAAATAGTGTACGTCGATAATCGGTCACGCCGAGGGAGCTACCGCCCCTATCGCCCAATGCCGAACAAACAGCCTTCACAGGCGCGTAAAATTTTGGGCAGCAAAGTATTGTGGACGCTCCTAATTCTCGTCAGCCTCGTTGCCGGTGGAGGTTGGCTAATTGTCGGCCGCGGCCATGACAAGACCGCAGACACTACAGCCAGCAGCTCCAGCAAGAAGGCAGCAAGTTCGCAACCCGCAACACCGGCCGCGTTCAACAAAAAACAATTCTCCCTGAGCCAAGCAAACAGCCTGTGGGTGGTGGTCAACAAAAAGCACGTGCTCAACCCAGCCCAATACACCCCCAACAACCTCGTCATACCTACCATCCCGCAGCGCAGCAACATTACCGGCGACGAGCGCTACGTCAGCAATACTATGGCGCCCGCGTTACAGACCATGATCGCCGACGCCTCGAACCAAGGTGTGCACCTCAATTTGCAGAGTGGCTACCGCTCATACAGCTTCCAGGTCACCCTGTTTAACTCCTATGTCAAGCAAGAGGGCCTGGCCGCTGCTAACACCCAGAGTGCGCACGCTGGCTACAGCGAGCACCAAACAGGATTGGCTGCCGACCTCGGCGGCACCACCACGCCAGCCTGCAACGTCGCCCAATGTTTTGCGAGCACACCAGAAGGCATCTGGCTGGCTGGCAACGCGTTCAGGTACGGCTTCATTATCCGCTACCCATCTGACAAGCAAACCGTGACCGGCTACGAATACGAACCGTGGCACGTCCGCTACGTCGGCGTGGCACTGTCCACCGAAATGCATAACCAAGGCATCGAAACTTTAGAAGAATTTTTTGACCTTGGCGCTGCGCCAGATTATTAGGAATATCGTACCGAGCTTAATCGTCGTTGAGGATAGGCTTATCGAGGAGAACTGGCTCGACAAACGGAGTGGTATGCGCGATCTTAACCATGTCCTTATCGATTTTTTTAAATTCTTTGTGGGCTATATTAAAGTGGTTGACACTTGTGCCAAGGCTACCGCCTAATTTCTGCATGAGTTGCTCGTATACGCTAAGGTGACGACCCAACTCACCAACGCGCTGTTGGATTTCCTTAGCTTGCTCCTCAATTTGCAGACCGCGCAAGCCTTGCAGTACGGTTTGCAGATAGGCCATAAACGTGGTGGGGCTCACGATAATCACCTTCTTTTCGCGGAAGGCATACTCGATAAGGTCGCGCGCCGTGGTATTGGTGACGCCCACTTTGTTGATGAGCAAGTCGTAATAAATCGCCTCGCTCGGGATAAACATAAAGGCGTAGTCCATGGTGCCGTCCTTTGGCCGGATATACTTCGACGTTTCGTCAATGCGATTTTTGAGGTCAGCCTTGAAGGCTTTGGCCCACACGTCGCGCTGCACGCTGTCTTTTTCTTCGAGCAGGCGGTTATAATTTTCCAGCGAAAACTTCGAGTCCACGGGCAGCATTTTGCCCTTTTCCAGGATAATAACCGCGTCGCAAATCAGGTCTTGGCCGGCGTCATTTTTGCCGATTTTATACTGCAGTTTAAAGCGGTCCGGCGGCAATACATTCTCGAGCACTGAGCTGAGGTAATACTCGCCAAGCACACCGCGCTGCTTGGGGTTTTGCAGCACATTTTGCAGAGTTTTAAGCTCATCTGCGACGTTAACAACGCGCCGGTTGGTCTCGTCGAGTTTAGTTAAACGCTCAGTAACATCGGTGACGAGCTTGCTGCTGGCAGTAAATTGTTTCTGCATGGAATCGCGCATCAACTCCTGGTTGCGATCCATGCGCTCGGTAATTTGCGACTGCAAGCCATCTTTGAGCCTAGTAATATCCTGGCTAAGCTGGGTTAAATCCTGCTTAAGAAGCAGCGCAGCATGCGGATCGGCAGCCGAAGCCTCTCCACGTTTAAACAGTAGCACCGCCAGCACTGCGCACACGACGCCCAAAATAATCACCACAACCGTAAACACCGCGATCACCATAGTTACCCTATTGTACGCGCTTTTGCTTTAAAAGCTAATAGATACGCGTTGCCTTCACTGGGACTGGGGCTCGCTGACCCCCTTGTGCAAACAAATCGTCGGCTGCCTGTCGTCCTCGAGCCCGAGAACCTCCCCTGCCTTCGTCATCCATCGTCTCCTCGCGAGATTGGTCTGCTGAATCTTCTTGCTTGCCATGTATACATACGAGCGTGTTGCCCTTGGGTGTTACCAGATAGGCTGGTCTGCTGCCACTGGGAGTAGCCGCCAGCAATGCTGCAACATCAGCTCGGCCTGCACGCTCGTAGCCTTCTTGCTGTGTTGTTAGTTTAAGAAAACCGCGCGCGACAAGTTGAGCGGGAGTTTGCCACGACTGAGATTTGAGACTAGCCGGAGCGAAAGCCCTGTATGCCCATGCAGGCGTTAAAACACTCGGGTCAACTCCTTCGAGCTCGGTCAAAGCCCAACATGCAAGCCGTCCGGTCCACACACGCCGCAAGGTGCAGTCTCCACCAATTGTAAGCCTCTCACGGTTGAAGTCATAGCCAGTAACTTCTCCCGGACGACTTACGTCGTAGGCTATTTCACCGTCTGCGCCAGGATATACTAAATCTTCGCCGATAAGCGAACCCTCGGTTAAACCCGCAAAACAGGCCTCATGTGGACGCCTCTCGCCACAAACGCGCAATCCAACTGCCGTTGCCAGCGCGATTGTCCTCAAACGATCACCAAACCGCTGTGTCGGTATTGTGCCTACGGCAATAGTCGGGTCAACCTCAAATCCAGATCCAGTTCCTGCACCCATAGCAACTCCTTAATCTACAGGAATATACTATACGTTCGTATTTAGTAAATTTGCAAATTTTTGACAACGTCGAGGGCTTGGTCGTAAATGGTGCTTTCGGCTGAAGCCTTTGGAACAGCGTCAAATACCAAAGCGTCGCCGGTGTCCGCGCCGTAGCCGCCGGCGATCAGATAGGTCGTGCCGCTTAGGTCTATGCCGGTGCCGAACGGGACGCCTGTTTTATAGGAATTGTCGCCGGTTACCATAAAGAAATTAAACATGCTGGAAGTTTTGCCCGCAAAGGACAGGTTGGTGTACTGACGCTGGGTTGGAGTAAATTGCGCGTACCCAATTATCGTAGAATCTTCAGCCGCTACCGACTTTTGGATCGTAGTTTGCATCGCGGCTGGCACATCTTCGCGAATCTTGAGCGTGAATGGGCCAGTAGCGCTCGTACCATCAGCTCTGGTGTAGCTCGTGCTGGGCGACGCTAAAATCATCTCCGCCTTATTTGCCGACTCCGTCAACGTCCAGTCTTTGCGATACGTAACCAGGATATTAAGCTTGGCGCTCTTAAAGGTCTGGGGAACACTGGCCACCGAGGGGTCCATCGCCGGCGTTTGGGTTGTGGCCGTAGTAGTCGTTTTTGCCGGAGAGTTACTGACGACGGGCTTTTTGGTGCGCATGCCAAAATACCATACCGCAGCGCCCGCAAGCACTGCCACCGCGGCAACAATAGCAATGATAAGTATCAACTTTTTGTGCCCGTTCTTGTGCTGCCCAACGTATGGGTAGCGCGGCGGCTGAAATTCTGGTTCGTAATCTTTGGGGTTTTCTGCTGGTTGCGACATACACAATTCCCTGTTTACTAACAAGTGCAGTGTACACCACCAGCGTGTGCCAAGGCTAGCCGGACGTAAAACTAAGCCAAAAAAAGACCCGGGCTACTGCCCAGGTCTTAAGGGAAGCCTCACACTTCCGTATTTCCATAGTAAACCCGACTTTGCGTAAACGCAAGCACTATTATTCTGCAAAAGTCAGGTACACTCCAACTAAGAGACTAAAAGCGTAGTGCAGCCGGAACTTTTTTCTCACAGAGAAAAAATCCCGCGCGTAACGGTCTCTTAGTCGGAGTGTACCTGACTTTTGCGACTATTAGTCCAGGCGAAAAAAATTGCGCATGATGGACGGGAGCACTCGCATACATGAGACGACGATCGCGCCAGCCGCAAAGCCTCCCACGATATCGAGCGGTGCGTGCAACCCGAGGTATATGCGCGACAGGCCCACAAGTGGTATCAATAATAAGGTAAGCCAGCGCCAGCCACGCGGCAGATATGGCCAAAGCGTCAGTACAATGACAGTAACGATCATCGTGTGGCCGGACGGATAGCCATTGCCGCTATCTGATGCGCGCAAATGGATATTGTGGACAAGCTCTACCGGCCGGGCGCGGCCGATGAGTTTTTTGCCTACCTCAGCCAAGGCAAAGCCGCCCAGGATGGCAGCAGCCATCTGCCAGGTAAGCCGGTAGAGCTTGAGCAAGAATGTAATGCCCACAGCGCCAACCCCAATCCACAAGCTTTCGGGTGCAATCGTGGCAACTAGAAAATAGAGGCGCAGGCTGTTGGGCCAATCGTTAATGGCCCGAAAAACGTGCAATTCCCAACCAACAAGCGTGTGTTTGTGGGCCAAGTATGCCGTGACCGCAAATAGCAAGGTGCTGGCCGCTAATATAACATACCACCACGTACGAACTGGAGCCGTGGCTGGCGCCGGGGTTGAATCTGGAGCTTTGACGGGTGTAGATTTTGGAGCGGGAGCCACTGTAATCACTTTCTTGACAGGAGCAGGTACCGCAACCTTACGCTGAGCCACGGGCATAGGCATGAGCGCGGGCATTTTCGGCGCAATTTTTGGTTTTTTTGTCGGCTGCATTTCGTTTAGTATACCATTACTTGGCGCTCAGCGCCTGGCGCGACGCAATGATCGACGAAACAATAATTCCCAGGCCAGCTAAGCCGGTTATTACTTCTGGTACATCGTAGAACAGGCTAACAAACAGCAAACAGGCTAACACCAGAATCGTGTAATGCGCACCGTGCTCGATATACCGGTAGGTGCCCAAAGTGCCACGATGCACCATAAAAACGGTAAGTGAGCGCACCCACATTGCTCCAATACCCAAGCCAACAGCAATCAGTACGACTTTGTTGGTAATCGCAAAGGCTCCAATAACGCCGTCAAACGAGAAGCTGGCATCCAAAATCTCTAGGTACAAAAAACTAAAGAATGCGAGCATGCCGGTGTGTTTGGTTGTGCTGCTGTGCTTTTGGGCACGGCCGAGCAATTCGGTGATGCCGTGCATTAGGCTGTATACCACTACGCCAAGCAAGCCGGCAATCGCTGTTTCGTGCCTGTGGTGGTTGGCCGGCAATACGCTCACCACCGTAACCGCGAAGAGTGCAATAAGCGGCGGCGCCCAGTGCATAGCCAATTTCTTGAACGAACGTTCCAGACGAGTTAACCACATGACCTGCTGCGTGTCGTCAACAAAAAAGTCTAACGCCAAGACCAGCAAAAAGGCCCCACCGAACGCCGAGATACTCGGATGTGCGGCTTCCAAAGCAGCAGCATAACGATTGGGGTCATGGAGTGCCAAATGCACCACTTGTCCCCAGCTAAGCGAGGCAGTGAGCGACACGATCACGATCGGGAACACGAGTCGCATACCAAAAATGGCAATCGCCGCCCCCACTGTCAAAAACATACGCTGCCAAAAATGGGACATTTTGCTCAAAATTTTGGCATTTAAGATAGCGTTGTCGAAGCTAAAGGCAATTTCGACGATGATCAGCACCAGCGCGACAGCCATAGCACCAGCGCCCAAACCTAAACCAACCCCCACTAATCCAAGCACTGTTGCGATAGCAGATACGATAAATACGCGCCAAATCGGGGCGGAGTGTGATGCACTACTCATGACGTTCTAGTATACAGCATGTAGGCTTATTTTTGGCCGTCTTGCTTGCGCGCAACCTTGAGGGCCTTGGCCATCCAGACCAATTCGTCGTACGCCCGACGTACGGCTTTCGTGTACGTTGCGGCGTATTCCGGTTTAAGGTTCTGCTGCTCGTCAAATAAGTCATGTATCTTGGGGAAGTACAGCTCTGGTTTGACCACTACGAGCCCCATGGTGTGATATACAGATAACAGTGCTTCGCAGACGCGCACGCCGCCCCACGGACCACTACTGACACCGGCTGTAGCAATTGGCTTGTGCCAATAATTGTCAAACTCGCTATCAAGCATACGCTTAAGCGAGCCTGGAAAACTGTGGTTATATTCCGGCGTCACCACATAAAACGCGTCTGCGCGGGCCGTAATATCGCTGTACTTTGAATCCCTTACTTCATCGCCATCTGTTGGCAGACTAAGCTCAGTTGGGTCGACAAAAATAATTTCAACGTCGGCGCGCTGCCGGCCTTGCTCGGCAACCCACTTTGCCGCCTTAATCGATTCGCGTCCTTCGCGAGTTGTGCCAGCTAACACCGCAATTACAATCTTATCGTCCATCACGCCTCCTACTTCTGGTTCTAGTATACCGAAGCGCGCAATGGGTAGCCAGTTGCTAGTTTGGCGTTGTCAGCGAGAAATCATCGGCGTAAAAATATTGGCCGGCGCTGATGCCAATAGCATAGACTGCAAAAGACAACTGGTTGCCGCTGCCCCCGGCAGTCAGCGTCTGGTTCATCTGCTGCCAACCCGTTGTTGCTGCAGTGAGCGTAACGAATTTATCGGTGACGAGAGTACTGCCATTCCACTCGCGCAAGCGCAGCGTAATCTTTTGGCCAACAAAGGTCGGGTCAACCCATGCACTTTGGCTGTACACCGTGCCGGCAACAGTACTCGTTACCCACCGCGGGTTATCGTTAAAGCCACTGCTGAGGTTATTAGCGCCAGTGAGGCCAGTCACTTTTATGCTCGCTGTGCCCGAGTGCGCAACTGTCGCATCACGAGTAACAGATACGTACGGGCTTGGGCCGTAGGTGCCACCCCAGCCAGTCGTGTTAGTTTCGACGCCGGTGTTGGCGATCCATTGCCTAAAGGAAGGAAGCGCCAGGGTTTTAGCCGTGGCCGAGTTAGAACTGGGGCTCACGCCGCCGTAGCTATCTGTGGCAGTCACTGTGTATGTGTAGGTAGTGTTTGCAACAACCGCTGTGTCGGTGTAGCTCGTTGTTGTCGCCGTGCCTAGCGCAACGCCGTCACGCGTAACTTGGTACCCCGTTATGGTTCCCTGGCTCGTCGAAGCACCCCAGTTCAGCACAACTTGAATGGTCGTCGGTGATGGTGTGGCAGTCAGGTTTGTTGGCGCGGTTGGGGGTAATGGCGTGGGCAAGGTTGTCGCAGAAGCCGTTGCCGGCAGACTCGTGTTATTGGCGGCGTCAAAGGCTGCGACGCTGTACGAATAGGTGGTACTGGGCAACAGCCCGTTGATGCTGTAAGTTGTACCGGAGGTAGTACCAATCTGCACACCGTCGCCTCGAAGGATATTGTAGCCGGTCACTCCGACATTATCGATAGGAGCTGTCCAGCTCAAATTAATCTGTGACTCATTCGCAGGCGTGGCCGTCAAGCCGATTGGTGCAGGTGGAGGTGTTGTATCGGCCGGTGGTGGCGTCGTAGTGAGTGTAGTGAGCGAGAATTGATCTGCATACACATACTGGCTTGAGCTGGCAAAATTACTGCCGTACAAGCTGTAACGGATGAGGTTGCCCGAACCTTGGGCAGTGTATGGCGAAACGATTTGGTGCCAATTGGTATCGGCGAGTGTCATTGGCGTTGTGTGGGAGCTCACGGTCGTCCCACCCGGCGTAGTTTCACGTATGTACAACTTGATTTGCTCACCTGCTACGCTGGCCTTTACGTACGCGCTGCCGGTATAGGTTTGGCCAGCTACCGTACTAGCGCCAGGCGCACCCGGTATCCAAATAGGCGCAACATTGTTGACGCCCGCCGTGCCAGAACTGCCACTCTTAGGTGCAATTTTCAGGGCCCATGCGCCGTCATAGCTACCGCCGGCAACCTGCACGCGCGTCACACTAGAAGTACTGTTGTATATGCCAGTCCAGCCAGTCATGTCGGCTTCGACGCTTTGATTAGCTACGAATTCTTGCGGCGCGCCCGAGAGCGTGGTCACTGGTGGAGCTGTGGCGGTGGCAGTGTTATTGGCGGCGTCAAAGGCTACCACCGAATAGTTATAGGTAGTGCTGGCTGTTAATCCCATATCGCCGTAGCTAGTGCCGGTGGTTGTGTTAATTGGCACACTGCCACCGTCCCGAAAGATGTTGTAGCCGGTTGCCAACGCGCTTGCCGTCCAGGTCAGGTTTACCTGCGAGGTGCTACTCGCAACAGCTCTTAGATTTGTGACTGGTTGCAAGGTCGGCGGCTGAACGCTCCCCGTACCGAGGTTAAACGCCGCGGTCATGGAGTTTGCGCTAGCAGCTAAGCCAAGCAGTGGCAGCCCCAGTAACTCTTCGGTGGTACGCAACATTGAATAGTGGGTGTAGAACGTGGCATCTTGCGTGCCTGCTACGGTATATGGCGACACGACGATTGTGGGAATGTGGCAAGACGGTTGGCTTGCGGCCAGCGCTTGGTTCGCACAGTCCTCCCCAATCACATGGTCAGAGGTGCCGGCACCACCCTCATCATTTGTAATAAAAATGGTCGTATCACCACTCTGGTAGTTGGCGCCATTGGTAATGGTTGGGATAATCGAGCTGAGCCAGGTGTCGCCAACTGCTGTGCTGCTGTCGTGGGCGTCATCGATAAGGTTGGGCGCAATAAAGCTAAAGTTTGGCAACGTGCCGGAGCGTACGTCGTCATAGAATGCGCCAGTTTGGGTTGTGGCGTCCCCCATAGCAATGTCAAATTGTGCGCAACTGGTCAATGCCGGATAGTACACGGCAGGGTTATGGCGAGCGACGTACTCGCCAGTATTGGTTTTAGTACAGTTGGTTGGCATATCCTCGTTGTAGCCGCGCCAGGTTTCGCCAGCGGCCTCGGTTTGCGAAAAAATGCTGGGGTATGTGCTGTTACACACCGATCCTGGCACGCAGTCGTTGTGCGCCACAAATACGTTATTGTCGGCGAGGCTTTGACCGTTGGTGGCAGCAACATAGTTGATCAGCGAGCCATGGCTAGTGTTATACATGTTGGTCGGTAAACCACATTGGCTGGCCAGAGAGTTCTGGTAAGGAGCGTTGGTGCTACCGATGACCTTGGTGTAGGCTTCGTTTTCCATCCAGATCCAGATAACGTGGTGGGTGGCCGTCGGCGTGCCGCTGTTGCCGCAAGGCTGGGTGAATTGCTGTGTCGCAGGCAGCGCAATCGCAGCAGCCGTGCGAGCCGGCAATATAGCCAGTGCGTTTGCGGCTAACAATAGCCCTACTACTGCAACTCGCACAGTTCTTGACAATATACTTGATAGCCGAGCACCCCATACGCGTTGGTTTTGCTGTTTAATCATGGCCCTCTCCCTCTTACGCATTTACTTCATTATAGGTCTACTTCGATAGTACGAGTAACTTGACCTTCTTGCAAGTACATTCTATACACTTGACATGCTATAACTCAGCGTTCGAGCTTGTGGATTTGTTCGTGGTCCAAGCCAAAATAATGCGCGACTTCGTGCCATACCGTATGCTTCACCTGCTCTTTCAGCTCGGCCATGGTGGAGACGCTCTGCAAAATCGGGTTCTTGAAGATGGTGATTTTGTCTGGCGGGAAGTTCGTATGGCCACCGCGACGGGTTAAGGCGACGCCCTCGTACAAGCCAAATAAGCTTTGGTTGCACTGCAATTTTAATTCTTCGCGCTGCTGCGGTGTTGGATCGTCGGCATACACGATCGCCACATTTTTGACTGCAGTGCGGTGCGCCTTGGGCAAACTCTCAAATGCGGCATCGATTAGTTCGGCAAATTGGTCGTCACTTATCTCAATCATGCCTGTATTGTACAGGCTCGGCAGACTGTTGGATATTTTATGTCAGCTACCACTGGAATTCGGACGACACCGTGACCCTTCCGGCCACCTCTGATCGTATATTCTCTAGCTCCAGTCCTTGATTATAATCGAGCGCTTCGGCCAGCATTGTATGGGTCGGGTCACCAAAATCAGCGTTACTCAGGTAATCAAGGAATGTCCCATCAGACATTACAGACAAATGAGATAGTTCTTGCTCCGACGAGAGGTGCCACGAGTTATAGGTGCGCAAACCATCAGTAGCATCGAGTTCATGCTCAACAAGGCCACTTGCTAAAACAGCGCGCGCAATGACAATCCCCCGCTCTGGCGGACGGTTATGTGCAGGCTCCATGTCATCATCGTATATGTTGAACACGCCAGCCAATATCTCCGCAGACTCCCCAGTTTCGGGGTCAGTCAGCGTTCTGACCGACGTACTATGTTCACGGAAAAGATCATCGATCAAGCCTATTAACCTGTCGCGCACTTCCTGTGCTCTACTCAGTTCTTCCCAATCATCCTCATCGGGTAGTCCTTCAAATGGCATACTCATAGTAATAGAATACTATCCCTTGAACTCTTAGGCTACTTGCCGAGGCGCTTGCGTTTGTTGGGGTCGAGTTCGCGCTTGCGCAGGCGAAGCGATTTAGGTGTGACTTCCAGAAGTTCGTCGTTCTCGATAAAGTCGAGGCATTCTTCGAGACTCAAAATGACGGGCGGAGTCAACTGCACGACGCCATCGCTGCTGGATGAGCGCATATTGGTGAGGTGCTTGGCTTTGCAGACGTTGATCTCCATGTCTTCTTGGCGAGTGTTGAGCCCAATAACCTGGCCGGCGTAAACCTTTTCGGCAGGGCCGACAAAGACAGTGCCGCGAGCTTCGGCGTTTTGCAACGAGTACGCAGTGGTAACGCCGGTTTCGAAGGCAATCAAGACGCCGCTGCGAAGTTGTTGCAGTGCACCACCCATTTCCTGGTAGCCGGTCATCAGGGTGTTCATGACAATTGTACCCTTGGTATTGGTCATCAGGATGTTGCGCAGTCCGAGGAGCGCGCGAGTTGGCAACTCATAGACTAGTTTTGTAACCCCCTTAGGGCTGGCGAATTGCTCTTTGAGCGTTGCGCGGCGCTGGCCGAGCTCCATTTGGACCGTGCCAACGTGTTCGGCAGGAACTTCGATAATCAGCTCCTCGACAGGCTCCATGGTTTTACCGTTTTCTTCGTGAGTAACCACCTGGGGGCGGCCAACTTCAAATTCGTAGCCTTCGCGGCGCATGGTTTCGATGAGCACCGAAAGGTGCAGCTCGCCACGGCCAGCAACGGTAAAGCCGATGCCGTCGTCTTCGACGCGCAAACCAACATTGGTTTGCAGTTCTTTTTGCAGGCGTTCGCCAATCTGGCGTGAAGTGTTAAATTCGCCTTCCTGACCTTTAAATGGCGAGGCGTTGGGACCGAGATAAATACGCAAAGTAGGCGCTTCCACTTCCATAACTGGCAGTGGTTCGGGGCTGTTGACGTCGGTAATCGTCTCGCCGATGCGCGCTTCGCCCACGCCAGTCAGCTGCACGATGTCGCCAGCGATGCCGCCTGGCACTTCAAACTTGCTCACACCGTGGCTCATGAATACGAGTTCGACTTTAGATTTGACCATGCTACCGTCGGCTTTGCACAACATCACTTGGTCTCCACCCTTGATGCTGCCGCGAGTAATGCGGCCAATGGCGTACTTACCCTTAAAGCTGTCCCAGCTCAAGGCGGTGACAAGCATTTGGAATGGTTTGTCCTGCTCGACATCTGGTGCCGGAATCTGGTTAATGATGGCGTCAAAAATGACGTCCAGGCTACCGTCAAGGGTGGCATCTGCGGGCAGCTCTTTCCAAGCCTTGCCTTCGCGGCCAATGGCGTAATACACCGGATAGTGCAGCTGGTCCTCGTGCACGGCGAGTTCTAGGAACAAATCAGCCAGTTCGTCCTCAACTTCAGCAATGCGGCGGCCGTCTTTGTCGATTTTGTTGATGATAACGATTGGCTTCAGGCCGTTGGCCAGCGCCTTGGTCAGCACAAACTTAGTCTGTGGCATGGGGCCTTCTTGGGCGTCAACGATGAGCAAGCAGCCATCAGCCATGTTTAGGGTGCGCTCCACTTCACCGGAGAAGTCGGCGTGCCCGGGGGTGTCGATGATATTAATGCGGTAATCGTCGTGTTGCACGGCAGTAACCTTGGCGGTGATGGTGATGCCACGCTCACGCTCTTGGTCGCCGCTATCCATAATAAGCGTTTGGCTCATCTCGGCCTGGTTGTCGCGGAAGGTTGCAGACTGCTTGAGCAAGCCGTCCACCAGCGTTGTTTTGCCGTGGTCAACGTGCGCGATAATCGCGATGTTACGAATCTTGGTGGGGTCCTGAATATCCTGTGCCATAAAAATCAATAACGCTCCTATTTAACGCCTTCTGCGCGCTTGCTAAAATCTTATCTATATTATGGCATAAGCGCGATTTTTTATCAAGAGTGGTCTCCAGTAAAGTTAATTTGCGTAAATGGCGTAAGCGCGGTATAATGTTACGATTATATATGCGTGAATTTGCAGCTCCGGTGGGACCAACTACAAAATAGATGAAAGTACTCCTTTTAATTGTGGCGATGCTTTTGTTGGTTGCCTTTTCGGCACTCTGCTCGGGTCTAAACATTGGCCTGATGTCCTTGGAAGTCGCCGACTTACGGCGCAAGGCCAAACTTGGCAACCCCGAAGCCCGCAGAGTTCTGCCGCTGCGTAAGAACAGCCACCTTAGCCTGGCCGCGATCTTACTCTGTAACGTCGCCGCAGTATCTGCCTCATCGCTGGTATTGGAAAATGTGCTGATTGGCGTGCTGGCTGGGCTGGTGAGCACCTTGCTGATCGTCACCTTTGGCGAAATTTTGCCGCAGGCACTCTTTAACCGTCACGCCTTACAGTACACCGCGCGGCTGGCCTGGCTGTTGCGCGTCATGATTATCGTCACCTTCCCCTTTGCCAAACCGCTGCAATTATTGCTGGATAAACTCTTTGGCGAAGAGGTGACAGAACTGCAAAGCCGCCACGAGCTCGGCATCATGATCACCGAACACCTTGGAGACAGCAACAGCGAACTCGACGAAGACGAAGTCGAAATCATCCGCGGCGCACTGACTCTCAGCGAAAAGCGCGTCCGCGACATCATGACCCCAATCCGCGCCACCTACTGGATGACGCCCGAGGACAAAATCGACGACCGCAAAATCGACGACATCAAAGAGCGCGGCTGGAGCCGTATCCCCATCCTCAACAAGCAACGCTCGGTATGTTTTGGCCTGTTGCTCATGAAGGACATGGTCGACATCGACTTCGACCACGAAGCCGTTGCCGTACACGAACTGCCGCTCTACCCCGTGCAGGTCGTTGGCAGTATGACCGCCCTGGATACGATGTTCCGCAAGTTCATAACAGGTGGCGCGCACCTTATCCCCGTCGAAAAAGACGATAAGATTGTCGGCATCGTAACCATCGAAGATTTGCTCGAGGAAATAGTCGGCCACGAAATCGAAGACGAAACAGACCGCGCCCGCCGTCGCAAGCTAGCGCTCAAAAAGAAAAAATAGCCCTACAAATACGCTGCGAGGCCGCCTGGCTTGGGGATAAATGACGCCTCAAACGCAGTTTTGTTGCAGGCGCGCAGTTCAGTTTTACTCAACATGCCTGACTCCAGCAAAAAGTTATACTGCTCGCGTAAGTGGCAGCCTTCAATCATTTCCGGCCAGTCGGTATTAATGCAAAAGCGCACGCCATGCTCGATAAACGTACGCAAGACGAGGCGCATCTCGTCCACGTCTTTAACCGCTTTGGTGGCAATGTTAGATAGCGGACACACTTCGAGCACTGTGCCGCGCTTAGCCAACTCATTCATGAGTGGCACATCGTACGCCGCGCGGATGCCGTGGCCGATGCGGGCCGGCTTTATGTATTCCAGCGCCTCCCACATGTCGTTGGCATTGGGCACTTCGCCGGAGTGCACGGTAATTTTTAGCCCGGCACGGCGAGCCTTGTCGAACATCTTTTTGTAATCCTTAAAGTGGAATCCCTCGGTGTGGGGGCCAGCCATGTCGACCCCAACCACGCCGCGATTGCGGTATTTGATGGCCTTTTCGATCACAATCTCGTTTTGCTCGGGGGTAAATTCGCGCGCCAAAATAAACACGAGTCCAGCGCTTAAGTTAGGGCACTCCAACAGCGCCCGTTCCATCCCGCGCAACATGGCCATAATAATATGGTCAAGGTCAAAATCGCCCCCATGGTTGTGTTTCATCGGATTGTTGCGCAGCTCGATCAACGTAATGCCGTTCTCGTGGTAGGCACCAGTTATGGTGTGGTATGTCGCCCGCTCTACTTCGTGCGCGCCAGAGACCAAACGATCGAGCACCGGATGGTAGATGTCTCTAAAATACGTCTCCAACTGCATGCGCCGGTCTTGTGACAGCACAATGTACTTTTCAAAGTCATGAAATTCTTTTTTTGGCAGCTTAACGCCAGATTCGTGCGCAATTTGCCACAGTATGGTCGGGCTTATCGAAGTACCCAAGTGCGCGTGCAGTTCGGCGAGTGGAAAATCGGGAAACAGGTTCGGAGATTGGTGTTTGTCCATACTCCATTAAACCTCGGCACAGCAGCAACCGTCAACCACGATATACCAATCTGCGGCCCGCAGGTATACTAAAGGTATGCAACCACTTGCCGAGAGGATGAGGCCGGAGACGCTTGACCAAGTTATTGGGCAAAAGCATTTGTTAGAGCATGGCCAAATTATCCGGCAGATTATCGACCGCAAGCAGCCGACCAGCCTGATTTTGTGGGGGCCACCGGGCTCAGGCAAGACGACCCTGGCGCGGATCATCGCCCGTGACACCGGGGCAGAATTTATGGAATTGAGTGCCGTAACTGCCAAAAAGGCCGATGTCACTCGCGTCGTGGCTGAGGCTGAAGCCAACCAACGCCTGGGTATGCAGACTATCTTGTTCGTGGACGAAATCCACCGTTTTAACAAAGCGCAGCAAGATGCATTTTTGCCTTACGTCGAGAACGGTGTGCTCGTCCTGATTGGTGCCACCACCGAAAACCCTAGCTTTGAAGTGATCACACCACTGCTTAGCCGCTCGCGCGTTCTGGTACTAGAATCGTTGGGCAAGGACGACATTATTACGATCCTTAAAAAGGCTGCCAGAGCCGAAAAACTCACCGCCAAACGCCTACCTGCCAAAAGTATTGATTTGCTGGCCGAACTTTCCGGCGGGGATGCCCGTGTGGCACTCGGCAACTTAGAGTTGGCACTGCGCCTCAGCGACGGGCCGCTCACTGCCGATATTATTACTACTGCCGCGCAAAAACGAGTGCCCGGCTACGATAAAGCGGGCGAACAGCACTACAACATCATCAGCGCATTTATAAAATCGCTACGCGGATCCGATGCAACTGCCGCGCTATACTACATGGCGCGCATGCTTCAGGCTGGTGAAGACCCCAAATTTATTGCCCGGCGCATGATTATTTTTGCCTCCGAAGACGTGGGTATGGCCGCACCAGCCGCGCTCAACCTAGCAGTTTCCACATTTCTGGCCGTAGAGCGAATTGGTTTGCCAGAGTGTAATTACGCGTTATACCACTGTGCAACTGTGCTCGCCAAAACCAAAAAGTCGCGTGCTATTGCCGATGCCATGCACGCGGCCCAAACAGCCGCACGGGAGTACCCCGATGCCAATGTGCCACTTCACCTGCGCAATGCACCAACCAAGCTCATGAAAGACCTGGGGTATAATAAGGACTACAAATGGCAGGCTGGCTTCAAACCAGGCGAAGGGTTTTTGCCGCCAGAGCTGGGCGCAGTGACTTTTTTTGAGGATTAGCAGTAATAATTTGCACAAACCGTCCCAAAACGCGCTATACTATCTGCATATGAAAAAAATGCTCGGCACAATTGTGCTTTTTATTTTACTCATCATCACGGTAGTCGCGATTACTAAACTTGGTAGCTTTACCCAAGAGGCGAATACTAAAACCAACGCCTCGACAACACCAAACCGCGTAGAATAAAACACTCGCCGCTGTCCTTGGACAAACGGCGAGTGTTTATTTTAGTGAGCGTCGGCGGGGCGCTCGGGATAAGGCCGGTTAGTTTGCTTTGATCTGCTCCCACGGCAAACCATCTTTGCCAAAGTGGCCATAAGCCGCAGTTTGGCTGTAAATAGGGCGAGCCAGGTCGAGCGCGTCGATAATCCCCTTCACGCTTGTGTCGATGAGTTTGTCCTTAAAGGCGTACAGCTCTGCTTCTTCGACCGTGGCAGTGCCAAAGGTCTCGATTGTCTGCATCAGTGGCTTTGGATGGCCGATAACGTATGCTAGACCAACTTCGCAGCGCTCGGCCAGGCCGGCAGCCACGATGTTCTTGGCAATGTAGCGGGCAGCATAGGCGCCAGAGCGATCTACTTTGCTTGGGTCTTTGCCGCTAAAAGCGCCGCCGCCAACGCGAGCGTAACCACCGTAACCATCGACGACAATCTTGCGTCCAGTCAGGCCGGCATCGGATTCTGGGCCAGGAATGTGCCACAGGCCGGTGCCGTTGACTACAATGTCTTCGTCCTTGGGCAGGTCAAAGCCGTAGCGCTGCATAACAGGGGTAAAAATGCGCTCGATGACATCTTTACGGACGTCTTCGGCCGAGGTTTCTTCACTGTGCGCAACCGCAGCAACCAGCTTTTCGACCGCGACTGGCTTGTCGTCTTCGTAGCGTACGGTAACCTGGGCTTTTCCATCTGGGCGCAGCCATTTGAGTTCGCCGGATTCACGCGCTTCGTCGATGCGGCGCGTGAGCGCGTGTGCCAAGGCGATTGGCAGTGGCATGAGCTCTGGCGTTTCTTTGCAGGCATAGCCAAACATCATACCTTGGTCGCCAGCGCCGCCTGGGTCAACGCCCAAGGCAATGTCTGGTGACTGGTGGTGAATGTCGTTGCTAAACTCCGATTCCTGTGAGAAACCCCAGGCTGGCACCGTGTAGCCGAGGCGTTCGACCGTGTCCCGAGCAATCTTTTCGAAGTTAACGGTGGCCTTAGCGGTAATTTCGCCAAACAGGCAGATCCGGTTAGCCCCGGCAACAACTTCGGCACCAATGTGGCCGTGCGGGTCTTGGGCAAGAATAGCGTCGACAATGGCGTCACTAATGGCGTCACAAATTTTGTCGGGGTGTCCAGCGCAAACCGATTCGCTGGTAAATAACCGAGTCTTGGGGGCTTCTCTAAGAGTTTTTGACATTAAAAAATCCTTTCAACGCTCGGCGAGAAAGGACATGCAAACGCAAGATATCTTCCCCGCTTTCGCAGGCTAGATGGAGCACCTTACTGTCAGTGTCGAATGACCACTTACGAGTAGGTTGCTGGCAGATCGACAAGCTAGATCTCTCCCTGCACTCTGTATATTTAAATTGTTAATGACTGCATCGTACCACAGCACGCCTGCGCGCGCTACTATTTATAGTTACGCCGTTACGCTCAAATTACAAGGTCGCTTGAAATTCCAAAGTTCCCCAGGTCGCTAAACTAGCATTCTGCCCCCGTTTTTGATACAATCCAGTGGTATTTTGGGGATTGGCCAAGCGGTAAGGCACTGGGTTCTGGTCCCAGGATCGGGGGTTCGAATCCCTCATCCCCAGCCATGAGATTATTCAATCAAGGAGATGCCCGATTTTTGGGCATCTTT
>CAZDTZ010000018.1:0-28309 GCA_964508535.1 uncultured Candidatus Saccharibacteria bacterium
ACGCGGAACATAGCGTGACCTTTACGACCTGTGCGTTGCATGCGGATAGCTAACATTGTTGGATAATTCTCTCTTTCTTACTCACGAAACTTTATAAAGTAATCTGGAACATATTTTACAGATAAGTGCCCCTGATGTCAACCTGGTTACGCAGACAGTGGTAATTCCTTGTAAACATAATCCATGTCTCTTGGCCCGTCGATACACGGCGCAAAGCCGCAATCGGCAAAGAGCTTCTGAGAATACGCGTTGACAGGAAGCGCACAGATACTGGTAACGTCGGGAATTGTGGCTGCGTGCGTCTCCAGGTGTGCAACCAGCACACCAGCCAGGCTCCTGTGTTGGTATTCGCTGGCTGTGGCTATCTTTCTTACCAGGACTGTCGACCCTGGTTCACGCTCAGTGTACGGATGAGGCACGCGCGCCAACTCTGCCCCAACTGCTCGCTGTCCGTCGATATGGAGTTCAAAGAACAATGATCTATGGCCATCTCTGGCCCACGCGAGCTGCTGATCCAGATTCGAGGGGTCCCGTTGGCAAATTCGGCGATACAAAAACAAGTAGGCATCAACTGTTTGAAGGTCGGACACATCAGATGGTAGCTGCACAATTTCAAAGGCCATAGTATCAATCCTCTGTGACTGACCTAAGTATTTTGTACATACGCCCGCGGTAGACCGTGCTAGGCACATACCCGTGCCGAATATAAAAGCCTCGCAACCGCATATCATCGTATGGATAAGGGTTCAAGCGCAAGGTTCGCGTATATGGTAAGGCGAGCGCCTCGTGCTCTACGTGCGCCAACATTTGGCTACCTAACCCGCGCTCACGAGGGGACGCGGCAAGGCTATCAAGGTGCCAATCGGGCGAATGGACGTAATGCACTGCGGCTGCAGCAGCAATTGCACCGGTAGAATCATATGACGCATAATATGCAGGTTTGAATATCGAAGGGTCTCTCGCGATATTCACATCTATCTCTCTGAGCGGTCTACCCATAATCTGTTCTGAGAGAAACTGGAGCGCTGCAAGTGTCTGTGGATGGGCAACGTCCTGGGGCAAACGCACTATCGTTGGCGCCTCAACTGCAATACTCACTGCTAAGCTCCTTTGTAAGTCGCCAGCGCGGCTTCGGCAGCTTTTTGCTGTCCGGCTTGCTTGCTGGGGCCAATGCCGGTGCCTTTGAGCTTGCCGCCAACGTATACACCCACGGTGAAGACTTTTTCGTGGTCTGGGCCTTCTTCGCTCAACACCTTATAGATTGGAGTGTGTCCGTCGTGGCTTTGGGCAACTTCTTGGAGAGTCGACTTGGGGTCTTGCCACGAGCCAGTTGCCAAAATCTGCTTAAAGGTGCTGAGGATGCTCTTGGTGATGAAGCTTTCGGCAGCGCCGTACCCTTTGTCCAGGTAGATGGCGCCAACAACGGCTTCGTAGCTGTTTGCCAAAATCTGAGCCCGGGCGCGGTCGGTGCCGTGCTTTTCGCCGCGGCTCAGGCGC
This sequence comes from uncultured Candidatus Saccharibacteria bacterium, assembly GCA_964508535.1. Classification (GTDB taxonomy): domain Bacteria; phylum Patescibacteriota; class Saccharimonadia; order Saccharimonadales; family UBA4665; genus PMNU01. The sequence goes on from CAZDTZ010000018.1 coordinate 1,498, forward strand.
AACAGAGGCTCAAAGCCGTACTTGGTGGCAGCCGCGCCAATGCTTTCGGTGCGCACCAGGCTACTGCGCCAGTTGGTCAAAATGCCTTCGGCTTCACTAAAATTTTCGTATAAATACTTGGTAACTACCAGCTCCAGCACGGCGTCGCCCAGAAATTCCAAGCGCTCGTTGTGCTCGGTGACGGTCTTTTTGTGCTCATTCACGTATGAACGGTGCGTAAAGGCAGTCACTAATTTTTGAATATCGTCAAATACGACGCCCAGCACACTCTGGGCAAAGTCTTGGTACGCGCTATAGTCTTGCATCTCTAATTTTCTTCATTCCCACCAGTATTAATTTGCCAATGTCGTCATATGCTATCTTGTCGATGGCCACAGTTGCCGGGAACCATTTAATGTCGTTGAGCCAGTCTTCGGGATTGAGGTCTTCGGTGTCGCCCAGGGCTTGCACGAGGTAGATATGCATGGTCATCAGGACGAGCACTTGGCCGCGGCGATACCGGAAGTTCACTTTGCCAAGCCAGTTAAAGACTTTCATCTCCTTGAGGCCGGTTTCTTCGTTGATCTCGCGCTCGGCAGTTTGCTTGGGGACTTCGCCTTCTTCGACGTGGCCCTTGGGGATCGTCCAACGGTCTTTGGCGTCTTGGATCAGTAGAATCTCTAACTTGTCGGTGTCTTTGGCGCGGCGGAAGATAACGCCGCCGGCAGTGGTTTCGTGGACAACTTCCTGGATCGTCGGCCGATGGCCGGGGACAAACCGTTTAAACCCACCGAGGTTTGGCCGTTTCATGCAGCTGGCTCCTCGCTGGCCCCAGGCTCGGCTTCGACTTCTGGGTCGGGCTTCTTGGCGTCGTCATTAGTCGCGTCTGGTTCATCTGACTGGTCTTTGGCAGGCACAAATTTCTTGGTGCTCTTGATGCGTGGCTCAACGGTTTCGCCGTTCAGCAGGCGCAGCGCAGTCCCCAACACACCGTTGACAAACTTAGAGGAATTTTCGCTGCCAAAAGCTTTGGCTAGTTCGACCGCTTCGTTGATAACCACCTTGGCAGGAATATCTTTCTCGTACTTGAGCTCAAACAACCCAATGCGTAACACGGCACGATCCATACGGGCGATTTGGTCGATTGGCCAATCGGGAGCAACAGGCTGCAGCTCGGCATCGAGTTCTTTTTCGTGCTTGGCGACGCCACGAACCAAACGCTCAATGAATTCTTTGTCATCTACAGTTGATTGGTAACGCTGGATGTTTCGTTGCAGCACTTCTTCGAGGTCAAAACTCTTGTCGCCGGCGGCACCACGAAAATCTCGCTCAAAGAGCGACTGGAGCGCAATGATACGGCCAAGGTGACGATTCGATGCCATAAAAACCTTCCGTTTACCTACCTAGTATACCGGCCAATGCCGGCTGAAACTAGGCAGCTTTTACGGTTTTGGCACTTTCGCGGTTAGTCGTAAAAACCTTTACCGGTGATTTGCCGTTAACTTTGCGTGCGAGCTCGAGCGTCAAGTGGCTACGGCGAGTGCCGGTGCGGCGTGAGCTAGTTCGTTTCTTAGGCTTACCCATAAAAATATCCTACTTTTCTTTCCTGTGCTTTGGAATACTTGGAACTTATTTGCTAATTTACGATTATTATAGCGGATTTACTACATAATCTCAAGTGTAAAACGCGTACCGAGCCGTAAGCCCACTCAGCGATGCAGCCAACGTTTACGCGCTTCGTAGCCCACAATCGCCAGCGCATAAAAGAGTAGGTCTGCCGAAAACTTACCGATTAGAAAACCGACTGCATACGGTTTGATGTATTGTGGCACTATATACATTAAGGCTGGCCGAATAAAAATGTTGTCGATTATCTCTGCAGGCAAGAATTCAACGAGCAAGTTGGTAGACGCTGCTGCAATGGCAAGCGATATACGCTTAACAAATGCCTGCTCATTGTATCGCTTACGATTCTCTATCAGTTCGACACTAATGAAGTAACCGAAAAAGCCGACACCCTCGCCCACCCACCCCGATGCTGTTGCTGCGACATAAGAATGTGTGTGATTGAACGTAACCCACGCTGCCAAAACCGCGCAGAGAGTGCCGAGAATTTCAGCCGGTATATACCGTTTGAGCCATTGTCGAGCTTTTGTCTTTAGATGGTGTCCGGCCATGCCCTTCAGTATACAAGATTGACAAAAGCATTATAAAACAGTATAATGTGCCGATTATGGAAATTTTACCCAAAACCCGCAGAGGTCGTCTAGCGGCCGCAAGCGTCGTCGCAAGCTTAGCGCTGGCTGGTGGCCTGACCATTGCCAAGGCGAATGCCACCCAAGCACCTTTGGCCTGTGCCGTAGAAGCCGTGCCTAGCAGCGGTGATGCCACTACTGCCGTTGAGCGTGCTGCAGGCGACCTCGTTGCCGCCCATCTCATCGGCCAACCGAGCGACAGCAACGTCGCCTATATGGGGCAAGCTGCCGCAGATAGCCATCGTAAACTAACTGGCGAAGAAGCCGTGCAACCCCACGACGCATTTCGCGTTTGCGCCTATGAAGGCGATAATCAGATAGCACGCGCAGACTACGCTGGCTATGCCGTGCCGACCGGCATCGTCCCAAGCACACAAGCTTCGAATACAGCAACTAACAGATAAGGTTAAATTATATGTCCAATCCCTTCGAAGCATACCAACACATGCGAGCAGCCCAACAAGCACGCCCCAGGTCACTGGCAGAGCGGCTCCAATGGGCAGCTGCCAACAGGCGCGAAATTGCAAGGGTTGCACTAGGGCCAGACGTACTGGGCCGTCGCGGTCGTTTTGTGATGGCGCTCGCAGCGACGGCGTTGCTCCTTCCGAACGGCGATACAAACACTAAGCCAGTAGTGGACGCTTGCGGCACTCCGATTAGCGCCGCCGTACTTGAACAAATGCGCGCCGCGGCACCTGTCGAGGCCATCCCCGGCCAGGTAACCCCTTCACCGCAACCGGGCGACATCGACCCAATCCAAGCAGCGCTCGCTAACGAGCTCGGTCAAGTCGACCCGTATGCGTATGCCCCTTTTCAGGCTCACTCGTTCGACCCCAACACGGAATGTATCGCCTTAGGCACGATAACGAACGGCGTTCTCGTCGCTAAATAACGAAGCTGACCAGTTTGCCGGCGACGTAAATCGCTTTCTTGAGGTCGTTGCCTGCTAAATAGGTAGCGACCTTTTCTTGTTGCTTGGCGGCTTCTACTACTTGGTCTTCGGTGGCGTCGGTTGCCACTTCGATGGTGCCGCGGAGTTTGCCATTCACCTGCACAGCGATAGCCATGGTGTCGCTCACCAGATATTGATCGTCGTGCGTTGGCCATTCAGACAGATGAATAGAGCTGTCGTGGGCAAATTCTTGCCACAATTCCTCTGCCACGTGCGGCGCAAATGGCGCAAGCAGCTTCGACAGTGTTTCGACAGCCCAGCGCCAGGTGCCTGGGGCTTGGTCGAACGGTACCTTGGTTTTTTGGACATACAAATCGTTAACGGCTTGCATCATGGCGGCGATCGCGGTGTTAAAACTCAGCGATTCGAGATCGTCGCTCACCTTTTTGGCTGTGCGGTGGACAATGCGCTTGATCTCGGTGGCATCTGTTTGGTCGTCTCCAGAATGTGATACCACATCTTGCGCCAGCGCCCACACGCGCTGCAAAAAGCGGAAGCTACCGCCCATGCCTTCCACGCTCCAGGCGGCCGACTGATTCCACGGGCCAATAAACAGCTCCATAATGCGGATAGTGTCGGCACCGTAGCCTTGCTCGATCAGACCGTCCGGCTCAATAGTGTTGCCCTTGGACTTGCTCATTTTATTGCCGTCCGGGGCTAAAATCATGCCTTGGTTGCGCAGAGTCTTGAACGGCTCGCCAAAGTCGATCAGGCCTTCGTCTTGCATTACCTTGGTCCACATTCGGGCATATAACAGATGCATTACGGCATGTTCGGCGCCGCCAATGTAGTCGTCCACCGGCAACCAGTGCTTGATTTTTTCGGTGTCAAATGGCTTCTCGGCATTGTGCGGGTCGGCAAAACGCAGGAAGTACCAGCTGCTGCAGGCAAAACCGTCCATAGTGTCAGTCTCGCGCTGAGCCGGGCCACCACATTGTGGGCAGGCCACGTTTACCCACTCGGGTACACGCGCCAGCGGGCTGCGGCCGTCGCCGCTGGGCTCGTAGCTTTCCATATCCGGTAACGCAACCGGTAGTTGGTCTTCCGGTACCGGCACAATGCCATCTTTCTCGCAGTGAATCATCGGGATTGGCGCACCCCAATATCTTTGGCGGCTAATCAACCAGTCGCGAATTTTGTAGTTAACTGTATCTTTTCCTGCGCCTTTTGCCGTCAAGTCGGCCATGATCCTGCCGTGCGCCTCTGCGGTACGCAAACCAGTATATGGGCCAGAGTTCACCAACGTACCTTCTTTGCCAGTGTAGGCATATTCCAAGTTCATGACCTTTTCGGCTTCTGACGGATCGTCAGGGACAACAGTTGGCGTCAGCTTAATACCAAATTTCTGCGCAAATTCGAAGTCGCGGTCGTCACAGGCGTCGGCAAACAGCGCCCCTGTGCCATAGTTGGCCAAAGCAAAGTCAGCCACCCATACCGGCAATCGCTGATCATTAATCGGGTTTACAGCATACGCACCAGTAAACACACCTGTTTTTTCACGATTGGTTTCTTGGCGTTCAACGTCGCTCTTGGTCTGAGCCTCTTTCAAGTAATTGCCGACGTGTTCACGGTGTTCCAAAGTAGTCAATTCGTGCACCAGGGGGTGTTCAGGGGCCAAAACCATAAACGAGGCGCCGTACAGCGTGTCCGGACGTGTCGTGAACACTTTGATGACTTGGTCGCCACCCTCTACGTTAAAGTCGATTTCGGCGCCCTTACTCCTGCCGATCCAGTTGCGCTGCATATTTTTGATGCCGTCGGTCCAGTTGACGTCGTCCAGGTCTTTGGCTAGGCGGTCGGCGTAGTCAGTAATTTTGAAAAACCATTGCTTCAAAGACTTTTTCTCAACCTCAGAGCCACAGCGCCAACATTTGCCATTTTCAACTTGCTCGTTAGCTAGCACCGTTTTGTCAATCGGGCACCACCACTGCAAACTCTCTTTTTGGTAGGCTAGGCCGCGCTTGTGCAACAGCAAAAAGAACCACTGCGTCCATTTGTAATAGTCCGGGTCGGACGAGGCAAACTCGCGCGACCAGTCGTGGCCAAAGCCCATTTGCATCAATTGCTTTTTGAAGCGCGCGGTGTTTTCGGCGATTGCCTGCTGGGGGCTGATGCCGGTCTTGATGGCGTAATTTTCGGCCGGTAGCCCAAACGCATCCCAACCCATGGGGTGCAAGACATCGAAACCCTTCATGCGGGCATGACGAGCGATAACATCACCAATGGTATAGTTACGAACATGTCCGACGTGCATAGCGGCGCCGCTGGGGTACGGAAAGTATTCCAGGATATATTTCTTAGGCTTGCTGGAATCGCCCAAATCATCGCTGGCCTGATAAATTTTATCGTCGGCCCATTTTTGCTGCCACTTCGGCTCAATATCTTTGGGGTTATATCGCTTCAAAGTAAACACTCCTTCTGTCGGTCTTATCTGTAATTATACTAGAATTGCTTCAGGAAGTTAGTGCTAAAAATCGTGTTGAGGTTTTGACGTTCCTGAAAACGAGCTTCGCCGAGTTCGACCATGCGCGTCACCAGCTCTACGTTGCTAATGCCCTTAGCGCGCCAGTTATGTGCGTAAAGGCTACCTGGCAGCGGATTGACTTCGTTGAAGTACACCTTGCTGGTTTTGCTGTCGATGAGCATATCAACGCGGGCCATGCCGCTACAACCAAGTGCACGGTATACGGCAAGGCCAATGGCTTCGGCTTTGTCGTACAGCGCCTTAGGCAAGTCGGCCGGAATTTTACTGTACCCCTGTGCACCGTGCTTGCCGCCGCCGGTTTTTGCTCCGCCCATCTTTTTGCCGCCACCTTGGCCCATGTATTTGGTGTCGAAGTCGAAAAAATCCTCGGCATTAAGCAACGGTTGCTCCAAAAATGCCGGTGTTACGTCGTGGTTGCCAATAATTGGCAACGTCACTTCGATAAGATTGACGACCGCTTCTTCGACGATGATCTGGTCGTCATAACGTGCGGCAACCTCTAACCCGTTGCGCAACTCGGCAACATTTTTGACGCGTGACATGCCGATACTGGAGCCCAAGTGTGCTGGCTTGATAAAAATTGGGTACTTAAGATCGCTTGTGATCTGCTTAATGGCCGCAGCCGGGTCTTGTTCTAGTTGTTTGTTGCTGAACGACAAAAATTTGCTCACGGGAATGTCGTGGGCATCTGCAATTTGCTTGGTTAACACTTTGTTCATCGCCAGCACGCCAGCTTCCATACCGCAGCCGGCGTATGGAACGCCAGCCATGTCGAGCAGGCCCATCAGGGCGCCGTCTTCGCCGTATGTGCCATGCATACTAGGGAACACGACGTCGATTTTGCGGTGCGTTTTGCGCCCAGCCAGGCCGCTGGCCTTGGACAGCGTCATGCCACCGTCAAATTGCACGCTGGCAGGCTGCGTGCGACTGGTAAAGCGCTCAATCTCACCAGAGGTAAACAGCTTGATATCTTTGAGCTTGTCGTCCCAAAACCAAGCGCCGTTTTTGGCGATGTACACGGCCTCGACCTGGTATTTTTTGCTGAGTTCCAGCGGTTTGATAATACTTGCGATAGCAGTGACGATAGACACGTCATGCTCGGCACTTTTGCCCCCAAAAATAACTGCGATTGTTTTCATATTACAATTGTAGCATACAATTATGAGCTACAATTGAACTTACTTGCCGTCAATACGGTACGGCCTGCGAGGAAACAACAGGCTTCCGGCCCAAACAACAAGTGCGCCGCCGAATGGGTAACCCCAATCGCGCTCCCTTATCTTGTCTGCTTCGATGCGAGCTAAGGTAGGAGCTTCTTCAGCAGTTTCGATATCCACAGCATGAGTAATTGCCTTCGTGCTATCCGGGTGCTCAGGCCCACGCCGATTGAAATCGTGGTCGCCGGCGTGAAACATCTTGTCGCCGGCAGGTATGGTAATAGTGACTGGTTCACCGGCCCATAATTTGTCGGTGTTAGCTTGTTCGGTCGCGATTGCGTGCGGCGCTGCTACATGCTGGTCTATCTGCGAGGCCAGCTCGACCCCACCAGTCAAAACCATGGCTCCAAAAGAGGCCCAGCTGAGAGTGCTTAGTAATATATTTGGATTCCTAGACATATGATACTCGACTCACTTTTTACAGTAAATATAGTACCATATAATCGTTATGTTGTAAAGATACTGCTGGTTAGGCGTAGTTATCGGGCCAGTCGTTTTGCATGACGACGAGGTCGCCAGCGGCAACAAGCAGGCTGAGGTTGGTGTAGAAATCGAGCGGGTCAGGTTCGACGCGCACCTCGCCTTTGTATCCACCGGCTTCAAGACCTTTTTGGATCGATGGCGTAACCGAATGGCGTATGAGGACAACGACGTCGGGGTTGGCTTCGGCAATCAGGTGACCCATGCGCTCGTGCACCGTGGCAGTTTCACGGCCTTGGTCGACCAAACCGGGCGTCACGTAAATTTTGCGCTTGCCTGGCAAATCTTTGAGCAGTTGGAGGCCGACGCGGATGCCCTCGATATTGCCGTTGTACGTGTCGTCGATAACCCACGCGCCAGCCAATTGGTACGGCTGCATGCGGTGCTCAAACGGCTGAGTTTTGCCAACGCCAGCCTGGATTTGGGTTTTGGTCAGGCCAAAGCCGCGTGCCAAGGCGGCAACCAGCGCCAACGGCCCCACCTGGTGCCGGCCGAGCAGACCACTCTTGAGCCGCAGTTGCTCGTCGCCTTTTTGCATCGTGAACTGGGTGCCGTCGATGGCTACCTGCACGTCTTTTACTTTCCAGCCCAAGGCGTTTTTCTCGCCGTACAAAAGTTGCCCGGGGCGCACAAACGGCAAGGCATCGGCCGATTCGCCATTGACATAGACACGATCTGGCATGACGACGTCGGCCACCGAAAATATATCTTCGGCAGCGGCTTTGAGCGTCTTGTAATGATCGAGGTGGGCCGGGGCGATTCCGGTGATAATAGCATGCGTGGGTTTGGTCACTGCCGCAAAGCGCGTAACATCACCCGGTGAACCCTCTCCGTATTCAATCACCAAAATGTCTTCGTCGCCGTGCAATTTACGCGCAAAATCGGCATGCGAAATAGCCACGTTTTTGTTAGCCGGCGTGGCAGCGACTTTTTTGCCTTCGGACAATACCGTAAGCAGCAGCTCCTTCATGCTGGTTTTGCCGTAGCTGCCAGCCACGGCGATTTTAGGTCCCTTAAAATTAGCAAAAACGTGGCGAGAAGTGTTTACGGCCCGCGCGTGGCGTGGCCGTACCAGTAATTCGCGCCCCATAACTAAGGGCACGGCAACCAGGTGCGCCCACACAACTGGATACGCAATGATAAGCGCAGTGCCGAAGGCAACACCGCCAGTAAGCTCACCGCGCAACCCCAGCCCCAACAATATAAAACCAGCAACGACTTCGAGCAGCATGCCAGCGCAAAGTGCAATGCGCAGCAACCACGCGGCCTTGGTGGGGTCGAGCGTACGCCGGTACATAACACGCTCAAAATGGGCAGTATGCCAAAACCACTTGAGGTACGGCCCCACCTGGTACTCGGTATTCTGGAGCATGTACGCGAGCACAGTCGGAAAGCGCAAGGAGTACATACTGAACAGCCCGCGCATCATGCAACAAATCCTTCGATTGCCACAACCACCTCATGCGGACGGTCCAGGTGCACAAAATGCCCTGCCCCGGGCAAAACCTCCAGCGTGGAGCCATCAATTACCTGGTGAAACATTTCGCCGTAGCGTACTGGCGTGGCTGGGTCTTGTTCACCGTATACCAACAACGTAGGCGTGTTGAGCTGGGCGGCATCGGCACGCACGTCGTCGGTTATAACTTTCTTGAATGTCTCTTGTAGTTGTTCGGCGACCAGCATATCCGATCCAGCGGTGGCATACATAGCACTGCGCAGCCTTTTCTTGACGCTTGCAGGCAGTGGCGCAGTAAGGGCTTTGCCGGTCTTGGCGATCAGGCGCAGTGCCTTGACGCGCCCCTTATACTCGCCCCGAATACCAGCAGATGCTAGCAACACCAACTTGTCGGCCTGGAGCCAATCCTTGGCAAGGCCGCGGATGGCTATTGCGCCACCGTTGGAGTGGCCAACGAGCCCCACTAACGTGCGCTTGCCAATCTTTTCCAAAAAATGAGCAACAAACTGAGCGTAGTCATCCAAACCCCATACACCGCGCGGCGCTTCGGTAGCGCCAAAACCAGGCAAATCCAGGGCAATCACGTAATATTTTTTGGCGAGCGCCGCCTGGAGCTGCTTAAATCCAGCAGCTCGATCTCCCCAACCATGCAGCAAAAGCACGGTTTTTTTACCCTTGCCTTGTGTTTCGTAGGTTGTAAGCAACGTGTCAACAACAACTTGCATTACCACCCATTATACGCGAACCCGAAGACTATTAGGGGTTATTTCTGTAATGCAGTCAGGCGACTTTGCAGTTCGCTGGCAGTGATTGTCTTGCTAGGCTTGGGCATGGCGACTGGGACGTCGTAAGCGCTGTAAGTTTGGTTGATCTGGCCGTTAAGCGCGGTGACGTTAACGACGTGATGCGACCGCACGTCAACAGTTAGCTGCATGACGAGGTTTTGCTGGCCAGAGAAACTATTAGGGTCAAGCTGGTCAAAATCGTGCAAACCAACCACTTTGGCAAAGCTCTTCATCATGCTGGCATATAAGATTGGCTGGACAGAAGCGCTATATACATATTGGAGGCGACCATTTTTGTGGGTCTTTTGCACTTTATCAAACGCTACCTGGTAGACATTTTGGCTGCGAATTTGGTCGACCAGCTGGGCGCGCAATTTTGGCGTTAGGTCGGCGATCGGCACAGCCACGCCACCGAGCGGTAGGCCAGTTCCCAACGCAGCCTGGGATAATATCACCGTACGCTTGCCCGCAGCTGCGCTGCCATCACTTTTTGCCCAGACGCCAGTGACGCTGGAAAAATCAAGCGGCTTGCCGCTAGCCGATTTCTGGTTGGTTTTGACGTCGAGGTAGCGGGTGTAATCGGCTGTTGGCGTCCCATAGGTTTCATCTACCACAGTTGTCGTGCCTTGAGTTAACGTGGTAACGGCACTACTCTCGTTAACGCCGAGCGAATATTGCACTGTTTGGTCGGCCGTGGTTGCACCGCTGTTTTGCGTTGCCTGTACCGCCACACCAGTTGTCTCTAGGCTTTGGTTAATCGTGCCCCAAAATACACGGGACGGATTAGTGCTTACTTTTCCCCACCAGATGCCGCCCGCCACCAAAAGCAGCAGCACACCAGCGGCATAGATCAGTGTTGTTGGTTTGCGGAGAGATACACTCGAATATATGTTTGGCATGCTGGTATTGTAACAGAGAATCCTATTTCGTCTGTCTTTTGAGAGTAGCGGCACCGAGCAAAATAGCTACCGTGGCGAAGCCCAGCACCACGACAACGTCAACGAGCGTCCGTTGCGCAAGCGTAGATGAAACGCCCAAGCGCGTCATAGCGTCAACGGCGTAGGTAAGCGGCAAACAGTCGCTCACCCAACGCAAGGCCGTAGGGAGTGCTGCGACTGGCACCAGCAGCCCGCAAAGCAAAAATTGTGGCAAGATAAACGCGGGTAAAAACTGCACGGCCTGGAACTCGGTACGGGCAAAAGCGCTCGTGAACAACCCGAGTGCAGAACCAAGCAAGGCATCGGCTAGCGCTACTACAATCAGAAACCACTCTGGCCCAGCTACATGCAGCCCATACACATGCACGGCAACCAAACTCGCCACAATGGCCTGTAGCACGGCCAATAACCCAAAACTGAATGCATACCCCAGCAGAATATCGAGCTTGGCAATTGGCATAGTCAGCAAACGTTCCAGCGTGCCAGACGACCGTTCGCGCAGCGTAGTCACCGACGTGACCAAGAACATCACGATAAATGGGAAGACCCCGAGTAATGGGGCGCCAATCTGGTCAAAAACATGCGCTTGGCGGCTGTAAATCCACGACAACAGTCCGAGCAAGACCAGCGGCACCACAAATAACAGCCCGATAGTTCGCGGGTCGTGCCCCAGCTGCGTCAACACGCGCCTGCTAGTGGCAAAAGTGCGGCGCGGGCTCACGACACGCCTCCGGCGAGCGCCAGAAAGGCATCTTGCACGGTCTTGGTTTTGGTCGTTTCCAGCAACGCCGCTTTGGAACCATGTTGCAAGACCTTGCCGTTACGCAGCAATAACAATTCAGGGCACTGCTCGGCTTCGTCCATCACATGGCTCGAAACCAACAGTGTTTTTCCTTGGCTGGCTAACTGGGCAAATAATTGCCACAAATGCTGGCGCAATACTGGGTCGAGCCCTACAGTTGGCTCATCCAACACCAACAATGCCGGGTTGCCCAGCATTGCCACAGCCAAACTCACCCGCGCCCGTTCACCACCGCTCATAGAACCAACTAATTGCTTGCTGTGTTTTTGCAAATCAACTGCCTGCAGCGCTTGGCCCGCCTCGGCCTTTGGCAGCCCGAGCATAGCCGCAAAATACACCAGATTCTGGGTAGCGGTGAGGTCGTCGTAGACCGCTGGCGACTGCGTCACGTAACCAATTTGCCGGCGCAACACCTTGCTGCCCGCAGGCTGGCCGAGCACGCTCAGCTGGCCCGAAGTAATCTGTTGTGCACCAACAATAGCACGCATCAGAGTTGTCTTGCCCGAGCCGCTTGGCCCGATCAAGCCGGTAATTTTGCCCGGGGTAATGGCAAACGACACATTGTCCAGCGCCTTGGCAACATCCCGTTGCACGGTCAACTTCTTTGCCCTGATCGCAGTATCTTGCATATGGTTGCATTATGGTAGATTCCCGCGGCGCCGTCAAATGATGCACATGCACTACTCACCCATGCACCACTAACTTTTTAGAAGCTATTATGTTATAGTTTAGTACTTCATGAAAATATTATTTGAATTCTCTCGTGGCGGCCTCGAAAAACATGGGCACGCATTCACACTCTTACGCGAATACGTTGTATCGGAAGGTCATACACTGACGAACGACCTGCTTGCCGACTCCAAACCACGCACAGACTTACTACCCAAAGATATCTACCGCACGCTGCAGCGGGCCATGGCCGATTCCCAGTGCGTCATCATCGAAGGAAGTGTTATTAGCCTGAGTGTTGGCTTTATCCTTGGTGGGGCGCTCAATATGGGCAAGCCGGTGCTCTTTTTAGTGCACAACGGCGGCCTCAGTCAGCGCAACCGCTTTGTGAGTGCCATAGAGTCAAAACTCCTGACGTACAAAACATATGCTACGGACGAGGAGCTGCTTCTTCACCTCAAGACCTTCCTGCGTCACCACGACTACATCAAGACGCGGTTCAACCTGGTGCTGCCCAACGAACTCAATAGCTATGTAACGGTCGAGAGTCAAAAGATGGGCATTTCTAAGACCGAATACATCGCCGGATTGATCCATGCCAAACGGGAAGACACGTAAACATCCTTGAACATGCGCATCGACTGCGCATCACAAGTGACTTCCCCCTGTAATTATTTTCTGCAATAGTGGGCGAATGGCCGAACAACTCGCACACCCCACAGGGGAAACATCCGGGCCCGTCTTTGGTACATGGGCAGCGCACCTAGACGGCTACATTACTGGACATATCGGGACAGGCACCACACGCCGCCGCAGCGAACGCGACTTTGCCTGCCCGCCGCTTGGTGACGCGGCGCTGGCAAACCATGCAATGCGCAATATCCTTACCATGGTGTACAGCGCACCAGAATACACTGCGATAGCTGTTACTCGCCCAGAAGGTGAAAGCCTTACCCAACTGCGAACGCGTTACTGGCAGGACGCGCGCCTGGTGACAACGGCGCACGGCGCACGCCCTGATTTTTCGCTGGACAACTACTTCCACGTGCCTCAGGATCACCACTACGGTGCTGTGCGAGACCGCGTGCTCGAGGAATATCCCGAACAGAGTATTCCGGCTTCCCTGCTGCGAGGCATCGAGACATACCGAGGTGAGCTAGACCTCGCCCCACCAGTTGCCGCCCGGGTGACAATGGCACTTTTTGCTCATTGCCTGCCGCTTACAAAGCAAGCCGCTACGAGCCTTATCGAGCAAGGTCACAGCGAGACCGACGCCGCCACACAGGCTGTAGGGGCGTTCGTTGCGCAAGCCGTGCCCTATCACATTAGTCGCCTCGCACAACATCGCGGCACCGTCATGCTCGAGCCTACTGCCGTCTACGGTAGAGACCTCTACCCACCAGTATCCACAGATGAACCCAACAGCGTTGCTGCATTGCGTCTCACCCGTCACGACGCCGAGGGTTTGATGCGCGTATATCACCTTCAAGAACGCCCTTATAGCGCCCAAGACCTCGGCGTCGCCGAACAACTCGTTCGCCTGCCAAAGACGCAGCAGGCAATGCTGTTATTCCACCAGGATTTAGTCAAACGCTCGGAAATCTACCTTGCCCGCCATCCCGAACATACGCGGCACAGCCTAGAACCATTTAGCGAGATGTTCATTCCACACCCAGAGCACGGCCCTGCGGTCCTGATCCCCAACCCCAAACTCATTAAAACGATTGCCACTAATATCCTACCGGCAATTGCTAACGTACACCGACAAACTGGACAGCCTCTGGAAGCGCTCACTGGCGAAGCTATTCGCACAGGTGTCCGGCTCGCCCAAAGGCTCGGTGTCTACCACGCCCAACTTGGCAGTTTCAAAAATTACGACCCAACGACGGATACTGTAGACATATCAGATATATTCAGCCTATGCTGTCCGGCAGTCAGAGTATTTAGCGATTCGTTGCTGGGGCTGGCAGACATCTACGACAGTTTGCCCGCTAAGCAAAAGTAGATTACGATTAACCTAGTATGAACGCCGCCCGTTATCCGCGCATCTTCCATGTCTTGCCGTTCTTGCCACTTGCGTGGATAGTTTACGCGAACTGGATCCCGATTGGGCAGTTGCTATTTCAGCCTCAAATCGTCCGCATCGTTTATGGAGTAATGTTGCTGTGTCTTGTCGCGACGTACGCATACCAAACCCGCTACCTCACACGACAACTCGGCAAGCCAATAAAAGGCCAACTCATCCTGCTGGGAATTGGTACGCTTGTTCCAACGCTGGCCACGGTGGCTGGTGACACGATGGGTGGCCTACATTTTGGAGACACTGCTACACCATCGGCCATAGGCGGCATAGAAATTCCACTGTTGCTGCTATTTGGCGCCGGCGCCATGATTTGGCTCTGTGCGATGGGAAATGTCTTTTACATTAAGGGTAGTAAAAGCCCAAACCAAGCCCTCAAGGTGCTTAATATCATTGCAACTGTACTCGTCTCGATCGCGATTGCCATTGCCGCCTACTACGCATTCGCGTTCGCCTATTCGGCCCGTGATCCTAGCGCAGAATGAGCACAGCGGCTCCGGCTGAGATTGGCCAGCGACTTGCGCTTCTAGCTCGGCCGCAAAATGCACTCTATTCTGTGCTGCTCGCGATGGGTTGCGCCATCGTCGCACAGGCATCTGTGATGCGCGTTGTCACCTGCGGTTTGGCTATTGGCGGCCTGTACGCCTGTGCTGCGGCATACAACAACCGCCAAGACATTGCCACCGACCGGATCAACAAGCGGCACGACAACCCGTTACTGCGTGGAGGTATATCCGACCGCGTGTTGGCTATTTTCTTGTGGGCAAATGTTCTGGGATTGGTAATCCTCCAATTTTTTCTCCGCCAACCGGCATCCTTAGCCATCACGGTGTTATATGGTGTGCTGCTGGCCGCCTATTCGCATCCAAGGCTCCAGCTCCAAGCCCGCGGCTGGTGGGCGACGGCAAGCTTAACTTGCTGCTATGGCGCCATACCGCTAGCATTAGGGCTCGCTCAAGCATCCGTGGTGCGCTGGCATTTTGTGCTGCTGTTCGCCGGGCTACAACTCGTGCTCCTCGCCCCGATATCACTCGCCAAAGATTACAAAGACGAGCCCGGTGACCGCGCAACTGGCAAAAACACGCCGCTCGTCCGTTACGGTGCGCAAACGGTGCGCTGGGTAGCTGTCGGCTGCACAATTCTGACTGGCAGCGCATACCTAATAATCGTGCGCAATCTGCACGGTAAATGGTGGCTGGTCTACCCGACCGTCGCACTATACGCATCGTTCTGCTTTTACTTACACAATAAACGAGGCGTGGCCTCTAACCTGATGCGCAAATCTGGCAGCGCAATTATTCTCTTCATCGGTCTGTATGGCGCCGTACTAGCAATACGTCAGTAAATCGTATGGTGGAGTATGGGAGATTCGAACTCCCCGCCTCCTGCGTGCGATGCAGGCACTCTACCAAATGAGCTAATACCCCGTAGCTTTTTTGAGCCCGTACACAAAGCTGTACACCGGTGCCCAGAACATGCCAAACGAGAACGCATACAGGTATTCTTCCAGCGGAATGCCGAGCAACAGCACGCCGCTGGTGGCGCGCAGATGGTAATAGTTGGCCAAAAAATGCGGAAACAAATGAAGAAAAATTTGCCCAAGCACCACCCCATAGAGCACGACAAATAGTAGGCCACCCAGCAGGGACTGCGCCGCCAGATCTCTACGTTTCCAGATGATGACCAGTGCCGCAAAAAAGGCGGAACTAATCAACAAGTAGATGTCGTTGAGGTAGGCAGCAAAATATACCGCCACCGCACCCGCAGTGCCGATGCCGGCGACTAGCAAAAATCCTTTGACGTCTGGCTTTTTGAGGTCGGCCTGGGATAACTGTGGCAACTTTTTGCGGAAGAAAAATTCGTAGATAACCACGGCGATACCACCGTAAAAAAACATAAACAGCGCGTCTTCGATGCCATACCCATGCATGATGTGCTGCAAGTTAAACAGCGTTGGTGGCGCCCAGTAGCCAGGATTTATCGCCCGTACCGCGTCGTGCATGAACAGCCGATAGACTACGAATCCGATGCTCAGTAACACAAAATACACCGTACCGCCCCACACCATGGCACGCCGCAAATCTTTTCGCAACAAAAAAATCATCAGCCAAACCAAGCCAGCCAAACCAGTGCCCGCAAGGTATTGATACATGTTTATATTATAACAAACAACCGCCGGGCGGCCCAGCAAACGCGGTTGCTACGTTTGCGCTATTTTTCGACGCCAGGTAATAATTTCGGCGGTGGCAAGGGCGGCTTCGATGCCCTTATTAAACTCATCGTCCTTGCTGCGAGCGGCAAGCTGCTCGACATTGGAAACAGGGATTACTTCCACGATAATCGGCACGTTTTCCGAGAGCATAACCTGGCCTAGCCCACGCATGCACTCGTTCATGATCATGTCAAAATGGAAGGTTTCGCCCTTCATAATTGCCCCGAAACAGATGACAGCGTCGTACTGCCCAGAACGGATAATCGTCTGTGCCGCGAGCGGCAATTCCAACGAGCCAGGCAAAATGTGCACGTCTGGCGTCTCGCAACCTGAATTCTTGAGCACCGCGAGGCACTTTTCGACCATCTTATCAACGTATTCGGCGTACCATTTTCCTTGCAGGATTACGATGCGCGCACCGGGTATTTGAGGAATCTTTGCTTGGTCTAGTTTTACTTGCATATTTTTACGTTAGCAGAACTGCGGGGCAATGTCGAATAGGAATGAAACAGCTCGGCGACATTACTACACTAGAATAATTTTCGCGACAACTAGAATCGTTACAGCCTGCCCAAGCCCGCCAGGCCATACTTATAGCTATGATAACAACTCCACCACCCAGCAATCTATCAATTAGTACTGTCGTAAATGCGCAGCAGTTGTCGAGCGAGATAACCAGCCTGACACAAAACGATGTAACTGACAGTTTTAAGGCGCCTTTATTGAAACATTACATCGATCAAATTATCGCTAAAAACGAAAAAGTGGCCTTTGTCCATGGTTCTAAAGCCATGCCTAAGTGGTAGCTCCAGAACGTTTTGCTCGGTTACTCGCATAAGACCTGCGTCTGGTGAGTGCCTAGAAAGACTGGGCATACTGAGCAGCGCCGCACGGGCTATGTTCGAGGCCAATACTTTGGTTGGCCATCCTTATCTGTTATACAGAGGACTTTTCTAAACGACAACGGGGGCCTTCTTATGGCTGTTCTATTCTCAAAGATTCCTTCGACCACCTTTAGAATTTCGTCGCCAGCGTAATCATCCTCGTTGTACCACCACTTGCCGTACTCAACTTGATTACACATGTAGCTCTTCATACCCTTTTCGTTACACAAAAGATGCAGTTTTACCGTTGCGTCATTTCTTGTTAATGCAACTGTGGCATCATACGTATCTTTATAATGCCCCGAGTTATTCGGCGCTTCCGTAACGTCAATCTTAGCACCGTACTTCTTGGCTAATTCGAGAATATTCTTGGGGATAAAATCATTCATGGTCATCTAATTGTAGCAAACTGTTTGATATACTGGTGATTATGAAACTGCACATATCTGGCTCAGGCGAAGACCCCGACGATAGGATCGTTAGATTTACCATCGTTGCGGAAACCGATACGCATAAAACAACTTTGGAGTTTTATGGTTATCACGACGTCTTTAAAGCTTTTGCCGACAAATTAGAACTATTTCCGTTTCACGAAAAGGGGCCCGTACAGTTTGAGGATGGGGATTGGAAAAAGACTGCATACGGCCTGCTTCTAAAAATTGAGCTTACTGATAAAGCTGGACATATCAAATTTACCGTTCAAACCCGTCATGCGCAACATAACGAGGCGGCACTATTTAGCGATACTACGGTTGAAGCCATGCCGTTGACAGAACTCAGCAGAAAACTGCAAAACGCCGACTTTAGACACCCGTCTGAGCTTACTTGGCAGTCGTAACTAAGACTCGTAACGTTCTTTTAGAAACCGGGCCCAGTCCAGGATTATTGCTGCAATCTTGTCATCGTGTTCGGGTCGGGGATCTAACCCCATACGCTCCGTTGTTACACTGGTGAGGTATGCGGATAATTCGGCTTTAGACTGGCCTTTGAGTACTGCGCGCCAAATAGTATCTGCGTATGAAATGTATTCATCATAGGCCTCTGGCACCTCACGAACGCCAATTGGATCCCAAATGTACTGCAACACTTCGTTGATGCGTTGCAGTAGCTGCCCTTTGTAGGCTTTTTTATCCATGTGATGATTGTATCAAATAAGCGTTTTAAAGCTTAGCGTGGAGTATCACCTACATTAAGATAACTTTGCCGGACGACCCAGAAGGTGACACTCAAGAAATCCGTGAACTGCTTTATGAAGACGATATCGAGTAATACCGAAAGACCTATTTGTAAAGTTGGCTATGTGTGCCGCAGGCTATGAACCAAGCCACTGCACCACCGTCGGTGAGCTCAAAATGTGCGCGCCAATCACCGCCGAACGCGATTGAGCGATAACCCTTCCATTGGCCTGTCAAAGGATGATTGTACAGACTTGGATGTTGCGGTTCTTTTTGAAATAGTTTTAAAGTCTCTTGTAATCGTTTTTTCTGGGTTGGTTTCAGGCTGGCAGCTTGTTTTAGAAAATCCTTGTGAAGCTTGAGAATAATCATAGCTTCTTAAAAAGATCGTCGAGCTCTGCTTCATCGTTAATGGTCTCGTAATTGCGGCCTGCTTTACGGTCGGCTGCCGCCTTCTGCATAATGCCTTCAAGGTACGGCGTAGGCTCAAGTGTAGGCGTTAACAATACGCGCTGTTCGCGTACTGCTTGTAATAGTATGGCGGTAGCAAAGGCGCTCGTCGACAAGCCGACAGAAGCGGCAAAATCTGCGATTACCTTTTTAGTCTTTGGGTCTGTTCTGATGGTTAATGCTGCGCTATTCATAATGTCTACATTGTAGTACGAAACGATGCGAATTGCAACAGTGGTATACTTGCACTATGCATGACGTAAGAATGAACCACGGGGTCACTTTTGCGAATGAGACGGGCGACATGTCGAGTACGATTGTAGGATTGCCGACAAACGAAGCGTTAGACGGCCTGCTTACTTCTCTAAGATCTGGCAGCTTTGAGATTTCAACACACGGCTCGCCAGTCATACTAGCTAAAGAGCTAGGACGAGGGGGGTCGAAGACTGTATATGACGCTACCATTGAAGGAGCAACTATGGCCCTTGGGTTGCCCAACACAACAGATGGGATCGAAAGAATGCGCGAGAAGTGGACCGTAGTCATGCACGAACCTGCAGCAACAGATAGGATTCGTGGTCTTGGACTTCTCGTTAACCCCTTGTGTCGATTACAAGAAGTCGAAATAAACGGCACTCCTTTCCCTGCGATTGTGATGCATCGCTACCATGATTTACCCTACCAGGTTAAAGATGGTAAAAACTCTAGTTCATCTGTCTCAAGAGGGGCATTTCAACCAGGGAGTCTTAGCGAGCAATGGTTTACGGATAAGGCTCTGCAGCCGCTAGCAGAGGACTGCGCGACCCTTATTGCGGCTGGTGCGAATCTGCATCGCGACTCATTTAGCACATGCGTCACTATGGATGGCGAACTACGGTTGTTCTTGCATGACCTCGGAAATGCAACTTTTGAGCAAACGGGCGAGCATAGTGTCGATACGTACGCGCGGGGTTATGCACGTTTTGTAATAGGAAGTTTTACCAACGCAGTAAATGAACCTGAATATCGTGGGAATAAAGCATTCTTCGATGAGCTCAGCGCAGGCACGCTTGAACATACAGGTCTATATAGAGTACTCGTTGATCGTGTAACGCAATTGGCCACTCAAAGCAGGCCGAGTAGTCACAATGTGGTCTAAAAAGTTTGGCGTCATATTTGCAATGAGCTAGGTTCCGGAATTGACTTATAAATTGATCTTGGTGGAGCATATCGGATTCGAACCGATCACCTCTTCCATGCCATGGAAGCGCTCTACCAAATGAGCTAATGCCCCGTGTTATTGCGGGTTACCGGAACGGTGTTATTTTACCAAAACAACATCGATAATGGAAGGTCTAGCCGGTCTTATTGAGTAATTCGTTGCGGAGTTGCTCCACGGCGGCACGCACGCCAGGGAAGTAAAGGTCGTCCAGATTAAGCTCGCGCAATGATACAAAACGCGCTGTCGCAGCGTCGTCACCGGCAATAGGAACTGCGTCGCTGATCAGCCTTGCTTTGTAATTTACACCAATAACGGGCACTACTTCACCACCGTAGGCATAACTGTCAACTGTACTAAACAAATACTCGGGCTTGGTGTAATCAGTCGGCACAAGCCCAGTTTCTTCCTGCACCTCTCGGGCGATCGTGTCCTCCAAAGTCTCTCCGCCGTCAGAAAAGCCGCCTGGCATATCGAGTTTGCCCTTGCCTGGCTCAATGGCGCGCTCTAATACTAAAATTTCGTCGTCGCCCCTTACTATGACGATACCGATCGCAGAGGTCGCAACCATAAAAATAGCGTGACCTTGGCCACAGGTAAACATCACGCCACCTTTGTGCGTCAGCGAGCTGCCACAGCGCCGGCAAAATTTAAGTTCAACGGAGTATTTCTTATCCATGGCTTAAAAATCCTTTCAATTTGGTGAGGGCGTCCATTCGGTAAGAAGTTTTGTCGTAGACGGGCTCTGGCATTTCGGCGCGCGTGACATCGTAGCCTTCGTTGATAAAAATCGGGTCAAAGCCAAAGCCACCAGTGCCACGGGCTTCCGTGCTGATGTGGCCGCGCATTTCGCCGTCAAAAAACCGCACGTCCTTGCCGTCGTAATAGCCGTAACACACCTTGCCGATAGCATCTTGGCTATCCAGGCTGTTAGCCAGTTTAAGCAAGCCGTCGTAGCCAATCTCTTCGATAAACCACTTGATAAACGCGCCAGGCAAACGCCCCATCGCCGTAAAGGTGAGCGAAGCATCCTCCACGATAACTGGTTGCTTGGCAATGGCGTACGCCTGGCGGACCTTGTGTTCGACGATCGTGTGCAGATCAAGCGATTGCAATTCGTCGAGGTCGAGCTTGCGATGAGCAACCGGCAGGCCTATGTGCTTGGCCAAAAAATCCGCCTTGTGCTGGTTGCCGGTGATGAAAATGAGATCGGTCATGATTTACCTCCTAATAATTCGAGCAAGTCGGCTTCGGATATTTGTTTGGTGCCGAGTTTTTCGGCTTTGGCCAATTTACTTGCGCCAACGTTTTTGCCCACCACCAAGTATGATGTGTCCTTGCCGACCGAACTCTGGAACGTGCCGCCGAGGGCGCGAATTTTGTCGGCAAAGCCGTCGCGGCTGTCGTGCTCCAGCGTGCCGGTAATCACAAAGCTTTTGCCGTGCAGCGGGCCGCGGGCACGGGATTCGTAGTGCGGCTTGACACCCAACTTCTCAAATTTGACCAGCAGTTTCTCGCTGTCTGGATCTGCAAACCAGGCCAGTAGGCTCTCAGCCACAATGTCGCCAATGCCCTCTACTTGCATGAGTTCGTCGATGGTGGCCTGCGCCAATTTATGCAGCGAGCCAAAGTGTTCTGCGAGGTCGATAGCCGTTTGCTGGCCAACGTGGCGGATGCCCAAGCCATAAATAAAGCGCGGTAGCTCTGGCGTTTTGACGCGAGCAATTGCCTCGACGAGATTATTAGCCGAGACTTCGGCAAAGCGATCCAGCTCTAATAATTGCGCTTTGGTAATCGTGTAAATATCGGCCAGGTCGCGCGCCAATTTAGCAGTGACCAACGCCACCACGTTTTTTTCACCCAGGCCGTCGATATCCAGAGCCGTTTTGCTAGCGAAGTGTTCGAGGTTTTTCTCCAGCAGCAGCGAGCTGGTTGCGCCTTTGACGCGGTAGACAACTTCACCCTCTGGACGGTCGAACTCCAATTCTGGGTACTGGCGTTTGAGCTCTGCGAGCATGTCAAACTTCTTAGCTGTTTTGGGGCGCAGCCCGGTCAAGACCTTGAGAACTTGCGGGATGATGTCGCCAGCCTTAAAGATCACAACCGTGTCGCCAACGCGAATGTCCTTGCGCTCAATTTCGTCGGCATTGTGCAGGCTGGCGTGTTGTACGGTCGTGCCGGCCACCTGCACAGGGTCGAACACGGCAACCGGCGTCGCAGCGCCTGTGCGTCCAATGCTCAGCACGATGTCGCGCACTGTGGTCGTGGCTTCTTCGGCGGCGTATTTGTAGGCCACTGCACCCCGTGGTGCCTTGCCCACCACGCCGAGCCGGGCGAATTGTGCGCGGTCGTTTACCTTAATCACCAGGCCGTCGGTGTTAAATGGCAAATCGTGGCGCTTTTGGTCCCACTCTTTGGCAAATTTCATGACCTCATCAAGTGTTTTAAATACTTTGGCTTCGGGGTTGGCAGCTAAGCCCAGCGCGCGAATTGTACTGTAGGCCATGGTGTTGGTTGGCACCTCAGCTGGGTCGTCGCGCAAAATTTCCCATGCCCGGAAACGTAGTGGGCGCGCTGCAGCCAATTTCGGGTCGAGCTGACGGATGCTGCCGGCCGCCAGGTTGCGCGGATTGGCATATAACGGGTCGCCTGCAGCGGCGCGCTTGGCGTTGAGCGCTTCAAAATCTTTCTTGTATATCACCACTTCGCCGCGGATTTCGGTGCGACCTTGTAAAAAATTCTTGGCGCTAGCGCTGAGGCCGCTGCGCAAATGCAATGGTACGCTATCTAAAGTGCGAATATTGGTAGTGACATCTTCGCCCACCAACCCGTCGCCGCGGGTAACAGCTTGCACAAACTCGCCGTCTTCGTACACCAACGCGCAGGCCAAACCATCCATCTTGATGTCTACAAAAAACTCGAGCGACTCACCAGGCAGCAGCTTTTGCGTCCGCGTAATCCAGGATTCAACTTCCTCTCGGCTAAATACGTCATTGAGGCTAATCATGCGGGTCTGGTGGCGAATTTGTGTAAAACCAGGCAGCGGCGCGCCTGCCACGCGCTGAGTTGGGCTATCTGGCGTTAAGAGATCGGGAAATTGCGTTTCTAGCTCACTCAGCTCGTGCTTGAGGCTGTCGGCAGCGGCCTCGCTCATCGTGGACTCGTCCAGCACATGGTAGTGGTACCGGTAGTCGATGATCAAATTGCGTAATTTGGCGATGCGTTCCTTGGCTTGTACTTTATCCAGCTTGGCCAGCTTGCCCGCCTGACTGGGCTGCTTCATAACAACGACCTATATAACGCGTACATATAGCTGTGCAATACGGCCACAAAGACAGTGGTGACCGCAAAAAAGATAAACTGCGCAAACACGGTGGCAAACAAAATGGACGGGATAATAATTGCTGCCGACAAAAGCACCAGTGCAATCGGTAGAAAGACGACCCTGCGGAGCACCGCCCAACGCTGGTTGCGCACCAGGTCGCGAGCTGCTTTGAGCGCCGCCATCGGCTCCATGTCCTGCAACGTCACGATGTACAATGCAATAATCGACGAGGCCAGCATGTACAACGTCGTCAGGGCCAGTAAGGCAAAGATAACCCCCCACAATACCGTCTCAAGACTGGTGGCTGCCACGCCATTGGCAGTGACCGTAGAGTACAAATACGCCCCGATGGCGAACGGAATACACTGGATGAGCACTACGCAGCACACCAGCAAGAACGGCACAAACGGGTACATGCCCCTGTAGTAGCTGTCGCGAATACGCACCTTGTGGCCGGCATACACCTCGCGCAGCGCCCAGATCAGCGCCAAGCTTACGGTTAGAGTCAAAATAAACTGGTACGTGCCCGATCCTGGCGTACCGTTGCTAGCCGAAGTGCCCAGCAGGTATACAAATACCGAGGCTCCGCTGGCAAACTGCCCAAAGTGCCCACTCAATCCTTGGTGCAAGGCGTCTTTTATGGTGCTTGGGTCACCAGCGCCGCTAATCCCCTCAACCAATATGATATTGAGCAAGCCGTAAATCGCGATGATACCCAAAAAGAGCTTCCAGTGTTGCTTGAGTGTACCAAGTGCGGTGCGCAGCAAACGAAAGGCGCTTGGCAACTGTATCTCTGGCTTAATGCGCTTGTGGAGCGAAAAAGATTTGTACTTTGGTGACTGGAGCTTACGGGGGTTGTCGTCTGGCGACGACGATAGCGACGCCCACGCAGCTTGGGTGGTTTTCGGGGTCGCCCGCTTAGTTGGCTGGGCGGATTTTGTAGGTTTCTTTGGAGTTTTCGCCATAATGCTATTAGTTTAGCACGCCAAAATTACGCGTGGGTGCCCATTGTGCGTAAGCGTTGGATGCGGTCGGCAATCGGGGGATGGGTGCTGAACAGATTGGTGATGCCATGCCCACGCAGCGGGTTCGCAAAAAAGAAGTGGGCTGTTGCAGTATTTTGGCGCCTGAGAACACCACCATTGGGCAGCTGCTGGATTTTTTCTAATGCACTGGCTAGGCCATCTGGGTAGCGCGTGGCTAGGGCACCGCTGGCGTCGGCCAAATATTCACGACGGCGTGACACCGCCAGTGATATAAGCGTGGCAATAATCGGTGCCAAAATGGCTGCCACAATGCCAATGATCAAAATAATCTGGTTGTTGTTGTCGCGCCGGTTATTGTCGCTGTTGTCGCGAAACCAAGCCATACGTAAAATCACGTCGGAAATCACCGCGATTAACGCGGTAAGCGCAAAGGCCAACATCGCCACACGGATATCATAGTTTTTGACGTGGCTCATCTCGTGGGCTAGGACGCCCTGGAGCTCGTTGTCGTCCATGATGTCGAGCAAGCCCTGAGTCACGCAAACTGCAGCGTGTTTGGGGTCACGCCCTGTGGCAAAGGCGTTGGGTGCTGCGTCGCCAATAATATATACCTGCGGCATGGGCAGCCCGTCGGTAATTGCCAGGTTCTCGACCGTGCGCCACAGGCGCGGATTGTCTTTTTTGGTGATTTCCTGGGCGCCATTTAGTGCCAGGCTCACCCGTCCGCCGGTAAAATAGCCAACCGCAGCATATATAACTGCGAAAATAAGCACGCCGACCGTCAACGCCTTGGAGCCGGTCCACAGGTCAAAAATCACTGCCAAAGCCACGGCAAATAGCGAAAAGCCGAACAGCATGAAGACCGTTCGGCGTTTGTTGCTGGCTATTTCGCTATACATATTCTAAGAAATTGTTCTGAGTTAGGTGGCAGTTAAAATTTAACGTCCACTGGCTTCTCGGCCTGAGCTGCTTCAGCGTCGTCCAGTTCAAAGAACTCTTTGTCCTCTTTGAAACCAAGCATGCCGGCAAAAATGTTGGTCGGGAACGTCTTGCGCTTGGTGTTAAAATCGCGCACCACACCGTTGTAAAAGCGGCGCGAAGCCATGATTTTGTCTTCGGTGTCGGTGAGCTGCGCCATTAGGTCGCGGAAGTTCTCGCTGGCCTTGAGGTCTGGGTAGGCCTCGGCAACGGCAAACAAGCTCTTCAACGTTTGGCTAAACTGATTTTCGGCCTTGGCAGTTTCGGCTACACCTTTGGCGCTCAGCGCATTGGCCCGGGCTTCGGTAACGTCTTCAAAAACAGACTTTTCGTGGGCGGCATAGCCTTTTACCGTATTAACTAAGTTGGGGATGAGGTCGTAACGGCGCTTAAGCTGGACGGTAATGTCGCTCCAGGCCTCGCTGGCTTGCTGGTTGAGCCGCACTAGGCCGTTGTACATGACAGCAGCTACTATGATGAGCAGTACAATAATTCCGATAATAATCCAGGGCATGTTCACTCCTTATTCGTACTTATTAGTATACACTAACCTGGCCGCTGTAGCCGCAAGGTTGCTGTCGCAAACCTTCAGCATATCTTCATCTTCCGCAAAGGACATACGGTATACTTGAAACATGCCGCAAATCCCTGTGCACCATCGCCCTGCAGCGCCGCAAAAACAGCGCCGAAACCGACTGGTCGTAGGTGTCGCCGTAGCCTTGGGGGTGTTGTTTGCCGCCAATCTGCTGCTGGTTGGAGTCTACCATGGGCATGCCTACCCGCGGACAACCGTGGGAAACGTATCAGTAGATAATATGAGTTTTGGACAGATTGAGGCCAGGCTGACTGCCGCAGGCAGCATTCCCTCCTCTTTGACGCTGAGGCATGCTGAGCAAACCGTGGCCGTGCCTGCCAGCAGGCTTGGCATCCAGCTCGACACCCACCGCACCGCACAAAGCTTGGCAGCCACGCGTTCGTGGCTGCCACTGGTGGCCTTGTTCACCGAGCACCGTGTTGCGGTGCCGGTTGCGGTAGATAACTCTACCCTCCAGGCCGAAGCCGCTACCTTAGCGCCAACGTTTCACACTGGGCCTGTCAACGCCAAGGTCCTCTTAACAGGCACTACTTTTGCCACGAAACCGCACAGCAACGGCTACGACCTCGACCAAGCCGAGTTGGCCAGCGCCATCCTGGCGAGCCTCGACCAGAATACGACTGTAGTAACTATACCCACTACCTCTGTTGCGCCCGATTTCTCCACCGTGCAGGCCCAAGCAATCGCACGTAAATTGCAAGCCAGCCTCCAGACCAGCATCAGCTATACATATAAAGGGGCCAGCCGCAAAGTATCTGCCGCGGACAGTGCAAAGTGGTACGCGCCAGCCGGCGATAGCTACCAGGTGGACGACTTCGCCATGCGCACCTACGTCGCCGGGGTTGGTATCGCGCTTGGTGCCCATGCCAGCAACCTCACCGCCGCTGTTACTGCCACGAAACAAGCACTCA
>CAZDTZ010000019.1:0-27634 GCA_964508535.1 uncultured Candidatus Saccharibacteria bacterium
CGCTGGCTAAAGGTGCACTGCTTGGCATCGTCCCAGCCGCGGGTTTCCTGCACAATGGCCTGGCCCTTTTCGAGCAATTCGATCTGGCGGGTAACTTCGTAGTCGATCGCTTTTTCAACGGCCTTGAAAGAGTTGAGGTTTTTGGTCTCGCTGCGGGTACCCAGCTCGTTGGTTGTGCTCACCGAGACGTTGACGTCAAAACGCATGTTGCCGTAGTACAAGTTACAGTCCGAAACATCGGCGTAACGCATGCGCAGGTACAGTTCATGGGCATACGCACGGGCTTCGGGGCCGGAGTGCATGTCTGGTTCGGAGACGATCTCGAGCAATGGTGTACCAGCACGGTTAAGGTCGACCAAGCTGTAGTCTCGGCCGGCTGGATGGGTCGACTTGCCGGCATCAGCCTCCAGGTGCGCCCGGGTGATACCCACGCGCTTTTGCTGGCCATCTACCGTGACATCAACAAAACCACCAACCACAATCGGATGGGTAAACTGGGTAATCTGGTAGCCCGTGGGCAAATCAGGATAAAAATAATGCTTGCGGTCAAAAACGCTAAACTTTTGCGGCGTAGTGCCTAGAGCGTACGCAGCGCGCATGCCCAGATGCACGGCTTCTTTATTCAATACCGGCAATGCGCCTGGCAAACCAAAAGAAAGCGGCCCCACTAGCGTATTAGGCTCTGCCTCGCGGGCGTCGTTACCAACACCGTCGAACAGCTTGGTAGTCGTCTTGAGCTGCACGTGACACTCAATGCCAATCGTAGGAGTATATTTTTTGCGGATTTCTGCGGTTATCATGCCGGCAACGCCCCTATGTCTTTGAGTGCTTGGCGGATGCCCATCAGGGCTTGCTTGACTTCGGATTCTTTGAGCTTGGTGCTAGGTTCGGCTTGCAGTTTGTTGCGGAGCTTGTGGCCAAACCAAACGCCGTCGTTATCGGTAAACAAACGTTGGGCGCTCACCATGCGCTCACCCATGCTGCGGCCACGGAAGTGCTTCTTTTTGAGTGCTTCGTCGAGGAGCTTGTCGGCCTCAAAGATCGCCTCGACCCACTTTTGCTTATCAGAAAGCAATTTTTGCAATTCTTTCCATCTGGCCTGAAACTGATCGACCTTGAGTTTAACTGGTCGGAAACGGCGCCAAATAAGCCACCCCGCAAGCCCTAAAGCAGCCGCAACAATAGCCAACGGCAATACCCAGAACAGCGCAATATGCAGGATGTGATGAATCATCGCAGCAACTCCTCGGCCGCCTTGGCGACACCAAGTAATGCACGATCGTCACGCTGCGGCCCCATTATCTGCAAACCTACGGGCAAACCGTTGGAAGTCCCAGCTGGCACGCTTATCGCAGGGATACCAGCGAGACTCGGACCCACAGTCATGACGTCGGCCAGATACATTTGCAGTGGGTCGTTGGCGTTTTCACCGATTTTAAATGCGGTTGTTGGCGCAACCGGCCCAATAAGGAAGTCGTACTGCTGGAACACGTCGTTAAATTCGTTGATGAGCTTGGTACGAACGGTTTGCGCCTTGGTGTAGTAGGCGTCGTAATAGCCGCTGGAGAGCACGTGTGTGCCGATCATAATGCGACGCTTCGCCTCGGCACCGAAACCTTGGCCGCGCGCTTTGGTGTAGCTTTCGTCAAGGTCTTTGGCGTCAGTTGCGTTGTACGGATAACGCTGGCCGTCGTGACGGGACAAATTGCTGCTCAATTCGGCTGGGACGACAATGTAATAGACAGCCAATGCCAAAGGTAGCGACGGGAGGCTAACTTCTTGCACATCTGCGCCAGCTGCTTTGAGCTTTGCCGCAGCGGCCTCAATGACACGTTTGACGTCTTCATCCAAGCCGCCACCCATCCACTCGGTAATCAGGCCTACTTTCAAGTCGGCTATGTCTGATGGCAAGTCGGTGTAGCTGGCTTCGTCGCGCTCGATAGTGGTGCCATCCAGTGGGTCACGGCCAGCCATGACATCAATAACCAAAGCAGCGTCAGCAACGCTGTACGCTAAGGTGCCCACAACATCAGTACTGCTCGCCATGGCGATGATGCCCGAACGTGACATCAGGCCGTAGGTTGGCTTGTACCCAATGCAGCCAACAAAGCTGGCCGGCTGGCGAACAGACCCACCGGTATCCGAACCGAGCGCGAATGGCACCATATCCAGGGCAACGGCTGCTGCCGAGCCGCCGGATGAACCGCCGGGCACACGTTCTTTGTCCTGCGGGTGTTTGGTTGTAAAAAAGTCGCTATTTTCGGTGCTAGCCCCATGGGCAAACGCGTCGAGGTTGGCTTTGGCAACGCAAATTGCGCCTTCTGCTTCCAGTTTTTCGATAACCGTCGCCTGGTATGGCGCTTCAAACCCGCGAAGCATGTTGCTGGCGGCAGTAGTGTCTGCGCCAAATACTAAGTAGTTATCCTTGGCGATAAATGGCACGCCAGCCAACCGGCCCACTTTTTCGCCTTTTTTAACAGCGGCGTCAATGCTAACGGCACGTGTTCGGGCGCGCTCAGCTGTGGTGGCAATAATAGCGTCAAATTCCTTCTTTTCCTCAATAGTTTTGAGCGCCTGCTCGACTAAATCAACAGCCTTTAGCTCGCCAGCCTGTACTTTGGCGGCAATATCGGCAATCGGCAGCCACTGGCTCATCCGATCATCCTTTTCACTTTGATCTGTCGCCCTTCTACATGGGGCACGCCGCGCAACAAATCGTCCGGGCTAACGCCATAATCAACGATTTCGTCTTCGCGCATCACATTTTTGAGGCCAGTCACTTGGGTAGTGGGTTTGAGGCCAGTCACGTCAACACTTTGTAATTGCTCAACATACTTCAAGATCTCGCTGAGCTCTGCACGGTACTTTTCGATTTCGTCGTCAGTAACCGATAGACGGGCGAGCCGAGCTAATTTTAATACATCATCGCGGGTGAGGTCTGCCATATTTACTCTACTATATCAGATGCGCATGCAAATGTTTAGCCACAAAAGCAAGGCCGACACTGCGTCATGTCCCGGGCGTCAGGCAGTAGTGCTTGCACGCACCAGGCCAGTTGGCTGAAAAGCAATAGTATGAGGCTGCGGCACGGAAAGCGCCACTTCCTGGAACGCAGAGACCCTTTCTGCATAATCACGCTTGCCAGGTGCCAAAAACAATGCGCCTGCCGCCAAACTTACCTCAGCGGGCGACCAAGGGTGAGTTGAGGCCTTCATTGGCCAACTCGTGTATATCGGCCACGCAGGCTACGGCAAGTTTTTGGGCGCGGATACTTAATCGTCGCCCGAAATGCGTCCTCCGCAACTGCCTCGCGCCCAATGCCGAGTATCCTTGTCTGCTCACCAACATGTTTCATACATGCAAGTCTAGCATTAAATACTACATTTTACTTTTTATGTCAGCGATGATATCACGGAGTTCGGCTGCGTGTTCAAATTGTAGGTTGGCGCTGGCCAATTCCATCTGCGAGGTAAGGTCTTTGATGAGCGATTTGTATTCGTCCTTGGGAATTTTTTTGAGGTCGAGCTTGGCGCGCTTGGCTTCCTCGGGCAAATCAGGGCGCATGCCCTTCTCTACTGATTTACTAATGCCGGTGGGCGTAATACCATGTTCGGTGTTATAGGCTTCCTGGATTTTGCGGCGGCGAGTGGTTTCGTCGATCGTTTGCTTCATGCTGTCGGTAATACGGTCGGCATACATAATAACGTGCCCTTCAACGTGGCGAGCGGCGCGGCCGACGGTCTGGATCAGGGCCTGGCTACTACGCAAAAAACCCTCTTTGTCGGCATCCAAGATCGCCACCAGGCTCACCTCTGGCAGGTCCAAGCCTTCGCGCAGCAAGTTAATACCGATTAGGACGTCATACACGCCCAAGCGTAAATCGCGCAGAATGTCGGTGCGGTCCAGCGTGTCGACATCGCTATGCAGGTAGGCCACCTTCATATTCAACTCTTTAAGATATTCGGTGAGGTCTTCGCTCATACGTTTCGTAAGCGTGGTGACGAGTACGCGCTGCCGCTTTTCGACAGTCGCACGGATTTCGGCGATGAGGTCGTCAACCTGGCCATCCACGGGCCGAACTTCGATTGGTGGATCAAGCAAGCCAGTTGGACGAATCACTTGCTGAGCAGGCTCAGGTGAGCGTGACAGCTCATATTGCGCGGGCGTGGCACTCACATACACCACTTGGTTGATATGCTTCTCGAACTCGGTAAAAGTCAACGGGCGGTTATCGAGCGCCGAAGGCAAACGGAAGCCGTGCTCCACCAGCACCTCTTTGCGGGCGCGGTCGCCGTTGTACATGCCGCGGATCTGGGGCATGCTCATGTGTGATTCGTCGAC
Organism: uncultured Candidatus Saccharibacteria bacterium; assembly: GCA_964508535.1. GTDB lineage: Bacteria > Patescibacteriota > Saccharimonadia > Saccharimonadales > UBA4665 > PMNU01. Next base: position 4,342 of record CAZDTZ010000019.1, read on the forward strand.
CAACAACAAAAAGTCGTCGGGGTAATAATCGAGCAGCGTGGCTGGCTGGTCACCGGCCTGGCGGTTGGTGAGGTAGCGGCTGTAGTTTTCGATACCTTTTACAAAGCCGGTTTCCTGGAGCATCTCCAGGTCAAACTTGGTGCGTTCGCCCAAGCGCTGCGCTTCGAGCAGCTTGCCTTCTTGCTTAAACTGATGCAGGCGCTGCTCCAGCTCAGTCTCAATTTGCCCAAGCGCCACTTTCAGTTTGTCGCCGGGCGTTACGTAGTGCGAGCTTGGGAAAATGGTGAGCGTATCGGGTTTTTTGAGAATCTCACCAGTCAGCGGATCGATCTGCAGGATACGCTCAACTTCGTCGCCGAAAAATTCTAGGCGGTAGGCCAGCTCTTCGCCGGCCGGAAAAACGTCCACAACGTCGCCGCGTACTCGAAACGTGCCGCGATGGAAATCGATGTCGTTGCGTTGGTACTGGATATCGGTAAGGTGACGCATAAACTTGTCGCGCACTCGCCGCTCGCCAGCTTTAACCCGGATGCTGAGGTCGTCGTAATCTGTTGGTGAGCCAATGCCGTAAATACAGCTCACGCTGGCCACAATGATCACGTCGCGGCGGGTCAGGAGTGCGTCGGTGGCGGCGTGACGCAAGCGATCGATCTCTTCGTTGATCTGAGAATCTTTTTCGATGTAGGTATCAGATCGGGCGATGTAGGCTTCTGGCTGGTAATAATCGAAGTAGCTCACAAAATAATGCACCGCGTTATCTGGGAAAAAGCGACGGAACTCCTCATACAATTGCGCAGCCAAGGTTTTGTTGTGGCTCAGCACCAGCGTTGGTTTGCCGGTATTTTGGATGAGGTTGGCCATGGTAAATGTTTTACCAGAGCCAGTCACACCCAGTAAGGTCTGCTCGTGCAAGCCATCGGCCAAGCCTTTGGTCAGCTGGGCAATTGCACCTGGCTGGTCGCCAGTTGGCACGTAGTCACTCTTTAATTGAAACTTAGTCACCAATATATTGTAGCAGCTTTAGCCGGCACGAGGTGTGGGCAACTTGGTGTTTTCCCGAAGGAACCAGTGATGGTTGTGATATTTAAACTCATCGTGGATTTCAGCGTACTTTTCATCCAAAACCTTAATGATCTTTTGGACGAGACGTTCGGGATCGGTGTCATACACCACGGCATTTACTTCGAACGGTTTGAGCTCAAGCGTTTCCATGAGTTTAGGAATGGTATCGGCCAAGCCACCACTGCCAAGGAGCACGCCGCACGGCTTGCCCGCCTCAAGTGCCGATGTAAACTCGTGCAGAGAGCCAAATCGCCCACCAATAGTAATAACTGCGTCGCTCGACTGGACTAAATACATATCGCGCCCGATGTAATGCAGGCCGGTAAAATTGATGAAATCGAAAACATCATACGGTAAACGGTATTTTCGCACATGCTCGAGCATGCTGTGGGCCGGCGAAAAACCAACACTCATACCACCCTTTTCTTTAGCGCCGAGTGCTGCAAAATAGGGCAAACCTACTGTTGCACCAGTTGTCAGAATGTGACCCGACTTAGCGATAGCTCCACCAATCGCCATGGCAGCGTCGTGCTCGGGTGCAACGGTCTTGCCGCCGGCAGCGCCAGAAACGCAGATCGAGTAGCGCAAATATTTTAGGTCGTCGAGTTCGGGTACCATGTTCGTTTTCCTTTTGTGCTAATTGTAAGCTTCTTGCGCCTGTAGCGCTAGTGGTTGTTCTAATTCGGCAGATAGTTGACGGTGTACAGCAGCTTCGAGATTCTCTTGATTGAGGTAACGCATCATGAGCTCGTGCCAGACGTTGTCTCGCACAAAATGCACCACTCGCTCGGCGAATGGCAGGTGGTTGCAGTAACTGAGGGCGACGTCCAAAGCGTTACAGGACACCACATCGCCGTCAACATCCAAAAGTCCCAGCGCGCCGCTGTCCTGCCAAAACGCTAGACTGGGCTCGATCTCTACCAATGCCTGCTCGCCTTTGTACCACTGCAAGTCATCTGCCTGGACGTGCGGCTCAAAAATTTCTGGGTGATACGAGTCTTCGAACCTGGCATAATAGCGCTGGATCATGCGCCACGGTACAGGCTGGCCGGCGAGCTCAGCACTTGTATATGGTTCGCTCACGGACGATTTTTGGATAATTGTCCCAAAGTCTGACTTTACTTGCTGTAATTTGGCGTAGCTGGCGTGGCTGCGGATGCCGTTGGCCTCTTCGAGCGCCAATAACAGCGTGGTTATGGCCAGCCCATCCACTTGCTTGTGCAGCGGCAAAAGCACTACCGCACCCAGCTCCGGAAAGGCGAGCATATTGTGCTTGGCCGCGGAAACATAACCGCTGGCCAGCTTTTGCCAGTTTTTGGACGATGGATGAACAAACGCGATGTCGCGCATCTCAAAATCGCCGGGCGACAGCTTGGCGTACTGTTCGCGGTAGGTTCTCTGCCAGCTGTCTGGTTCGGCGATCAGCGCAGCAGCGTACAGCGCGGCAACGGTCTCGTGCTTGAGCATTGAGTCGACCGAACGGTAGCCCAGTTGCTTCATGGCATTCTTGGGTAATTTTTTCTTGAGCAAACGCTTGGCGACACTGGCCTTGAGCACAAAACTTTTTTTGGGCATATCATGCTTTTCCAGAAATTGTTGCATGCGAGCAATCACGTCGTCGGCGCTCGCCGATTCATCAATACCCAAGGTGGTACGTACTTTTTCCTCGTCTTTCCTAAGGCGCTCCTGCAAAGCACCATATAACTCATTACCGGTAGTGTCATCTGGATCTAGGCCAAGCGCAACAATCTTGGCACGCATACGTTGCATGATTTCGCTCGTCAGACGAATATCAGTACTCGGGCGGCCCGCCGCTTGCTCGAGCGCCGCAATTCCCTGACTAAACGCCGGCTCTTTCGCCCCCAGTGCCCTCGACAAAAATCGTGTCATATCTGTTTTAAGATTACCACAAGCGCCATACCTTCGCCACCGCAACTCCTACTAATTAGGCGTTGCGGTGGCTGGCTATCTGTAAGGGGCAGCCCGACGAAAACTGATTGTCGCGTCACGCATTTTTGGCGTCTCGAAGTCGCAACTGTCTGAGCCTACAGAGCGAGTTTTGCGACTTAGCTAAAAATGCGTGGGGAAGCAGTCACGTTTTTACGTTTTGGCCGCCCCTTACATATAGGCAGCCACTTTAAAAAATTAAAGCGTCGTTGGCCGGTAGTGCTCTGGAGCGTTGTGCAAGTAGTGCAATAGCTCTTTTTCTTTGAGTAGGCCGGCTTGGGCACCGACTTTTTGGCAAACGCTCATCGAGTTAATAGGCGCCCATAGCAATGCATCTTCGAGGCTCATGCCCTTAGCAGCTGCGGCGACAAAGGTCGAAGCAAAGGCATCGCCTGCTCCGGTGCGATCAATCGGTGGGGCTGGGTCTGGGTACAAAGGCATCTTGAGGCGTTGGTGGCCGTCGGAGGCGTAGGCGCCGTCTGGGCCATCAGTAATCACCACAACTTGTGGCCCGAGGGCGTGCAAGTGGTCGAGCAAGTCGTTGATATCGGCATGCTTACCACCGCCAACAGTGACGGCTTCTTCGCGGTTCAAAATAAGGATAGAGGAACGACGATACAAACGCTTGAGGCGTTCGGCTCCGGCCTCCATCTGGAAGGTGCCGGGTTGGAAGGCTAGATGCACGGTTGGGTGTGCGTCGAGCCAGTCGGCAACTTTGTCGTGATATGGGATAGCGTGCTCGCTAATTGAGCTAAAATATACCCAGCGAGGCGTCTCAGCGGCTGCGATGTGTGGCCAATGGTAGTCGTATTCTTCGTGCTTGATGAGGATGGTGCGCTCGGCTTTGTACCACAACACATAGTGGTAGTTACTCTTCTTACCGGGGTTAATGCGCACAAAGCGGATGTCAACCTTGTTTTTGCCAAGAGCATCAATCATATCGCGGCCCTCTTGGTCGCCACCAACATTGGTCACAAAGCCAGTTTTCATACCGAGCCGAGCGAAAGCGACAGCGCCATTTGCGGCATTGCCAACAGCTTGTATAACGTCAACATGGTCGAATGGGATTTTGGTACCAAATGGTATTGCCAAAAATTCGGCACCATTTTTTTCGTGGATAACTTTTTCTTCGTCATCTAACAGTTTAATAAAGGCGTCGGTAACGATGTCGCCAATACTCAAAACGTCAAAATCGTGCATGCCCCTCTATCGCCCCTTCTTTTATCATACTGCTAGTGGTTATCGCTATTGTACCTTATAAATCTTGCGCATGCGAGACGAAATTGTCGCCCTTCAGTTGAGCTTCATCAAGCTCACCCTTGGCAGCCGCGCTCGCCAGTTGGAGCTGGTGATGGAAGAGAGCTTGCGTCTCGTGCTTGGCGTGGCGATTCTTGGCCCAGGCTTTGAGTACTGGGTCTTGGAGAGCGCGCGAGTACGAAAACGTCAGGTTCCAGGGGTGCGGCCCCTTGGCGGCAATCCGCTGGCTAATCTTGCATAGATCGGCAAAAGCGTCGTCGGAAGTCTGGCCACCGCTGAGGAATACAATCCCGCCCACTTCCTGGGGGACGTGCTGCTGCAAGACACGCACGGTGCGCTCGGCAACGTCGTCGTGGTCAATTGCCACGCCGCTGTCTTTGCCAGGCAACACCATACTGGTCTTAAGGACTACACCTGGCAAATGCACACGAAAAGCGCGCAGCGTCTGAAACAATATGTCCAACACGTGAGCCGTAACGGCTTCGCACTGGTCGCTGGTGTGGCTGCCGTCAAATAAGACTTCGGGTTCCACAATCGGTACAATGCCAACATCTTGGCAAATGCGGGCGTAGCGAGCTAACGACAGCGCGTTAGCACCAATACACTCATCCGTGGGAAGGCCGTCATCACTCTTATCACTAATAGCGATTGCCGCGCGCCACTTGGCAAACTTGCCACCAGCACCGGCGTAAGTGGCCATTTGTTCGGGCAAACCATCTAAACCTTGAGTGACTTTTTCGCCGGGAAAACCAGGCAGGTCGATCAACCCCTTGTCTACCTTAATACCGGGCAGCACGTCGTGATTCTTGAGGTACTCACGGAACACTTGTCCATTGGACGTGGCCTGCCAGAATGTTTCGTCATAAAAAATAACACCGCTCAAAAAATCCTCGGCGCCAGGCGTGGTTAATAATAGCTCGCGGTACTCGCGGCGAGTTTCTTCGGTACACTCTACGTGTACGGCGTCAAATCTCTTTTGACAGGTAGCGCTACTTTCGTCGGCCGCAAGCAAACCTTTGCCGGGCGTCATCATCTTCTTAACGATTTCCTCTAGTTTTGTTGTATCCATATCCATCATAGCCATAGTATACCGCTTATGTCTGCATTATTCCCAAAACATTACGGCAATGCCGAGCGTTGCATGCAACTAGGCGAGCTTTCGCCCAATGACTTCGTGCGCAGCAAGCGTAATGTGCAAGGCGTCGAGACCGAAGTGGTTAAGCAATTCTTCGGCAGTCTGGGCCGATTCGCCAAATTGGTCTTGCATGCCGATGCGCTTGAGCGGCAAAGGCAGCTGCTCGCCCAATAGTTCGGCAACCGCACTGCCAAGACCACCGGCAATCTGGCCTTCTTCGGCAGTTACCACAGCGCCAGTTCGGCGCACACTGGCAAGGATAGTCTTCTCGTCTAAGGGCTTGACCGTTGGCACATGTATAACTTCGGCCGAAATCCCATCCTTGGCCAGCATATCTGCAGCAGCCAGCGCTTGGTATGTCATCGTGCCTGTAGCCACAAGTGTTACGTCAGAACCCTCACGGAAAACATATGCCGGGCCAATCTTGAATGGCGTTTGTAACGTCGTGATAACTGGCGAGACACCGCGCGCCAAGCGAATGTAGTTTGGCTGCTTGTGGTCAGCCATGGCTGCAACCATTTTCTCGGACTCCACACTGTCGCACGGCACCAATACCACCATATTAGGCATAACTCGCATCAGCACAATGTCTTCTAACGCCTGGTGGGTCGCACCGTCTGGCGCGGTGTATAAGCCGGCATGCGAGCCGACAATTTTTACGGCGCGGTCGTTCAGGCAAATAGTCGTACGGATTTGCTCCCAGGTTCGGCCCGGACAAAACGCCGCATAACTGCTTACAAAGGGAATCTTGCCCATGGCGGCCATGCCCGAGCCAACGGTAGTAATATCCTGTTCGGCAATGCCGGCCTCAATAAAACGCTCTGGAAAGGCTTCGGCAAACAGGCTAATTTTGGTGCTATCGGTTAGGTCTGCACAGATGGCCACGATCTGGTCATTATGCTTGCCCGCCTCCAGCAGTCCGCGACCAAAACCGTCACGAATCGACTCTTTCTTTAAATCCTTACTGCGCGTGTCAAGTATTGTGCGTGAAGTATCCATCAATCGTGCTCTCTGTTAATTTTACCCTGTAATGTGTGAATCTCTTTTAAGGCGAGCTTAGCTTGCTCGTGGTTGGGTGCCACCCCGTGCCAGTGAAAATCGTATTCCATAAAATCGACGCCCTTGCCAGGAATGGTGTGCGCAATAATAACTACGGGCTTCTCTACAATTGCCTTGGCCATATTGCAGGCGTCAATCACTGCCTCAACATCATTGCCGTCAATCTCCAGTACATGCCAACCGAATGCCTCCCATTTGGCGCGCAAATCTTCTAAAGGCATTACAACTTCGGTCGGGCCGTCGATTTGGATGTTGTTACGGTCGACAATCGCGATCATATTAGACAGCTTATACTTGCTGGCCAGCATAATTGCTTCCCAGTTGTTGCCTTCGTCTAATTCGCCGTCGCCCGTCGTCACATACACCCAACGGTGCTGTTGTTTGTTCATGCGCAGTGCCAATGCCATACCGGCAGCTTGGCTGAGACCGGAGCCCAGCGGGCCGCTTGTCGTTTCCAAGCCAGGTAACTTAATACGCTCGGGGTGACCCTGTAGGCGAGAACCGAACTTGCGCAACGTCATAAGTTCCTTGCGGTCAAAATAGCCAGCGTGTGCCAAGGTTGCATATAACACTGGGCACGTGTGCCCGTTGCTCTGGACCAAGATGTCGCGCTCGTCCCAGTGCGGGTTCTGGGGATCATGCTTCATTACATTAAAGTAAAGCGCGGTAAAAATATCTGCTTGCCCGAGCGAACCGCCGGGGTGGCCACTACCCGCAGCCTCCAGCATCTTGATGATGTCTTGGCGGATCTCGTTTGCTTTTAATTCAAGCGCTTCGATGGAAAATATTTGTCTCATAACCCTTTTGTTGCACCCTTTTCACGCTTACGCTTTCATACACCATAGTACAACGCAGTCTATGTTTTCCCAAGGGGAAACATAGACAACACTCATAGGCCACGTATACGCACTAGGTGCAATAGTATGCTACCGTATAGAAATGCCTATTGTTGGTCATGCTCCTCTTGGCTTTCTGCATCCCGAAACAGCGCGGCATGCCCTTGATTTTGGTCTCGAGCTCGTGGCCTTGCACGGTCTCATAAATCTCAGCACGCGACTCGTAGCGCTCACTGATATGATCGTGCAGCCATTGCCACGTACTCGTGCACCACTATTGGCTATCCACGTTGCCAACAGTTTCATCGCCAATGGCACTCCCTTTGGACGGTCAGACGCCGACATCGTCGATGACCTTGCCGATGCGCTTAGCGGAGGCACCTTGCCGCTAGCCGTCGACGACCTGAGCCAATATGGGGAATATGGATACGTCGCGCGAAAGGAGGGCATTATGGTGAGCGTCTCGGCGACCCCCCGCGCCTTGCGCCCCAACCGAGAGATGCCACCGCACCAAGAAGACTTGGCGGTTGCAGGGAAATGGATATTAGGGCAGATTGATGAGATTGACCCCGACAAGCGAGGTTGGATACGGACTGCTGGCCTATACGTCCCCGACGATGCAGGTGACAATAATCTAATTCTTGAGGGGCACGTTGACCTAGTAACCGCCCAGCCTGTACGGCGCCCTACGGTGACATTAGACTTCCAAGATACTGCTCAGAAGCACCCTGTACATGCAACCCTTACAATTAATCGTCACCACCAAACCGAGATGTTTTAAGTGACTTTTACGAAATAAGCTTTTGAAGCGCGTTAAACGCCTGCTCGGGCCGGGCAGCGTGCTGGATAAAACCGCCGACATTAAGCACTTCGACGCCACCTGCCGCCAGGGTGCTAGCATTTTGGTCGTTGATGCCGCCGTCCCAGCCGATCTCAAGGGCTGGCTTGAGACGTTTGAGGTACAACACTTTGGTGAGCAAATGCGTATTGGCTTGCCCGCCAAAATGGCCTAGGTGGCCGGAAAAAATCAACACGTGGTCGATCCAGGGCAGTGCTGGCACAATGGTATCTGGCAAGGTTTCGGGCTTGAGCGCCACGCCTACTTCTACGCCGACATTATGCGCGGCTTCGGCAAACTCGATAAAATCGCCTTCGGCTTCGGCGTGCACAATAATAAGCTGCGGCCGCAAATTCAGCAACATTTTGGCGTGTTTGAATGGCTTGTCGTACATCACGTGGATGTCGGCGCGCATACCGCCTGGCCACCACACTTGGTCGATGGGCGTGAGTTTAACTGGTGTAAATACGCCATCGGCAACGTCAATATGCACCCGCGTCGCAAACTGGGCGACATGCTCCATCTGCTGGCGATATTCGTCAGTATTTTGGGCAGTAACGGTGGGACAAATAGTGGCAGGCATAGTACAAATAATCTGCGGGTGTATACTCTCTTTATCTACTATTAACAGTATACCGCTTATGGAAAACGATCAAGACCTTAGCCCACTTTTAGGCACCCAGCAAAACCAACTGAGCATTGTGATTGACGACGGCAGCAGCATCGACACGAAATCCCTAGCCGTTGCCGCCATTAACGTCACGTTGCTGCTGTTTGCGGCTCAGGCCAAGCTCACGTTGCACCGCTGGCAAGTCGCGGCTTATGTGCTACCGCTGCTTGCTTCACTGTTTTGCAACGCGCTCGGTGCGCTGCCAAAAAAATACATTGGCGCCAGCATCGACCTCGCAGACCACCCAGAATATCTCGCCATGGGCAGCCAGCAACTCTTGCTGCAACTGATCGTTGACACCCAAAATGCCATCAACCGCAACCTTGATATTAACCGCCGGTTTTGGCGCTATTGCCTAGTTTCGATCGGGCTGACGATTTGTGGGACCATTGTATTATTTGCTATACTAAAGGTATGAAAATGCTGCCCAAAAAGATAAAAATTCCCGCCAAACCAGGCCGAGCCGAAAAGGTGGTCACCTTGCCTAAGGCCAACGAGAATTACATTATCAAAAAAGGACTGTTCCACTGGTAATAGTGGGTAGCAGGCCTTTGGTTTTTCTTCGGCAATAGCAGAATAGTTTCTCTTGTAATTACGAGCTAGTTAGCCAAGTTGGTCGAGCTCTTTGATCCGGCGCTTAAAGCGTGGCGCGCCAGCAAACGCCGTGCTCAGCCATGCCTCGGCCAATTTGACGGCCTCGTTGTTGGTCATATATCGCGCCGGCAGGCACAACACATTGCTATCGTCGTCGTTGCGGCTAGCGCGCGCTTCCTCGACATCCCACACTAAGCTGGCACGAATACCCTTAAAGCGGTTCGCAGCCATGCACATACCTTGGCCGCTCCCACAGATAAGGATGGCCCGGGCGTCTTGGTCGTCGCTGGCCTTGAGTGCAGCTATCGCCCGCGCGGCGAACTGCGGGAAATCGTCTTCTGGTTTGAGCGTTTTATCGCCGGCGTCGATCACTTCGTAGCCAGCGCGTGCCAACTCTTCGAGCAGCAGTTGCTTCATTTCGAATCCGTTATGGTCGGCGCCGATAAATAGTTTCATCTGTTATTTCGCTATTTTTTAGCCAGTAGTTTGCCGATGTCGGCTACTTCTTCGACCAAGCGATTGCTGTAGCCCCATTCGTTGTCATACCAGGCCACAACTTTGAGCATATTGTCGGCGACCACGGCGGTGAGCTTGAGGTCGACAATGGCCGAGTGGCTGTTACCGATAAAATCACTGCTAACGAGCTCTTCTTCGGTGACGTCCAGGATACCCTGGTAATATGGGTCGGCGGCGGCCTTTTTAAAGACCTCGTTGACTTCTTCAACCGTCACTTTGCGCTTAGTGATAATCACAAAGTCGCTCAGGGAAACAACCGGGGTGGGGACGCGGATGCTCAAGCCACCAAAGATACCTTGCAGCGCAGGGAGGGCTTGGCCGGCAGCAATCGACGCACCGGTAGTGGTAGGCACGATGTTTTCGGCTGCGTTGCGGGCTTCGCGCAAATCCTTAGCTGGTGCATCCTGCAATTTCTGGCTAGCAGTGTAGCTGTGCACGGTGGTCATCATGGCTTTTTCGATGCCAAAATTGCTTTCGATAATCGCCGCAACCGGGGTAATACAGTTGGTAGTGCAGCTAGCATTGCTGATGATTTCTGGTGCACCGTCGAGCTTGTCTTCGTTGACACCAAGAACGACAGTAGCAGCGCCTTCGCCCTTGGCCGGCGCGCTAATGACTACTTTTTTGGCGCCAGCGGTGATGTGCGCCTTGGCTTTGGCTGGGTCGACAAAAAAGCCGGTTGATTCGATGACAACGTCGACTTCCATGTCTTTCCAGGGCAATGCGACAGGGTCTTTTTCGGCCAAAACACGGATCTTTTTGCCGTCGACAATAATATTTTCGTCGTCAAAGCTCACCGCACGCGCATAGGCGCCGTAGTTACTGTCGTGCTTGAGCAAATGAGCCAGCGTTTTGGTATCGGTAAGGTCGTTAATCGCGACTATTTCTAGATCGGTACGGTCGAAGGCGATCTTGAACGCATTGCGCCCGATACGCCCGAACCCATTAATTGCTACTCGTGTTGCCATCTGTTGTCCCCTTTTTAGCATTAGCACAATTCAATGCTATTGTACGAAGGAATGCACTGATGCGCAAGGTGCTAGCGGTCGATCTCTTTACCGGTAAATGTTGGAGCTGCCAGCAGGTCGGCCAGCGTGGCGTACTGCGAAAGGATCGGCTGGGCGTACGTCATCATAGTGTTTTCGGGGTCGGCAGCCAGGGCGTGCAATTCCCCGTAATCGAACGCTTCCAACATGATTTTCTCGCCGGCGTCTAGCTGCTGGGCGACCTCAGACTCCAACTCGGTTGCCACAAAGCACACCACAAACCACTCAATCTTAATAATTGGCTGCTTGACCGTGACCATCTTCCAGTTCTTAAAGCTCAGGCCAGTTTCCTCACGTAGTTCGCGCTTGGCAGCTTCCAGCCACGACACATCCTCGGGGTCAACGCGGCCGCCAGGAAAATGGAGCTGCACAGGTCGGCCGGGCTGTTCGTCGTGCACCAAGATCACTTTGCCATCTTTGATCGCTAAAATCTGCACGGTGTCCGGCCGTTTGAGCATCTCAAATGTCGCTTTCGTCCCGTCAAATAATTCCTGAGGCCACTGGTACACGTCGAATATTTGGCCCACAAAGGCCTTTGTGGCATTAGCAGGGATCAGTGAGGCGCGCTCTGGAACGGCCTTCTTCATCTAGACGAGCTTCCTCATACTTATCATACTTATTTATTGTTCCAGCGCTCAATGGACTCTTCAATCACTTTCTTGGCAGCTTCGACGTCACCCCAGCCCTGAACTTTAGTGGTACCAGGCTTCTTGAGGTCTTTATAATGCGCAAAGTGGAACTCTATCTTCTGCTTCCAGCGCTCGCCGAGGTCGTCAAGTGTGTTAATGCTATCGCCAGTGTTGCGGTCGTCGGCCGGCACAACCACAATCTTGTAATCCATTTCACCGTCGTCTTCGAAGTTGAGCACGCCGATAACTTTAGCCTCTAGCCAGACACCAGTTGGGATTGGCTCAGCACAGACAACCAAAGTGTCGAGTTCGTCGCCGTCTTCGTCCAATGTCTGCGGAATAAAACCATAGTTGCAGGGCTTAGGAAAGACGCCTGGCTCAACGCGGTCGAGCATAAAGCAGGCGCGCTTGCGGTCCCACTCTACTTTTAAGATTGAACCCTCAGGAATCTCAATAACGGTATTTACGACGCCATTCTGCCAGTCGCCCGGTGTTAGTACTTGGTTAAAATCTGCCATTTCAAAAACTCCTCTTTACGCTTGGCTTTTCGCCACTTCGTAACTATTGTACTATTAACTCAAGATATGGCAAAAATCATCGGACACCGTGGCGCAAGAGGGTTGGCGCCAGAGAACACCCTCATGGCGATCACGCGGGGCGTGGAAGCGGGCGCCGACGAAATCGAGATCGACGTACGCGTCACCAAAGATGGCGTGCCTGTGCTCAACCACAACGCGTTTATACACGATTCCAGGGGCAACGCATTGTCGTATGTGCTTGTTCGCAAGCAAAACTTCAAGGAGCTGCGCACTCGTAAACCTGATGTCACCACGCTCGAAGAAGCGGTTAAACTCGTCAATCAACGCGTGCCATTGCTTATCGAGGTCAAGCCTCGCGTACACCTGGCGCCGATCGTCAAACTACTGGAAGGATTTTTGGCCAACGGCTGGCAGCCAAAGGATTTTTTGCTTGGCTCATTTAACCAGAGAACTCTCGAGGCGCTACACGCCGCCCTGCCGGACATCGAAATGGTTGTCATTGGCGCTGTATCCGGCGTATGGTCGTCCTGGCGTGCCAGGCGCCTCGGCACCAAACGTATCAGCTTGTGGCACCGCGTGATGTGGTGGGGCTTCGTAAGCAGCATGAGCAAACATGGCTACAAACTATGTGCCTATTCACTCAACGACCCCAAAAAGGCCGCACGGTGGACCAAGCGCGGCCTGTACGGTGTTATTACCGACTACCCCGACCGGTTCAAAAACGACACACCTAAAGGCTCGTAGATGGACGCCACCTTTGACCACAGCGAGCAGATAGCGCCGCGTATTAAGACGTTCTGGTTCAAGCCTGAAAAACCAGTGCGTTATATCGCTGGGCAATTTACCGAATTATTTCTCCCCCACGCAGCCGATAGCCGGGGTGAGCGGCGCTGGTTCACGCTCTCCAGTTCTCCAAGCGAGCCGCTGCTCAGCATCACCGTCAAATTTGCGGACATTGAGGGGAAAGGTAGCACCTTTAAACGAGAATTAGCCGCCCTGCGGCCAGGCACGCCACTCAAGCTCGCCGACCCAATGGGCGATTTTGTGCTACCCAAAGACGCTTCTATTCCTCTCATTTTCATCGCCGCTGGCATAGGCGTAACCCCGATGCGCAGCATGGTCAAATGGCTGCACGACACCGGGGAACGCCGAAATATCACCCTGGTCTACAAGGCAAAGAAGCCGTCCGCGCTGGTCTTTGAACCGCTGTTTACCGGCTACGACCTCGGCTATATGCCGCTCGTCAACCAGCCACTTACTACCGAGCAGGTCTTGGCGCTTCCCAACATCCATCAGGCGCTCGTGTATCTAGCAGGCCCAGAGATATTGGTCGAAACACTTACCAAGTCACTCGTCGCCCAAGGCATTGCACCGGAACGTCTCATTAGCGATTACTTCCCCGGCTATACACAAGTTTAATCGTTGCTGCCAACAAATTGCTGCCAAACATAAGTATCATGTGCTACAGTATATTTATTGGCAAGACAGTTACTCTCATGAGGGAATAATCGATGGTTTCAAGGTTACCGCAGCCGGGCAGCGACGATGGTACGTGGGGAGAAATACTTAACGACTACTTGAGTGTCGCCCATAATAGCGATGGCACAGTCAAAGATGGTTCGGTAGGTACGTCGAGTATGCAGAATGGTGCCGTAGGCACGACCCAACTAGCCGACAGTGCGGTTACTCTACCAAAGATTAATACCAGCAATGTGGCTGGCAGCGGGCAAACGCTCACCTTTGATGGCACAGACCTCACCTGGGTGACGAGTGGAAGTGGTGTGGTACCAGATGCAAATGCCAGCACCAAGGGTATCATGCAACTCGCTGGCGACTTGGCCGGAGCGGGCGGCACTGCAGCAGCGCCGCTTATTTCTGCCGGCGCGGTGACCGGGGCCAAGATTGCCAACACCACCATTACCGACGCCAACATCTCAGCCGGGGCCGCGATTGCCAAGAGCAAGCTAGCATCCTTGAGCATCGTAGACGCAGATGTTTCGACTATCTCCGAAGGCAAGATTACCGGCCTCACATCGGACCTCAACGGTAAAGTACCCACCACTCGTCTCATTTCAACCAGCACAGGCCTATCTGGCGGTGGCGACCTCAGCGCCGACCGTACTTTGAGCGTCACTGCAGACACCACCACCCAGCGGATTGACATCGCCAAAAACGGCACCCTAACTGGCACGCGTAAACAGCTCAATCTTATTGAAGGCAGCAACGTAACCATCACTCAGGTCGACAACTCCGGTAGCAACCGCGTGGATGTGACCATCGCAGCGGCGAGCGCGCCAACACTCACAGCGCAAGATGAAGGCAGCACACTCACTTCGGCAGCAACATCGTTCAACTTCACGGGTGCCGGCGTTACCGCCAGCAACGTCAGTGGTGCCGTAACCGTTAATGTACCAGCATCGCCAATCGAGAACGTCAACACTGTAGCTGCCTCCGGTGCTGCGGTTACTATCCCCGACGTCACCACCGCAACAATCAATCTGGTTACACTCACCGCCAACTGTACCTTTACCTTTCCCACCGCTGCGGCCGGCAAGTCGTTCACGCTTATCTTGCAGCAGGACGCCACCGGCAGCCGTACGGTAACGTGGCCGATCGGCGTCAAATGGCCAGGCGGCATTACCCCCGCGTTAACGGCTACGGCCAATGCCGTTGATTACTTTAGCTTCTTAAGCCCGGTGACATCCTGGAACGGATTCCTGACGGGGAATGACGTAAAGTGAGCTTCACGTTCCGGGCACGGACGGCAACCCACGAAGGTTTTGGTATTTTCTTTCGGGATAAAGCTTCAATTGCCGCCAACAGTAGCAGCACGTCGGTCACCATCCCGGCAACTATTAAGACCGGCGATGCCTTATTATTGGTTGTCGGCTGGTCAATCTCCAGCGGGCAAACGCTCACCTCCCCCTCTGGCTGGACAATGCTCGGCACACAAATCAGCGACGAAAGCCAAGTTGCTTCAAGCCTCTTTTACCGCATAGCCCAAAACGGCGACGGTGCATCAGCCGTACCGATCGTCCTGAGCGCCACGGCTAGTACTACCGCCCTGCTCTCCTGCTACGGCAACACCGACACCACCAATCCAATTGACGTGTCACTCGGCGCTGCCGAAGGCGCTGTGGCAGGCACGACACACAACGCACCATCCGTCACTACGACCCGTCAGCGCGACTGGCTCGTCACCGCAGCCATCGACAAAGCCAACCCACACAGCACCGTCTGGACACAACCAAGTGGATTTACGCTGCGCACCAGCGCCTTTAACACAGGCAACCCGGGCGTAACCGGAGGGATTGGCGATACCAACGGCAAAGTGGTAGTTGGAGCTACTGGCACCAAAACCTGGACAGCCGACGGCAGCACCAGCCGCGCCGTGATGTGGTCAATTGCTTTGCTGCGTTCAAACCACATTATCACCGGGGCAAGCGGCGGGACGAGCCCAATGCTCATCGGCGCGGCATCATCAAACTGGAGTTCACTACTTACCAAATCCGGCGCCATGAACGTCTCGCGCACTTACGACTCCGGCTTCAGCACCACCAACCTACCTACTTTCTCATCCGGTGGCAACCAGATCAGCTTCTACTGGACGAATAACATGACTGTCGTGCATTCCTTCAAACCGAATCTTGCGCTCCTGGCCGCGCAGGACCCCACCACCATGAGCAACCTCAATTCCCTACTCACATCGGCGGTGGGCCAAAAAGTGTGGTGGTGTATAAACCACGAACCCGAAAACGACACCATTGGAGTTGCCAATACCACGAGTACTTTTACGCTGAGCGACTATGTTACTGCGTGGCAAGTATTCGCCAACGCCGTGCACGCCTTTAATGAACCCGGCTGGAAAACCATCTGGATTATGATGAGTTTTACCTGGAAGCAGTCATTCCTGTCTGCCAACCCAACCTTTACGCCAGACTCCTGGTATCCCGGCGATACCTACGTGGACGTTGTGGGCATCGACGATTACAACGAGGGCTCGCTACACAATAACCCTGGCGATGGCACGTCACAGCGCTGGGACTCGCCCGGCTTTGGCTGGGGCGACCCAGACCCCAATGAATCGCAGGGGCCAAATGGTGGCGGTTATTATTCCCCGACCTTGCTCAACTGGATCGCCACGCACAGCAAAAATTATGCCATCTGCGAGTTCGGTACAATCCGTAACAACTCCAGCGCCATGGGTCGCAAAAAAACGCCCGCCGACCCCTCGTCAGGCCCATACACTCTGGACTGGTGGACGTCGACATACGGCGGCAGCAACACCAAAGCCGACTGGATCGCCGATGTTGCCAAATTCCATGGGATTACCGTGCCCGCTAACTTCGGCACCAGGTGCATTGCCATGATGTACTTCGACACCGCTGGCCGCACCTGGAAGGGTGACAACACCGAGTCTTGGCAGTTATCTCACACGCCAGGCGATGTCGACTACACAGCATACGGCGCTGTGCTTACGACGTACGGCAGCTAACGCGTAGTCGGCCTAAACCCTGTACTTCATGATGTTTTTTGAAGGCGCATACTGAGCCCGATGCCACCAAACGTTTTGCATACGAATGTAGGTTCCGAAGGCGAGCTGAGCGCAGCATCATAACGGTAATTGAGGTCGCTAAATTGCAGCATCCCGCGCGGCGAGCTGGTGCGGCTAATCATCAGCCAGCGAGCAAAAGCTCCTCGAGCAATTTTGGTATGTACGATCACTTGGCCAGGTTCGCCGGTCTTTGGGTTTACTGTTAGAAAGCGTGGAGCCACTACCGCGACACGAGTGGTATCAAGATAGGATATGACAGTCTTGGTGTATTCCGCCGCAGATAGATTCACGACGAGCCCTTCTTTGGGCAGTGTTTCAGCAATATCTGAACCCCAGTACGTGTACAAATTGCTGAAAGACCGATCGGGCAGCTTATACCCCATTTCCAGACGGTATGGACGGACGCCGTCATAGGGACGAAGTATACCGTAAAGGCCCGACAATATACGCAAGCTCTGTTGCGCGTAATCACGGTCGGCCTCAGATAAAGCATGGGCACGCAAACCACTATATATGTCCCCGACAAAGCTATCTATTGCCAACGATTGCTGATCTGCCTCGACATTCCATGCGACTAATGTGTCGTGTACTTTACGCGACAGCGGGCCAGAAATATTCATTGCTGTTTGTAGCTGGATGGTTGTCAGTGTTTGCAGATATGCGGCCAGCGGCCTTGCCTTATCCATGAGCAACGGCGTAGTAGCCGGTACCGGCGCGAGAGGCGAGCGCATGGTTTTAGACGAATGGATGAGAACCGTAATGCTCACGAGGCCGTCCCGAAGCGCTGGGCAGCTCGCGCTCGGGCTTTGGCGGCTTCGACATCGCGGTTATGCGGCTCCGATTGCGTAGTTAGTGCGTTCAGCAACTTTTGGGCAACGACCGTGATTTCTTCAATTGCTTGGTCAAAGGCTGTTTCATTAGCTTTCGAAGGCTCATGAAAACCCGATAGCTTACGGACAAATTGCAACGAAGCTGCCTCGATCTCCTCCTCAGTTGCAGGCGGGTCAAAATTAAAAAGCGTCTTGATATTGCGGCACATAGCAGCTCCTTGTTATGCGTCCATTATATCGCCGGCTAGGCTAGTATGAATAGCTCGAACAACTATTGGCGATAGGATTCGAATCCATTCTCCCCAGCCAAACCTATGACCAGCGCGTGGTGGTATACGCCCAAAAGATTTAGCGCAGAGCGTTTATTCCAAAAAGAGCCTTCCTTAAGATGGCTTTTTAGACCGCTTGTTGAGCATATATTGTATAGAAGGGCTGATTGACTTATCCGTACGGTGAATGCATCCCAGCCAGCAGCAAGGCCGACGCATTCCTTCATTAAGCTCGGAAACCACTCGCTTAACGTGTTCATCCCTGGTCTTCTGCTGTTTTACCGTGATTGTCCAACAGATCCATTCATTGCGGGCAAGAGGCGTAATATCTTTCCATGCCGCCAATGCCTTTGAGTCGGAAGCTAGAGCCTTTCGTAAATCCGCCGGCAATTGGTGGACAACACCACCTAAGATATTATTTTTGTTCATGGTTGCATTATACGGCAACGAGTTACCTCTCGTTAAGCATCAAAACCTCTAAGCTTCGCGATCGTGCGCGTGTCCGTCGAGGTATTCGCGTAGGCGTAGAGCGGCTGTGGCGCCTTCACCCACGGCGCTGGCAATCTGCATGGTGGCGCCGCTGTGTACATCACCGGCCACAAAGACGCCGGGCATGGCAGTCTCGAGCGTAGCGTTGCTTTTTACAAAGCCGACTTCGTCGAGTTCAATCTTAGATCCTTTCAGAAATTCGGTATTGGGCTTGAGCCCGACAAAGACAAACACGCCGTCGGTGGGGTATTCGACTTTCTTGCCGGTGGTTTTGTCGGTACCAATAACTTTGACTACTTTGTTGTCCTCACCTACGATTTCGTCGGTGGTGGTGTTGAAATGCACGGTGATTTTATCGGCGTGCTTCTCGGCAAGTTCATGCTGTAAAATTTCGCTGGCGCGCATGTGGTCGGAACGCACGAGCATGTCGATATGAGATGCAAACCGTGTCAAAAACATAGCTTCCTGGACTGCAGAGTTGCCGCCGCCAACCACAACCAACCGCTTGTCGCGATAGAATGCGCCGTCGCAGGTTGCGCAGTAATGCACGCCGCGGGCGTAATATTCGGCTTCACCAGGCACGCCGGTCTTTTTGTAGTCGCTACCTGTGGCAATGAGGACGGCCTTGGCCAGCATTTCGCCGCTGGTGGTTTCTAGGCGCTTGTGCTTGCCTTCGTCGGTGATCTTGGTGACTTCACCCAGTTCAATCTTCGCGCCAAAGCGTTCGGCCTGCAAGCGCAGGTCATCCGCAAGCTCTAGGCCCGCTAAGCCCTTGGGAAAACCCGGATAGTTGTCTACCCAATCGGTAATCGCAGCCAGGCCGCCAACAACGCCGCGCTCAAATAGCAGTGTTTCAATGTCTTCTCGCGTCGTGTAGATTGCCGCAGCCAACGCTGCCGGGCCGGCGCCAATTATAATGACGTCGTGAACCTCTGGGGTTGCTGGTGTTGTTGGAGCTGCTGCATCTGACATATCAATAGTATACCTGGTTTCCGTTAAAGATGATTACGCCGTAGCTTAGGACTACGCAAGTGCTGGGGCGAGTTTGGCGAGGTTGTAACCGATAACTACTTCGCGGCTGTCGTCGTGCTTAGTGACGACCGTAATCGGTACGGTCAGGGCGCCGCTCAGGCTCTGGGCCTCGGCTTGGCGCTCGGGATTCGTGTCAAGATTTACTACTTCGTAGGCATGACCTTTTGCGTCAAGCCATCTCTTTACCATTGCACAGTACGCGCAGGTGTTAGTGGTGAAGATAGTAATATTTTTGACCATAATTCCCTCTTTTAAGCCGTTTCGCGGTTTTGTTTTGTTCGTTATAGGTATTATATATAGCGCTTATGGTTTGTACAAGACGCTATATATTGTGTTTTTTACGTTATTATTTGACTGCGTGTAAAGTGACGTCAAAGACTAAGTCAGCGTTTGCCGGTATACCCGAGCCTGACGGTGGATTAGCCCCATATGCCATTGCGGCAGGAATGAGCAAGCGGCGTTCGCCACCAACTTTCATACCGGGGATGCCTTGTTTCCAGCCATCGATGACTTGTCCGAGGTCAAACGGTACGGGCGCACCGCTATCGAGCGAACTCTGGAAGATAACCCCGGTGGCCGCAACCGCGCCAGTGTAATCAGCGGTCACGGTGTCGCCTGTTTTCGCTTCCGCACCAGTGCCGACCTTGACGTCCTGCGTCTGCAAGCTGGGGATGCTATCGGTTGGCGTAAAGTTTGCGAGCTTTGTGCCTTGTAGTTTGTCGCCAGAACTCTTGGGCGTATTATCCGCCGTCTGGCTCGTGTTCGTTGTGTCTGTCGTAGCTTTTGCCTTTCTATTATCTTGAATTAATTGCCAAATAACGCCGAAACTCGCGGCAAATGTAAATACAAAAAACAGCACTGCGATTACCAGTGCAAAAACCCGTTGGCGTGGTTTGGTCTCCGCCATATATGTAACCCTCCAGTTCCTTTGTTGCTTCCTCTGTTCGCATAATTATACGCGGCGTGCGACCGCCTGCCTAGCCAGACAATGATGTATTTTAAACGCTCGAAAAACCCTTCTCGCTCTGGGAAGGTCGCGCACTCTCGGATTGTGTGTTATAACACAACCATGGAAATGCCACCGCGCTCTGCGGACGCTCAACCTGCATATAGAATTTCGTGTCCGCCCGGCATTGCAGGCGTGCTTGCTCGTGCAGGCGTTAGCGTCCCAGGCACTGAAACAGACGAACCTGATGCACCCGCTATTGTCGAAGGTGCCTGCGCCTTCGAAACAGTGCCTGACCTCGCAGAAAAAATAGCCGACGCACATCCAGTCGACTGCCAGGGAGCGCGGCAATGTGCCCTATCGGCGTTGTATGCAGCCGTCAGAACGGAACAGATAAGAGCCGCTCTCGCAGCTGGCGCGAAAGGCGCAGCTGCAAGCCTACTAGACGATGGCGGGCCCGTAGGCTTTGGCAGAGACCTCCCACGTCACAGTTCAAACTACTAACCGCGGCATGCGATGATATACTCGAGTGTATGCCCTTGTCCTATACCCATTTTGTCGGCGTGCTGTACGATGTTGACGACACCTTGCTCAGCAACCACCCCGACGACGGCAACCCGTACGGCCTGCACGAACGGTCACGGTTCGACGCCATACAAAGCTTCGCCAAGAAGCACAATGTACCTAGCCTGCTAAAGCTCACACATAAAGAAAACGGCGAATTCTTCCTCAGTGCGCCTGCACATACCATCGATGCGACAGCCTGGAATATCTTGCAAGCATACGGCATCATACCCAAATCATATAACCCCGAGCATCCGTTAGTCGTCGAAATCGTCGAAGAAAAAGCTCGGCTGCATATGAAGTTGCTGCAAACCTTGGGTACAGAAGTTCCGGGAGCGACGGCGTTCGTACGAGCGTTGGAGCAGCACGGCCTAGCTGGCAAACAAGGCATCGCCAGCGGCGCACGCCACGACGAAATCGAAGTGTTCCTCAAGAAATATGGTCTACTCAAAATGCTACCAAAAAGCCGCACCGTCGCGCGCGGTGATTACACGGAGCCCAAGCCCAACCCGGACCCGTTCAACCGTGCGTTCTTGCTGCTGGGCTTGCCCGACACACTCAAGATGCGCGCCCGCACACTCGCCATCGAAGACGACCCCAGAGGTGTCGAATCGGCTGTGCGCGCTGGGCTCTACGTGGTCGCCCTCACCACCCGATACCCAGCAAACGTATTCCAAAAAGGCACTTATAGGCCCAAGCTCATAGCTCGTGACCTCATCGACCTCGCTGTCCAACTCGGCCTATCGCTCTAGCGCCCCGGAACAAAGTTAAGTTTAAGCCGACCACTCACTTGGTCAAACCATTCTTCGTGCCGGTCAAGCCGGTGGAGGATAATGAGACGCTCTTGGTCATTGTCCTCCAGGCGCTTTAGCGTGTCAACCAGCGTCACAAGTATTTGGTCGACCACTGTTTTATCGGCCTTTGTATCAATCTTAGCTTCGAGCTCATTGAACCGCCGCTCCATATACACGAATAATTTAGTGAATTGATCTTCGCTCATCGTGCCGAGAGTATGCACTGGGCTCCCTGCAATTACAAGTATCAAAATATACATTCCTGTGGAGAACTAAACCCGGTGAGTATTAGCCGGCAATGTCGTACTTTTTGAGTTGTTTGCTGCCGGATTCAGTGTGGCGATTTTGTAATTCAAGGAGTTCGGCGTAGATGCCCTTGGTTTTGGCCAATTCCGCTGGCGCACCCACTTCATTTACCTGCCCGTTGCGCAGCGTAATAATCTGGTCGACGTTTTGGATGGTGCTCAAACGGTGGGCGATAATAATTGTGGTGCGATTTTTCATGAGGTGTTCCAAGGCAGCTTGCACAAGATGTTCGCTCTTGCTGTCCAAGCTAGAGGTTGCCTCGTCCAAAATCAAAATTGGTGCGTCCTTTAACAGCGCCCGGGCAATGGCGATGCGCTGCTTTTGGCCGCCGCTGAGTTTGAGGCCGCGTTCACCAATCTCAGTATCATACTGTTTGTCGAACTTCTCAATAAATTCGTGGGCATTGGCTGCTTTTGCGGCAGCACGGACTTCCGCGGCAGTGGCCTCTGGCCGGGCATAGGCAATATTCTCGCGCACCGTACCGCTAAACAACGCCGGTTCCTGGAACACGACGCCAATATTGCCACGCAGCGACCGCTGCGTCACCTCGTTTACGTTTTGGCCGTCGATCCTAATTTGGCCGTCACCCACCTCGTATAGGCGGAGTAGCAGGTTGGTCAGCGTTGTCTTGCCCTCGCCGCTCTCACCCACCAACGCAACCTTGCTATTGGGCGCCACAACAAAACTCACGCCACGCAATACCGGATGTTCGGAGTCGTACGAAAAATGCACGTCGTCAAAAACGATTTCGCCGTCATTGATCACCAACTCGCTCGCGCCAGTACGATCGGCAATCTCTGGCTCCTGGTCCATCACCTCAAAATAGTCACGCGTATTGGCTACGGCGCGCTGCGTTTGGTCGACCAAAAAACTAATCGTAAAAATGGGGATGCGGATCAGCATCGCATACTGGATCAGCAGCACCATCGTACCAATCGTGTACCGGCCGCGCGCGGTTTCCACAAAAATAAAAATGAACACGCCAAAGAAGATGAGATTGAGCACCAGCCGGCGCAGCACATCCTGCTTGTGCCAGAGCTTACTCTGCGGCCGTGTCGTGGCAATCACTTTGTCGAAACGGCCACGGAAGAAACTAAGCTCGCGCACTTCCTGCAAAAAACTTTTGACCACACGAACTTGGCCAACAGCCTCGGCGAAACGGCCGCTGGCAATATCCTGCTCTTCGTTGACTACTTTTTGGTAGGCGTGCCACTTTTTACTGGTACGCAGCGTGAGCAAGATAAACACGGGATACAGTGTGGCGAGCATTAAGGCCACCGGCCAGCTGTAGTAGGCCACGACAACCAGCGAGAAAATTGTGCTAAATAAAAACTGCAAAAAGTTGTTGCTAAGCGTTTGCATAAAACCGCTGATCTGGCT
>CAZDTZ010000020.1:0-21346 GCA_964508535.1 uncultured Candidatus Saccharibacteria bacterium
TCGCAGCAGTCCAATATCGACATCAACAACCCGATGGTTGACTTTAACATCCGCGACCTGGAAGACGAATTGCGGCCGGTGGCCATGTACATTGTGCTCAATTACATCTGGAACAAAACCAAAAGCGACCGTAAACGCCGCATGCTGATCGTCGACGAAGCTTGGCAGTTGATGAAGTACGAGGACTCGGCCAACTTTATGTTTAGCCTGGCCAAACGCGCGCGCAAGTACAACCTCGGCATCACCACGATCACCCAAGACGTCGAAGACTTTATGGGCTCACGTATGGGCCGCGCGATTGTGGCCAATGCCAGTATGCAATTTTTGTTGAAACAGTCGCCGTCGGCCGTTGACGTGCTGAGCGACGTGTTTAAGTTAACGTCTGAGGAAAAAAAGCGCCTCAGCCAATTCCCGGTTGGGCAAGGGTTATTCTTTGCCGGGCAAAACCATGTGCACATCCAAGTGGTGGCCAGCGGCACCGAAACCGGCCTGATTACCACCAACCCGCAGCAAGTCCAGCAGATCCAGCAGCAAGGCGAAATGAGCCAGCCGCAGGGTACGATCGACCTCCAAAACCAGCTCTATCCAGGGAGCGCTAACAACTTGGGGCAATAACCTATGGCGGAGGACTGGCGAGAGCGGAATCGAAAATTTTCGGAAATAGCCGATAAAGTGGAGCAAGCTAATAGCCACGCCTTACTAAAGTCAGATCCGGAGGCCTGGCACCAAAAGGTAAAAGACGATAACCGACAGCGCGAGGCAGAGTCCCGCGAGAAGATGAACGACCTGCGCAACCGCTATGGATCGCCGGCCGCTGGAGAGCGAGGTGCGACCGACAGCAAAGGTAATTCGACTACACGGCCAGGAGGGACTGCTGGCCCCGGGAGCACAGGGCCGGGTCGTGCTGGTATTGGGCAAGCCGAACGTCAGGGAGCTACAGGGTCATCACGGGCCCACAGCGACGCCGAACGAGCACGCCTACACCCTGAAGGAAAAACATCCAAACCAGTAACCCTCGGCGGGGGTAACGGCAACGTGCCAGGCGGCGGAGCAGCGACTGCGGCCGGTGGCAAATCCTCAAGAGGTGACAGATTCCGCGACAAAACCAAAAGCTTCCTGCAGAAGCACAAGAAAAAGCTTATTGGCATGAGTATTGGCGGAGGAATACTTATCCCTATCTTATTGATGTTGCTGTTTATCTTGGGTAGCCTGCAAATCCAAGATTTTACTCAAGACATGCTGGCCTACTCATTTGCCAGAATTTCGCGCCAAAACGCCAGGAGCACGCAGCGGGTGGTAGGCGAAGAACTGGCCAATGAAAGTGAAGCCGATGGCGGCGCCAAGAAAGCAAAATTCTTCCAGGGAATAAAAGACGACCTTACGGCCCGTTTTTATGCCATTCCCGGCGTCCAGGAGGTGGCGGACTTCCGCGATACCTATAGTTTTAAAGAGGTGTCCAAAAATCTTGGAAAGAGCATGAAGCCTGTTTACGAACAATTGCCGGCGGACAAAGTAACGGTCCTCCGCAGTAGACGACTCATCGGCTATAGCTTTCCCACAAGCGACGGGGTACAAACTGTCAAGATACCGAAAAAAGGGTGGAATCCGTTTACTAACTTCTCCAATAACAAGAATTATTATACCGAGCTTCGGAACGCGATGAACACGACGCTGGACCTGCACGACGTGCGCATACCAACGGTGGTGCGCAGTGCAGCTATGGTTACTTCACTCCGGCGCATGGGGGCTAACTGGGGTGGCCTAATAGCATCACTATTCAAGAACAAGACAAGACTCCAGGCAGATGCCGAGCTCAAGCGACAGCTGGCGGAAAAGGTTGCACCAAAAGAAGTGCCCGCTGGCCTCACCGGCGATGATGAAAAAAAAGCAGCTCAGGAGGCGCAAGACGCCCAGAGAGAAGCCATGTCTAACGATGACGAAGTCCAAAGAAACTTCCCCAATAACGGTAACGGCCAAGACGATGCAGGAGTATCAACGAAAGCTGTAGCCGTCTTGAAAAGGTCGTACGACCGGCCAAAATTGCGCAAATTCTTGGTGGGGTTCGCAAAACTCGGCAACCCAATTTATAACATTGCTGTGCCCGTTTGCTTGGTCATCGACGGCTCGAAGGTGTCACCCGAAAACAGCCAAGCCAAGTCGGAGGCCATGGCACGTGAGGCTGCCACCACAGACGCGGTTGCCGGCCAACAGCGAGCAGGTGGCACCATAAACATCAACCAGCCGATGCTGGCCGCTTATAATGATACGATTGGGCCGCACCTCAATGATTCGTCGCCTATGCGCCTTGCCGCAAACAAACCGATCAACACCCTCAGCCCAGCCAACCCATCCGCCTCAACAATAGGCACCTACAAGACGTCTACTATCTTTGATGCGCTGCTTGGATCAGGAGGTGTGGCCAGCGTCCTCGATGGCGCAGCCGGTGCTTGCCCGGTTGTTACCAACCTATTCTTTGGCATTGGTGTCGGCATTCTCAACCTAACTGGCGAAGCAATCCTTGGCTTCTTCACCGGAGGCGCCGAGCCTGCGGCCGAAGAAGGCGCAGTTGTGGCCGCCGAAGGAGCAACCGACGTTGCCGTTAACACCATCATTAGCAGAATCATCAACCAGTTCGCAACCAAAGAAGCGAGATCCGACGTATACAGCTTCGTCAAAGATCTTGGTGTAGATACAGTCAAGCAAGGGGGGCTCATAGCCGGCGCCACATTCCTGGCGCAGATGGTGGTCAAGGATTACTCGGTCTCGGTTACTGGCGCAGCCGCAGGCCATCCATTCCTGGAAGAAAACGGGGCAGGAAACGACTACATAGCTTCCACATACATGCAGCAGAACACCGGCGGCGTGGCTATGACCAATGCCGCTGTCGCGCAGAACGACCAGGCGGATAGAAATGAAGTGTTGACCTACAACAAGTCGCAAAGCTTTACGACTCGCTACTTTGCACTGAGCAATGCCGACTCGTTGTTTTCCCGCGTGGGCAGCGACATCTTGGCCAATGCGAACCACAACTTTGTCGGCAAATCACTGGGCAGCATAGCGCAATTCTTGCGGCCAACCACGCTTTTCTCAAGCATCCTCGGCGTCTTAAGCCCGCGCGCTTTTGCAGGCCCCAACACTAACGGCACCTTACACTACGGCAACGTCCAGTTTGGCTGGACCCAGGACGAAGAGAATACCATCGACAGCAGCAGCTCATACCTGCCGGAAGAAAACCAAAAAGTACTAGAGGACAGCGGCAAAGAGCAAACCATTATCGACACGTACGGCAAATGCTTCACCGAACCAGTGAGCACCTTGCTTGACGCAGGCGACATCGAGCGACTTAGCCCAGACAGCACCGACATTAGCCCAACCAAAGGTACCTGCTCGCCGCAGCAGCTTGGATCGCACAATCCCGACCTCGGCGATCTAGTCTTCCGCTACCGCCTGTCCATGGATTACGATACTACTATGCGTCTACAAATCGGCCTGCAGACCGCCGGTGGAACGGGGGGCAACTAACCTATGCGTCGACTACGCATCTATCTGACACGTTTTGGCTACCTGAGCCTAACCGCCCTGATGTTGAGCACATGCACCCGAACGCTTGTTGTGTTTGCCGACTGCAACGGCTTCCCAGACACCACGCCTCCATCTTGCATTAGCCAAAAAGACCTCGAGGCTATTACTCAGTATCCCGGCCAAGACCCATACTACGATCCCGACGCGGTCTGCAATACAGCCGACGCGCTGACCGCAAGCGCCGACCCGAGCGCTGGTGGATCCGGGGGGAGCGGCGTATGGAAGAGCGGGCTGCAGCCGCCATATATTATTGAACAATTCGCTATTCAGCTACTTGAGAATATCGCCGCCAAACGACAGGTGCCAACCGCTAATACGGTTACCTTGGCGCACGTTGAAGCCCTGGTAACGTTCGCTTACGGCGAAGGCGGTGGCAGCACAAACAACGATTTCTGGAACCCATATAACGCTGGCTACGGCGACCCGGCGCTGCTGGCTACGGCCCACGCGGTTGATGGCAAGCAAGCCTACAAGAACTTTGACGACGGCGTTGAGGCCATTGCCCGAGCTATGTCTGGCTGGAGCCAGCCGCCCGTTGAATCGCACTTCCAAACACGGTTGGGCGACATACTCACCAAGCCAGACTCCTCCGTAGCCCAATTCTTCCACGCGCTCACCTATTACAAAGAGACGCCAGGAAACCTGGAGTGGGCGACTGCATCACTCAGCGATCCTGGAGCGTACTACGACCATTATATTAGCTTATCGTCACAAATTATCGACAACTGGTCAAAGACAGCTGCAATGGTGATGCGCGGCAGCGTGGGCGACTCCAAAACACTATCAGACAGCTCCAAGCTCACGTTCCACCCGGGTGCGACCATTCCAACAAACCCAGACCTCGCAGGAGGAACGGCGAGTGCAGACAGCAGCGCGCCGGCGGCATGTTGTGATACGCAGGGCCCCAGCATCACGGGCGCAACAGGCTCTGGATCGATGACTGCCGACGGGGTCAATAATATGATCGTGCTGGATCCCGGACACAGCGGCGACACGATTGGAGACTACGACCCAACAACCGGCCTTGTCGATTTCGACTACCGAAACACTCCAGAAATCGATGACATGTACGAGGTTGCCGGACTCGTGCAAACACAGCTTAAAAAAGATGGCTATACAGTGGATCTGACCAAGTCGTCTGCTCACGAAGACGTCTCTTTCCGCCAGCGGGCAACCAAAGCTAACGACTCCCATGCCGCATTAGCCGTCAGCATTCACGACCAAGCCGGCCCTCCCGGCACCGGAATATCATTCTCCGGTGGCAACAACTATGTATACCCACAACAAGTCGGGGGCTACCGCCAAAACTATGGCACGCTGACCAAAACTGGTATAGGTGCCACATATAAAACGAGCAGCAGCTCCACCGGCCCCAAGGTTTCATTCACCGATGCTAACGTTGCTTCAACCAGCCAAAAGTTTGCCGAAGCAATTCGGACACAGCGCACTGCTGCCGAGGGACATTTGGTAACCGTCAAAGCCGACGCAGGTGGCGATATTGGAACCCGACTACCCGCCAGAGGCGATATGTGGATGGTACAACTATTCTCCAAGGTCCCCTGGATATACAACGAAGCCGGCGGCTACAGCAGCCCTGGTAGCAGCCCCATCAAGCACAAAGATGGGCTCAGCGACGCAGACAAGCAAAAGTACGCCAACGGGCTTATTAAAGGCATCGAAGCGGCCGTCCCGCTCAAGGGCGGCACACCTGTTGCTGGCACACCCGCAGGCACGGCATCGGCCTGCGACAGCCCAGTAAACGGCGTCACCGGCAATGCTGCCAAGATCGTAGCCGAAGCTAAGCTGTTAGCCTGGCCCAACGGTGGGCACGGCAAATATAGAGTAGACGCCTTTGGCAACTATGGGAAGGTTGAAGTAGCCGTCGACGGCTACACCAGCGACACGTCGGGCGACCCCGCCTTCAGCGACTGCGGCGTATTCGTTGCCACAACCGTAAAGGCCAGCGGTGTTGACCCCAAATATGTCTCGCGCGGCACAGATAGCCAGCGGCCATACCTCGAGAGCCACCCCAGCATATACACCCGCGTCCTCTCTGGCGGCCAAGACCCGACCAGCACCGCATCACTGCAGCCAGGCGACATCCTCGTCACCAGCTCGGGCACTGGGCACACCTACATCTATATGGGACCGTGGGGCAATGGCAATAAATATAATTCGGCCGGTGCTTCGTGGTTTGGCCATGTACCGCAGGCAACCCGCTTCTACCAGAGCCCGGCTGGGCAAGGCCAGCACTTTGAAGTGTTTAGGGTTAAGGGATAAGGCCAGAAAGGCTGTTTAGTATGGACGACAGAACCAAGCAAATACGCATTTTCTTCTTCGCCGCAATTGTCGTGTTTGTGCTGTATGGCGCGTATGCGGTGCTGACAAACATCAGGCACGCACAAATGGCACCTATTGCCGTACAGTCGGCGCCATCTGGCGTAAAACTGACCTTTAATGGGCACAACGTGAGCAACTCGGGAACCGTGTACGTAAGCCCGGGCAGCTACACCTGGAAAGCGACTCGCGACCACTTTAAGACGCGCACCGGCAGCTTTAGTGCCAAAAAAGGCGTGTCCCAAAACCTCTACGTCTATTTGCAGCCAAGCGACTCGCAGGGCAGCCAGTACCTGCAAGAACATCCGACCGAAGCCTACAAAATCGAGGGCCTAACCGGGACTGCGTCCGACCAGTCTGCTGCGCAACAAGTGGACATACAGCCGTTCATTGAGCAGCTACCGTTTATCGGCCCTGGCTTTGAATACCGCGTCGACTACGGGACAACACCAGACAAGGCGCAGTATCCTTCACAACCAGGGGTTTATATTTCGACCAACACCGACCAAGGCAAACAGGACGCTCGCGACTGGATCGTATCACAAGGTTTTAACCCCGCAAAAATGAACATCGTTTACCAAGCGTATGACAACTCCAGCACCAACAACGACAACGCGGCCAACCCCGCAGACACAGGCAGCACCGACACCGGAGGCGTGAACACAACTCCTGCTGGCGTCGGCGACGAATAGCGACCCCGACACAAAGACTACGCAGCACTGAGTGGGATAATATTGCTGCTCGTAAAATGATGCACAACGAGATCGGCGTCGGTGGTCGTGATAAACGTTTGGTAGTCGGCCACAAAAGCGGTGAGAGCTTGGCGACGTTTGCCGTCCAACTCGCTGAAGACATCGTCGAGGAGCAACAATGGCTTGCTGCCACGAATTTCTTCTAACAGATATAATTCAAGCATTTTGAGCGCCAGTACCAGGGTGCGAGTTTCGCCGCGCGAGGCGACCTCGGATGCCGGATGGCCGTCAATACGCACCACAAGGTCGTCACGGTGTGGACCAGAGGCCGTAAACCCGCGCATGATGTCGTTTTCAACGCCGGTCTCCAGTTTGTGTAGCAAAGCGGTTTCGTAGGTCTCGGCCGGAAATTGGGCGGCGTAGGCTACTTCGATGTTATTTTTTTGCCCGCTCAGGCCGGCGTACAGCTCGCTCATGCGGCCAGAGAAACGACTCACCAACGTATTGCGCTCGCGAGCAATCTTGCCGCCCAGCTCGCTCAAGCGCAGATTCCAAACAAATAATTGGTCACGCAGCCCCGGCGGCTGCTTTTTCAGCAAAGCATTGCGCTGGGCGAGCACGCGGCGGTAGTGGCGACGGGTCGCCCCATATCCGGGAATAGTTTGCTCGATGAGGTCGTCCAAAAACGTGCGGCGTAGGTCGGGTGAACCGCTTAGTAACAGTAAATGGTTTGGTTCAAACAACGCGACAGGTATTGTGCGATTCTGCAGTAGGCGGGCAAATGGCTGGTCATCGACCTCAAAGCTTTTGAGGTACTTGTCGCCGGCCGCAGCCTGCAACTTAACCACACGGTGGCCGTGCGGCGTGTCGGCGTCTAGACGAGCCCAGGGTGCGTCAAACTGCACCAGCTCGGCGTCGCTCGCCCGATACGAGCTACCGCGGGCCAGCAGCAGTACGGCCTCCAACAAATTGGTTTTGCCACTGGCATTGGGCCCTACGATAATATTCACACCCGGGCCCAGCTCAAACGACGCATCGTCATACGAGCGGAAATGCTGCAAGCGTAAATCGGTGATCATGTTTCTATTCTACGTCAGCCGGGCGGGGATTAGCTTTTGAGCGGCATAATGATGTGGACGTAATCAGTGGCGGTTGGGTCTTTGAGCACCGACGGCTCCAACTTGCCGTTAAAGCAAAAGGCCACTTCGTCGCCGCTCAGCGCATGCAGGGCATCGAGCAAATAGCGCGAGTTGAGCGTGATCGAACCAGTGCCCACAACCTTAGCGTTGGCGTTGGCTGTGTTTTCACCGAGCTGAGAAGCAACAGAACGAATACTGAGTTCCTGCGTGCCTTCATCGATGTTAAGCGTAATGCTGCCAGCGCTTTCGCGGGCAAATAAGCTGGAGATTTTGGCGGCGTTGAGCAAGTCGGCGCGCTTCATAGTAGCTGAGACCTCGAACTTCTCGGGGATAAGCTTGCGGTAGTCGGGATATTTACCTTCGATGAGGCGAGCAACTAGCTCGACGTCACCAACCTGAAACAAGACCTGCTGCTCGTCACTTGTCACATGAACGTCGTCTTCGGCGTCGCCAACAATACGCAATAAATCTTGCATAGCCGAAACCGGTACGAGCAAATTAATGTCTTCCTTGGTGGCGAGCAGCTGCTTCTCGGCCAAGCGATAGCTGTCGGTGGCTGCCATGTACAGTTTGCCGTCGATGGTGTGTACGTATACACCGGTGAGCACCGGACGGGCTTCGTCGGTACTGGCAGCAATCACGACCTGCTGCAGACTCTTCTTAATAACATTGGCTGGCACCGACCATTTTTTGCCTTCGGTAATAGCTGGCATCACCGGAAATTCTTCGGCTGAGACGCCGTTAATGATCGACTGGTATTGCTCAGTGGCAATATTAAGTTTGTAGTCGTTGAGGTTGAGGTTAATAACGCCCGTGGGCAAGCTACCAACAAAGTCTTGCATCAGGCGGGCAGGGACAGTGATGGCACCTTCCTCAGTAACCTTGGCACCAATGTAGTGCGTAATGGCAATGTCGAGATTGGTGGCAGCAATACTCAAACGATTGTTCACTGTCTTAATAAGTACGTTCGCTAATACAGGTAGTGTGCCGCGAGCATTGGCTACACGAGCTACGGTTCCGAGCGCCTTATTCAAATTTTCCTGGGTGACTTGTAGGTTCATCATGTGCTCCTTACTTACTATCTTACTAATTAATATATGTAGTAGTCATTGTTATAGGCCCTGTGGACAGTGGGGAAAACCATGCAGATAACGGGGTAGAAAACGACGTCTGGGGTTGGGTATAAGCAGTGGTTAGTACATAGGCAGTGGGTGTAGAAATCGAGGGTGCTGTGGCCACTATGCGTGTGAGGCTGTGGTTTGCTGCGCACATTTTGTGTGCAACTCGATATTCTGTGCCCACGGTTACCACACGTTGTGCCCAGGTTGTGCACACATATTGAGCACTAAAAATAAGGTTGGTGCTAGCTGCGTCGGTCTTACTACGCATACAATTTTCCTTTGATAGCCGTGATGGCTGAGCGCATGTCGGCATCGGCCTGTGACTCGCGCTCAATTTTTTCGATGGAGTGGATGGCGGTAGTGTGGTCTTTGCGGCCAAGTTCGCGCGCTATTTTCGGGAAGCTGAGGTGCAGCTCGCTGCGCAGCATGTACATGGCAACCTGTCGTGGCACCACAATATCTTTGTCGCGCTTGGGCCCCATGATGTCCTCCATGGGGATTTGGTAGTGGCGGGCGGTGCGTTCGATAATTTGGCGGGCGCTGATATGCTTGGGCCGGGCGCCGCTAGAACCAAGCAGGCTACTGGCGATGCCCAGGCTGGGCTCAATGTTGCGCATTTCACAGAAGGCCAGCAACTGGTTGAGTGCGCCTTCCAACTCGCGAATGTTGGTCTGGACGTTGGTGGCCAGGTAGTCGGTGACATCGTTGGTGAGTTCCACGCCTTGGTTGTGCGCTTTAGTCTGCAAGATGGCGCAGCGCGTTTCGAAGTCTGGTGTTTGCATGTCGATGCTCATACCCCACACAAAGCGGGAGCGCAGGCGCTCTTCTAATGTAGGGATGTCGCGCGGATTTTTGTCGCTACTAATAATAATCTGTTTGCTGGCCTGGTGTAAGGCGTTAAAGGTGTGGAAGAATTCTTCCTGGACCTTTTCTTTGCCAGCAATGAATTGCACGTCGTCCACGATAAGCACATCGGCGCCGCGGTAAAAGTCGGCGAAGTCGGTGTTTTTGCGGAAGCGCAG
Source organism: uncultured Candidatus Saccharibacteria bacterium (assembly GCA_964508535.1). Classification (GTDB taxonomy): domain Bacteria; phylum Patescibacteriota; class Saccharimonadia; order Saccharimonadales; family UBA4665; genus PMNU01. Next base: position 9,894 of record CAZDTZ010000020.1, read on the forward strand.
GGCGTCGACAAACTCCTGCAAGAATTGTTCACTACTTACATATACAACACGCGCCTTAGGGTTGTTGGCCAGCACAGCGTTGCCGACGGCCTGGATGAGGTGTGTTTTGCCAATGCCCACGCCGCCGTACAAAAAGAGTGGGTTGTACTTGGTGCCTGGGTTGGCGGCAACCGCCTGGCAGGCTGCAAAGGCCAGCTCGTTGCCCGACCCCACGATAAAGTTATCGAAGATGTAGCGTTCGTTGAGGCCAAGACGATAGGTGTGCGTTAGTGCCGTAGCCTGTGGCCGAGCGGCTGTGGTAGTGGTTGCTGGCGCAGCCGTCGTCGGCTCGCCACTACGCAGCACCATCGGGTCTTCTTCGCGCTGGGCAGGGGTGAGCGAAGAGTGGATCTTATATTCTACTCGTTCGGCAGTGGCGCCATTCTTGTGCAGGGTTTGCAACACCAGGTCGTTATATTTGCGTTCAAGCTGCTGCTTTATAAAGACATTGGGTACGCCAATGACGGTGCGCTCGTCATCCTGTTTGAGCAAGCAAGTGTTTTTAAACCACGTTACAAAGTTGCCGCGCGACACCGTTAGCTCGATCTCGCCTAATACAGCCTGCCATAAACTCGATGGTTGTTGCATACCCTCACTCAAACCTTTATGTACATGACTATACGCTAGGGCATCGGACTTTTCCACATATTTTTAGCATGAGTCTACAAAATCACAACTAAATGAGCTAACGGTGTAGAAGTTATACACATCGAAGAGGCCTATCTGTAAAATCTGTGGAAAGTACTTGGCTAAGTGTGGAAAACTTGCTAGTATTAGTGGGGTAAATGTCGTCATTTTCATTACGTATTTAGTGATTAGCGACGGCATATATAAGAAAGTATATAAAGGAAGCGCAGGGCTGGGCGCCGTACTTGGCTTGTCCAAGGGGTCCACATCCTGTAGAGTGAGAGCATATGCCAAAACGAACGTACCAACCAAAAAAGCGCCACGCTGCACGCGTCCACGGCTTTATGAAGCGCATGGCTAGCCATGCTGGCCGCCTCGTGCTGAAACGCCGCCGCAACAAGGGCCGCGCACGCTTGTCGAAATAATTTTACGGTGCTACGACGCGAGTAAGCGTCGGCGGAAGGGAATGTGTCAGCGATGATCCACTCCAAACATCGATTCCATGGGCGAAGTTCGCTACGGTTTGTGTACCAAAAAGGTACGACCGTGCGAGCTGATGTACCGTTAGCATTACGCTTTGTCCAAAATCCGCGGCTCAAAGGCTGGCGGCTGGCAGTGGTGGTGAGCCGCAAGGTGAGCAAAGCCGCTGTGGTGCGCAACCGTATTCGTCGTCGGATCTTTGAGGTCGTCCGCCGCGAGGGTGGCCGCATCGCCCCGCAATATGATCTCGTGTTTAGCGTATATGGCGCCGAACTGGCGACGCTGGCCCACGAGGAGCTGAGGGTCGCAGTAACCACCCAGCTTGAAAAAGCCGGCGTACTTGCCCAAGCACCTGCGGGCACGCAAGAAGCGCCCGGCCATGGTATAGTAAAGGTACTAAATACCAGGGAGACAACTGCTTAATGTTTACTACGCTGATTGTACAGCCGATTTTTAACCTACTAGTGCTGATTTACGCGCTGGTGCCTGGCCACAACTTTGGCCTGAGCATTATTTTGTTCACGATTGTGGTCCGCTTGCTGATGTACCCGCTTGTGAAGAAACAATTGCACCAGGTGAAAGTGATGCGCAAGCTCCAGCCAGAGATGAAGCGCATCAAGGCCGAAGCCAAAGGCGACAAGCGCCGCGAGCAAATGATGACCATGGAGCTCTACAAAGAGCGGGGCATCAACCCGTTTGGCTCGATTGGCGTGATGCTGCTGCAGGTGCCGATTCTTATCGGTTTGTACAGCGGTCTGCGCCGCGTGCTCAACGACCACTCGCAGCTGGAAACATTTGCCTACCCGGCATTGCAGCATCTGTCGTGGATGAAGCATCTCGCGCCTAATATCCACCAGTTTGACGCTACCTTGTTCCATGTCGTTGACCTGACCCGTAGCGCCCTCGGGCCAAAGGGTTTGTATTGGCCAGCGATGATAATCGTACTGGCCAGCGCCATCGTGCAGTTTTACCAGAGTAAGCAGTTGATGCCTACCACTAAGGACTCCAAGTCGCTGCGCGAGATTCTCAAGGGTGCCGGCAGTGGCCAGGCGGCCGACCAAGCCGAGGTCAACGCCGCTGTTGGCCGCAGCACGCGCTTCTTGTTGCCAGTTATGATCTTCTTGTTTACGGTCAATTTAGCTTCGGCGCTAGCCCTGTACTGGCTGGTTGGCGGCATCGTTGCCCTTATTCAGCAAACCATTTTGCTACGTGAGGATGCTGAAGAGTTGGAGGCCGGAGTCGCTGGCCCTACGTCATCCAAGAAAGACGTCAGCAAGATCGCAGAAGGTGAAGTTATTGAGGCACCCGCTAAACCTAAAAAGTCCAAGAAGAAGTCGGGTGGTAAGGTGAGTAAGGGTAGTAATCGGAGGAAAAAATAATGGTCGGCACAGAGGATATCGAAGAAGCAATCCAGTACGCGAAAAAGTATCTTGAAGACCTGCTCTCATTCTTTGGTCTTAACACCGACGTTCACGCGACTGCCGAAGACGACGTCATCGAACTCGACGTGCCCAGCACCCACCTCAACGGCTTTTTGATCGGCCAAAAAGGCGACAACATGCGCGCTATGCAGTTTTTGACCAGCAATGCCCTCAAAAATCAGGGCTACGCCTACACTCGCGTGAACGTCGACGTTGCCGAATACAAAAAACAGCGCGCCGACCGCCTGACCGAACGCGCTGCCGACTGGATGAAACAGGTCAAAGAGAGCAAAGAGCCAATGGACCTCGACCCCATGGGCGCGGCTGACCGCCGCACGGTGCACAAATTAGCCCAAGAGTGGGGCATCACCAGCGAATCTGTCGGAGATGGGCGCGACCGGCACATCGTGCTTAAAGTCGCCGAGGCTCAGGCCGAATAGTTTAAGACGTGAGCACGTCTTTGTAGATGTCGAGTGTTTGCTCGGCCATGCGGCGCCAGGAGTATTTTTTTACCTGTTTGGTGCCGGCGGCGATGAGTTTAGCGCGTAGTTTAGGGTTGTCGAGGATTTCGCCGACTTTAGTAGCGATGTCACCAGGGCTGTGGGGGTCGAAGTACAGGGCGGCATCGCCATTGACTTCGGGCATCACGCTTGCATTGCTGCAGGCCACTGGAGCACCGTAGGTCATAGCTTCTAGCGGTGGCAGACCCCAGCCTTCAGACAGGGAAGTGAGCACGTAAACTCGACAGTGGGCGTACATCCAGTGAGCTTCTTCGTCTGGCAAAAAGCCGGTGAACACAATGTGGTCGTAGGACGGATGGTTTTTGGCCCATTCTTTGAGTTCGATGTAGTGTTTTTCGGTTTTGCCCACGAGCATGAGTCTGAGTTTGGGGTAGGTGACGTGTAACAGATCAAAAGCTTCGATCATGCGTGGCAGGTTCTTGTGCGGAAAGCCGGTACCGAGGCACATGATGAAGTCACCGCCAACGCCCTCGATGCCCTTGGGTTGGACGTTTTTGGCAGCTGACGGTGGTTCGCTGGCTTCGTAGGTGACCACGAGCTTATGCTTGCTGAACGGCTGGAAGTTGCCGACTTCTTTGGCTGTGGTGTTCGTGGGCACGATAATGCGCGCGGATTTGCGGTGGCTCCACCACATCAGGAAGTGGTACAGGCGCATCTTTACCCAGAATAAGAGTGCCGGTGTTTTGCCCCGCCGCACAAATTTAAACATCGTGAGGTCGTGAGTGGTAGTGACGATTTTGCCGAAGTAGAGCAGGGGCTGCTGGGTCATGGTGAAGTGTACCAAATCGGGTTTGAGGCGGTAGACTTGCCAGGCAAATTTGAGCTGGTCGAGCGGGTTAAACGAAAATTGGGGGAAGGGGCAGGGGAGGGTGCGGAAGTTCCCTGCTCGCATTTGCCAATCGTCGTCGGGTTGTACCAATATGGTATAGCGATTGCTGGCGTCGACATCTTGCAAATGCTGGACCAGGCGATCTGTATAGCGGCCGGTGCTGGAGCGCCGGTTGCGCGCGTCGATGACGATGTGGTGCGACATATTGCTATAATTATACGGTAATGCAAACACGACCACCAACCCCGGGTCTAACCTTCGGGTCGATCTTGAGGCGAGCCCCATATTGGGGCGCGCTGGCGTTGTTGGCCTATATGCCGTTTCACGTCTTCTTGAGCCAGTCACTTAGTCTGTTAACCGGCGGGCTAGATGTTTGGAAGTTGGCGAAAGATGTGGCCCTTGGGATGTTCGTCGTGTTCACATTTTGTTTAGTTTGGCGGAAGCGTAGGGAAGTAGACACTCTCAAGCCGCTGCTTTTATTGGGCGTTTTCTATCTGTTATTGCACTTTTTAGTGTGGACGGCCCACCCTGCTATTTACCGGAACAGTGCTCTTCTTGGCATTATTTACAACAATCGCCTGTTTGGGTATGCTTTTGTGGGCTTGGGGGCGGGTTTACTCCTTGGAGTTAAGGAAATGATTAAGAAACCAGCCCTTCTCCTTCGCCTGACGGTCGGTATCAGCACCTTAGTGGCAATATTTGGTGTCGCACAATATTTTCTGCCGCACAATATACTGGCACATGTGGGGTATGGAGTCGACCGCGGCACGCTGCCGGCATTCTTCATCGATAACAAGCCAAATTTGCCACGCATTATGTCCACGTTGCGCGACCCGAACTCACTCGGCGCATATCTTATTCTGCCAATCACGGCGCTCACTGCCCTGCTGCTAACGTCGGCGACGATAAAGCGGCGTGTACTGTTGACGGCGTTACTTGCGTTGCATGCCGCGGCGTTGGTATTAACGTTTTCGCGCGGGGCGTGGGCGGCTGCCCTGCTGAGCATTGGGCTGCTCGTGGCCTGGCAATATGGGCGTAGGGTGTTGGTACTTGCGCGGCGGTATTGGTTGGTGTTGGCTGTCATGGTTGCGCTATGCGGTATTGGGCTGTTTGCCGCCAGACATACCTACATTCTCAAGAGTGCGCTGACGCACAGTACGGGCAAGCCGCAGGCGGCATATGACTCGAATGGCTTCCACTGGGTGTTTGCCAAACGTGGGCTAGAAGGCATAGTTCACAATCCGTTCGGGCACGGGCCAGGGACGGCAGGGTTGGCTTCGATCCAAAACCCAGCGGGTAGTTTTTTGACCGAGAATTATTACATCCAAGTGGGGTATGAAGTGGGTATAATCGGGGTGGGAGTCTTTGTGGCGATGAATGTCTGGGTCTACCGTGCCCTGCTCCGGCATAAAGATCGGCTGTTAGTGTTGAGTTTGCTGTGTAGTTTTTGGGCATACGTCCTCATGAATATGCTGTTTCACATGTGGAGCAACGAGGCCGTGGCGGCACAATGGTGGATATTGGCGGGTTTTGGCTTAGCTTTGCCGGATCACTCGAGGGTCAAGGCTGCGAAAACTACGCGCCGCCCAGGTCGCCGGGGTTAACGAGGGAGGCTGGCGCGGATCTTCTCGACGACTTCTTTAGCTACTTTGTCCCAACTGTAGGTGCTGGCATGGGCTTTGGCCCGCGCGCCAAGGGCGGCGGCTTTTTCGGGGTTCTTAAGTAAATCGGCGATGACTTTGGTGCCCGTAGTTGGTTTTTTCCAATCGAAATATACCGCAGCGTCGCCCCCTACTTCGCGGAATACCGGGATGCCGCTGAGTGCACACGGCAGGCCGTACGCCATTGCTTCCAGGACGGGCATGCCGAAGCCTTCGTATTTGCTGGCGTGCGCAAACATGACGGCCGATTGGTACAGAGCTTCCTTGAGCTGATCCGAGACATAGCCAAGATGGATAACATTGCGCCCGGCCTTGGCCACCTCATTAATTTTGGCAACCTCGGCAGTGGCCAGTAACTCAATACGGCCAACAAGCACCAGACTGTATTTGTCTTGTAAGTTTTTGGGCAGCCCCAGATAGGAGTCGACGAGGCCAATAACGTTTTTGCGCGGGTCAATCGTGCCCAGGAATAAGATGAACGGCTTGGTAATGCCGGCGGCTTTTAGTTCGGCTTGTCGGTCTTTGGCGCTCATCTGTAGTGGTTGAGCGGGTGGGATTGGTGTGACCAGTACATTTTGCGGGGCGACGCCGTAGGTTTTGATGATGCCGCGCTTGCTGAAGTCCGAAACCGTAATTACAAATTTAGACCGTTGGATTGCCTTAGGGATAAAACGGATGAGGTCGCGGCGGAGCTTGGGCGCCACGTACTGCGGCAAGTCCAGATAGGTGAGGTCGTGGATAACTGGTGCACTTGGCGTACCAAATAGCGTGGGCTGGCTCAAAAAATTTGGGTAGAGAATAAAGTCGGCGCGCTCGAAGGTGAGCAGCTCGATGGGAAATTCAATCCCCCACCGCCGCAGCTGGTAGACGATTTTGCTGGGGATAAACGAGGCACGGGTGTAGCGCAAATTCTTGCGGCGCGGCAGGTGGGACGAGTCGCGGCGGCCCAAAAAGTTGTAATAAAAGCCCACCATCTCTATCTCGTCCGGGTACTTTTCGGCCATGCTGACAGCGAGACGCTCGGTGTAATAGGCGACGCCGGTCTTGTTGGTAACCATGGGCGTGGCTTCGAAAAGTATCTTTATAGGGCGTTTTGAGGGTGTTGTCTTCATTGCTGCTCAGTTGTTCTTCGCATGATAATGCTAGTATAATGACATAGTATTAGGAAGTAATTCAAATCGCCGAGGACGAGGGACGGCACGCCTGTTTCTGTAATCGAACGGCGAGCGCATACATAATATATGGCATCACCAACCTTGCAAAAACTCCAGTCGCGCTACAACTACTCTTTTATCTTGCTCAAACAATTAGTGAAGACCGACTTCAAGCTCCGTTACCAGGGGTCGGTACTGGGGTACTTGTGGTCGTTGCTGCGGCCGCTGATGATCTTTTTGATCATGTACGTCGTATTCCTCAAGTTTTTGCGTTTCGACTATGGCGTGCCGCACAGCACTGAGTATTTGTTGCTGGGCATCGTGTTATGGAATTTCTTTACTGAGGTGACTTCGAACGGCGTGAGTTCGATTGTTGGCAAGGGCGATCTGCTGCGAAAAATTAACTTCCCGAAATATGTCGTGGTATTGGCGGTGTCGTTCAGCGCGCTTATCAACTTGGCCTTGAATTTTGTGGTTATCGGTATCTTCATGGCGGTAGATGGCGTGGCGATCACGCCGCACATTCTGTGGGCGATTCCCTTGCTGGGCGAGCTGTTTTTATTGGCGCTCGGGCTGGCATTTTTGCTGAGCGCAGTTTTCGTTAAATTGCGTGACATGAGCTATATCTGGGAGGTCATTCTGCAGGGGTTATTCTATGCAGCGCCGATTTTCTATCCGCTCAACAAAGTGCCGCTTAAATTTGCCAAACCGCTGATGCTCAATCCGATCTCGCAGAACATCCAAGATTTGCGACACGTGATTATTACGTCCAAGACGCCAACAATTGCCAGCATCTGGCATTCTTCGGCAATCCGAATCATACCTTTTAGTATCGTCATGCTGGTTGCCGTGTTCTCGGCGTATTATTTCCGAAAGAACTCAAAATCGTTTGCGGAGGATGTGTAGATGGCCAAGCAAATCGATGAGACAAACGTTGCCATCCGTGTTTCTGGCGTGTCCAAGAATTTTGTATTGCCCCACGAAAAACGCACCAGCGTAAAGAGTGCGTTCACCGGCTTGTTTCGCAAGCGAAAGCATGGTGCCGAAGTGCAACACGCGCTCAAAGACATTTCGTTTGAGATTAAAAAAGGCGAATTTTTTGGCATTGTCGGACGCAACGGAAGTGGTAAAAGTACGATGCTCAAGATTTTGGCCGGCATCTACCAGCCGACCAATGGCAAAGTCGCGACTGTTGGCAAGCTTGTGCCATTTATAGAACTAGGAGTTGGCTTTAATCCGGAACTTACTGGCCGAGAGAATGTATTCTTGAACGGCGCCCTACTTGGGTTTTCGCGTAAAGAAATGCAGGCTATGTATAACGACATTGTGTCGTTTGCCGAGCTGGAACGCTTTATGGACCAGAAGCTGAAGAACTATTCGTCGGGCATGCAAGTTCGCCTTGCGTTCTCTTTGGCCACGCGCTCCGAGGCCGATATATTGCTGGTTGACGAAGTGCTGGCCGTGGGCGACGCCGACTTCCAGCGGAAGTGTTTCGATTACTTCCGTACGCTCAAACGTAACCACAAGACAGTGGTATTTGTGAGCCACGACATGAGCGCCGTGCGTGAATATTGCGACCGTGCCGTACTTATCGAGAAAAGCCAGATCATTGCGGCCGGCACTGCCGACAAAATTGCTTCCAAATATACACGGCTATTTATCGAGAACGGTGATCCCGACGCGCAAAATAAAGACCTAACCGAAAAACGTTGGGGTGATGGTGCGATCCGCTACGAATCTGCCAACATCACAACTGCCGATAGCGGCAAGAAGATTGTCGTCACCGCCACGGCCAGAGCGAAGCGTGATATCGAGGCGCCAAACTTTGGCTTTTTGGTGCGTAACGCAGGGGGTACATCCCTGCTTGGCACGAACAGCCACATTAAGCACAAGTTCGTGGACGGCATGAAGGCGGGTGAGAAAGCGGTTGTAACTTGGGAATTTGACAACGTATTCAACGATGGCAAATATTCGGTCGAACCGGCAATTGTCTACGGCGGTGCTAATACTGCCGACTGGTGGGAGGAGGCCGCATGGGTCGAGATACGCAAAGAAGAGCAAACCCCGTATCCGATAAACCCTGATATCGCGGTAACCCTCAATGTTGGCGGCACAATTGTAAAGAGGAAGAAATAAGTATGGCGAACAAACAACCAGACGACCCGAGCGTGCTCGGCGGGTGTGTATATTATTCCCAGAACCGGGAGGACCTGGTGTTATTGGCGTTTTTCCCAGACGTCAAAAAAGGTGTATACGTTGACGTGGGCGCATTTGACCCAGACCTTGATTCTGTTACCAAATTGTTTTACCTAAAGGGTTGGCACGGGGTAAATGTTGAGCCGCAAACAGAACGATACAAGATGTTCGTCAAAGAAAGGCGACGTGATATCAATCTCAACATCGGCATTTCTACTCAGAACACCACACTTACGTTGCGTACCTATCGCAGCCAGGGGCTTTCGACATTCTCGGATGAGGTGAAAACCGACTACCAGCAGGCACCCGATGCCGACACAAAAGACTACGTTGAAACCGTGGTGCCAGTTCGTCCGTTGCGAGAAGTGCTCGCGGAGCAAAAAATCACACACATCGATTTTATGAAGGTCGATGTTGAGGGTTTGGAATATGAAGTTTTGTCCAGTAATGACTGGGGAACATTTCGTCCTGAAGTTTTGTGTATCGAGGCTAATCATGTAAAGCACGACTGGCATCCAATGCTCGAAGCGGCAGACTACGAACTGGTGTTTGACGATGGACTCAACGAATATTTTGTCGACAAGCGCACCGACCGCAAGCAGAAGTTTAATTACATAAAAGATATTATCACCGACCGCGGAGGCGGTATCCGGGCAGACCAATTTGAGCTGCTTATGGACTGGCAGCGATTTGGGGTCGACAAGGCCAATCATGTCCGCGAATTGGCCAGTGAGAACGAACGACTGCGGTCGTTTGAGAAGCGGTTCGCCGAACTCCAGGTTGCGCATAACAGTATTACCGCCACAACCAAACGCCTCATACATCTACTGGTCCGCAAATTAAGCGGAAAAAAGGAAAATTAATTATGGCCCGAACAATTGCTACTCGAACCATTGTCGACGTAACGCAGCTCGTGCATTGGGGCGGTGAGATAACTGGAATTCCGCGTGTGATGCACGAAATGGCGGTGCGATTCCGTGCCACCGACCCGAACGCAATTTTTGTTACCTGGGTTAAAGAAATACGCGAGCTGTGCGAGATTGATTTGGACAAAACCTTGGCGCACCGCGGTCACGGCATTGATTATTTATTTGGTTCGCAAACGGCCGCCCCTGCCCCGGCAGTTGCTTCTTCTAATTCTGCGCAGTCACAATCAATAAGCGCCACGGACTTCATGAAGAAAGTCGCCAAAAAAGGCGTCGGCGGTATTCGGCGTTTGAGCCCGCGCGTTGCTACATCGCTCGAAACAAGGGCCAAGCTAGCGGCAATGCGTCGTTATAAACGGGTTGAGTTTGGCGAAGGTGATCAGCTGTTTATCCCCTGGGGTGAGTGGTGGGACGCTAACTTCATAGCCAAACTAGAAGAAATTGAAGGCCAAGGTGCCAAACTAGTGCAGGTCTTACACGACATGGCGCCCGTTGTTGTGCCTCAGCTCTCAAATTCTGGCAACGCCACCGAAACATTTCCAATTTACTGCCGCCGAATCCTACCGATTTGTAGCCTTGTGCTGTCGGTTTCCGAAAATAGCAAACGTGACGCACTCAAATGGCTCAAAGACAACAAACTGCCGATTCCGAAGATCGAAGTTTTCCGTTTGGGTGACGACATCAAAATTGCCAAACCGGCAAAACCACAAGACAAAGGCTTTGACGCCAGTGGTCTCAAAGGCCACGACTACATCATGGTAGTGGGTACTATCGAGCTCAAAAAGAACCACATGCTGTTTTACTACGTGTATAAATTGGCCAAAGCGCGCGGCATCAAACTTCCCAAGTTGGTCATTGCCGGCCGTTACGGCTGGATGGCCGAAGCAACAGTGGAACTGATGTCTAAGGACCCCGAAGTTGCCGACCAGTTTGTATTTATGGTCAACAAAAGCGACCAAGAATTATCGTGGCTGTACGATCATTGCATGTTTACTGTGCTACCAAGTCTTTACGAAGGCTGGGGCATTCCAATCGCCGAAAGTGTGGCCCGTGGCGTGCCATGTCTGTGCAGCGATACGAGCAGTATGACCGAGATCGCCGAGGATTTTGTTGAGCACTTTAACCCGAATTCTACTGATGAATGCCTAGCTGGAATCCAGCGTTGGCTAGAGCCGTCTAAGCTAAAGAAACTGCGCCAACATACCAAAACGTATAAACAATTTTCGTGGGACGAGTCGTTTGCCCAGGTCACGACACATATGAAGGAGATGTTATGAGCAAAGATATAAAAATACTGCACTTTAGTTCGCGATACGAAGAGTGTGGTGTGGCCAAATATTTGGCACACCACATCCGCGGCATGGCTAACGCGCCACACATCGAGAACGAATATTTTGGCGTATCACCGTACGAAACATTTAATATGGACCCAACAAATTTGGCCGAAATGGCTGCCAAACTGCAGGAAGAATTGGCGGGCTATGACGTGCTGCATGTGCAGCACGAGTTTGGCCTGTACGGCCACGATGCATTTCGTCGCGTTATAGAAGCCGGCAAGGCCGCCGGCAAAAAGGTGGTGGTCACTGTGCACATTTCCCC
>CAZDTZ010000020.1:21446-25047 GCA_964508535.1 uncultured Candidatus Saccharibacteria bacterium
AACCTTGGCTTTGGCAATGGCAAGCCAGTTGTCGCCTTCCCGACGGCTTCGATCAAGGAACTGGCCGCCGACGCCGACGGTGCCGTTGTGTTGTGCGAAACTTTTGCCTACTATGAGTTAGCGCGTGAGTTGCAGCGCATCGACATCTCCAAACAAACTGCTTCGTCCAAGGCTTATGCCCAAAAAGCCGCCTGGCCAAACGTATCAAAAGAACTTGTGAGTATATATGAAACAGTTGTTGCAGAATAAGCCACTGGCCATTGGGCTTGCCCTACTTGGTCTTGGCCAGGTGCTTGATTTTTTTGGGTTCACAACACTGTTTGTTTTGGCGCTGGTTTATGTCTTGGCGATCGGCTTGCCATATCCGCGCATGTTGCACAGCTTGACATCACGTATTGTTGCTGCAATCCTCCTGGCATTTAGTGTTATCCAGTTGATGGGTGTGGTGCAGTTTTTTGTCTTACCGTCCTCCGACTTTCGCGTACTGAGCTTGCTCAGCACGCTGCTGACGTTTGGTTTGGTGTGGGGTTTGCGAGCGCGATTACCGAAACAGAAGCTGGTACTTTGGGAGAAAAAAGATACCGCGGCAGCAGTTGCAGTATTGTGCTTCGTGTTGCCTTTTGTATTCCTGTGTTTTGCACACAATAATCCACTTAAGCTCACCTCGTTTGGTGGTGTGCAGAGCCCAGATGGTACCAATCATTACATTGCGATTGCCGAAATGGCGTCAACACAACACCTCGATTATCGTACAGTACAGTATTATCCCAAGGGATTCCACCTTGCCAGTGCGCTCGTAATGGAGGGGTTGCATGCTAACCAACGTGACCTTTCGTGGGTGATGAACGCAAGAGTATTCGTTGGTATGTATATTGCATGGGGGGCGCTCCTCGGCTACCTCATCTTCTACCTAAGTTGCCAATTGCTCGAGTCTTTTGCCGAGAAGCGAGGCAAGAAGTTGCCGATGTTCCTGCTCGCCATAGGTATAGGCCCGGTGTTGAGCTTGCTGTACCTGTTGCCCTTCGCATACGACGGTTTCATTAATTATTACTATGTGAGTGCTGCGGTGATGCTCGGCGTTCTGTATCTTTACGAATATGCGCCGCTCGCGAAACGTGCGGATCATTGGCTTGTTGTTGCGTATTTGCTCCTGGCCTTTGGCGTGTCTATGAGTTGGGGCCCGTTGCTTGTGCCAGGTATTCTTATAGCTCCATTATTGTACGTGCTGCCCGAAAAACAATTATCATGGGCAACGGCCAAGCGTTTTTTCACCCGTGAATACATCTGGGTTGATGTGGCGTTTTTGGCACAACTACTGCCGCTGTACCTGCACTTTAAGTACGCTCGTTTGGCTTCGGCACAGGGTATTAACGCACTCGGCATTATCCGTGACTTCCATTTTGGCATATTGATTGTTGGACTGGCAGTGACGTTGTACCTGGTGTTTGGAGCAAAAGTGGTGCAGGCGCTGCGTGATTTTTCGGCGAATGTGCTTATACCGTTTTATTTATTGACTGTTGCGCTCATGGCCGTCCAGTATTTGAGCGTTGGCGAACTGCGTTACTATGCGATTAAGACGGCGTTTTTGCTGGAGCTTATGTTGCTGGCAGTGACCGCCGCGCTGTTGGTGTATGCCTGCATGCAAAGTAGCCTCAGTGCGATCCAGCGCTGGTTCTTGGTGCCGGTCGTGTTGGCTGTAGGCATGTTCCTGGTGCTGGGGGTAAATGAGAATCCACTGCTGACAGTGCGCCAGATGTTCCGTACTTACACGCACTTTCCAAAGCCACAATTTTACGACTCAGACACCAAGTTTTATACGCAGCTAGGATTGGCGCACAAGCTAGATGGGACTAACAACGAGGTGCTGCATTATAGCGCGCCAGACCACAAAGTATTCGGTAATTCGCTTATTACCAACTGGGTTAACGTGCTGCAATATCGTACCGACGGTGACGCAGCTACGGCCAAATGTAGCTCTACGATTTTTGCGACGCTGGCATACGGCACTGGTGCTCCGGAGGAACAAGCTACGCTATTGCCGGCGATCAAGACGTGTATTGCCCTGGCTCAGGCACATCATGTGCCGTATTACATTGTGACTGACCAAGACTCGGCTACACATTTGCGCCCTCTGTTCGGTAATTACGTAACGTACCTCTACTAAAAGCATGAAACTCATCACACTCGTCAGACAACAACTTACGCCACATGCAATCCGCCAACTACTGCGCTACGGTGCAACTGGTATGTCGGCAGTCGTTGCCGACTACGGCGGTTTTGCCTTGCTCTACGGCCTGCTGAAAGTGCCGCTATTGGTCGCGACCGTAACATCTTTGCTGGCAGGTTTTGTGGTGAGCTTTGTGCTTAATCGTATTTGGGTTTTTGGTGCCAGCAAGCAAAAGGCTCACAAGAAGCCGCAACTGCAAATAGCACTCTATACGCTCCTGTTTGTTTTTAACACCGCGTTTACGTACCTTTTTATCTTCTATGCAAACCAGCGCTTTGGTGTCAGCGCGTATATTTCAAAGCTCTGCACTATTTGCTTGGTGATGGCTTGGAATTTTGTCGCCTATAAAAAGGTTATTTTTAAGGTTGCGCCAAACGAAGATTTTCAGCCAATGTAACATGCTGCACTAATCGTTGGCCATTGGCCATAACGTGGCAGCCTGGTATGCTATAGCGAGATAGCCAATGTGTGAAGCAGGAGCTTTGAACGAATGAGTGAAAGAATAATCATGGTTGTAATACCCGCATATAACGCGGCTGGCGAGATTGCGGATGTGGTGCGGGGTTTGCCCAAAACGATCCAAACCAAGGCCGAGCGTTTTCGTGTAGAGGTTGTTATTGTTGAAGACGGCTCTAAGGATGCAACCTACGACGAAGCGCGTAAAACAGATGCGACCGTCCTGCGGCACGTGATGAATTCTGGCTCGGGTGCGGCTACGCGTACCGGGTTACGCTACGCCATGCTGCATGACGACAACTTGGCGTTTGTTGTCACAATTGACGCCGACGGTCAGCATGCGACCGAAGACGTCGAGCGCATGGTGCAATTCGCTGCCGAGCACCCTGATGTTCAGATGGTAGTTGGTAATCGTCTGCACGGAGGTAACAAAGAGCATATGCCCTTACACCGGACAATTGGCAATCGTGGGCTGAGTCTTATCGGCCGAATTTTGTTTGGCATAACCGTCGAAGACACCCAGACCGGGCTGCGGCTACTCACTCCGGTTTCACTGCCTATCGTGTCGGATTTCACTATCGACCGCTACGGGTTTTGTACCGAAATGCTTTGGTTGGCCACGCGGGAGCACCTTACGATAAAGGAAGTGCCGATAGCAGTTACCTACTCCGAGGAAACGCTGGCCAAGGGGCAAGCTAACTGGGGTGCCGTTGACCTGATTTTAGATTTATTGTGGATAAGGATAAGCCGGTAACGTATGTTCACAAACAAATATGCTCTACTCGTATTGATTAACCTACCGTTGTTACTTATTGGTGTCATTAGCGCCATCACTAACTACAAAACTGGCCGCATCTCGAAGCAACGCTGCGTGATCCAAGTCGCGTTCTGGCTGTCTGTGGCTGTGGGCCTCGTGTT
>CAZDTZ010000021.1:0-22040 GCA_964508535.1 uncultured Candidatus Saccharibacteria bacterium
TAAGAATAATTTTATTGCCTTGCATCCCGGAGCCGGTTAGGTCTACTTGGTCGAAGTCGCGCATTTTCAGATGATCTCTCATGTAGTCCATGTTTACGCCTCGCGCATCAATCATGAGTTTTTCTTCGTCGAGCTGCCCGCCTGTCCGCTCGGCAAGTAGCTGCGCTTTACTTGGCTTGGGCGTGGCTCTGCCTCTCAGAGCCCTTTTGATAACCTGTGCGACAACACCTCCCTCTGGTGCGTCGAGCTGCGTACGAACGCGACGCAGCGTATCGCAGAACAGGTTGATCGCGCGCCTATCTGCGTTACGTCGTCCATCCATGCCTGATTCAAGATATTTTGCGAGAGGACCCTTTGGATTGGTCTCATAAGCCTCCCGTAGTCCGTCGAGAGCCTCTCTGCGGCCTTGCAAATATGCTACGGTTGTATCAAATATTTCTGTCGTAAATTCTTTGTGTTTAACGAAAAGTTTTATGCCATTAAGACCCATTATTCGTCGTTCTCCGCTAGAGTCGGCTTCAAGCTTATCTACTGCTTTATTAAAGTCGTCTCCTCGCTTGTGTTTTCCCTGGCGTATGCTTTGATACACCGATAGAACTAATCCCGTCGTCGCTATTCCTAGGGGGATATACGTGTTTAAATCAAAGTTGAAACCGGACCCTTGAGACTCCGCCTGCGCAGATATTGTAGTGTCTGGTGTGGCGGCTTCAGCTGGCTGCGCTCCGCCAAATAGCACTGCGCAGCCAAGCGCTAGCCCGGCCAATGTTTTACGTACAAAATGCCGGGGGTGGTTTTCGCCTTGCCCTACTGCTTGCGGCAGCACATCTGCCAGCGCATTTTGCTCGATAGTAGTATTGGTATGAAGAGCAGCAAGCTCGGGATTTTGAACAGGAACCATAAAACCTCACCTCTTTTGATAAAAGTAACGATAACATTTAAAACTACACAAGTCAATTATACGGACGACAAGTGTAGAAAAAGTTACCCCCTGTTGCGCAAAGTGGCATATAATAGCATCAGCCGTTATGGATTTCCTTGATCCCAAAAAACAAAAAGCCCATGCCATACGCCTCGCAATCGGTTACACGATTATCGGTGTTATGCTGCTATTGGGCACGATTATTTTGCTGTACCAGGCATACGGCTTCGGGATTGGAAAGAACGGCCAGGTCATCCAAAACGGCCTGGTATTTTTATCATCGCAGCCATCTGGGGCGAGTATTTACGTCAACGAGCAAAAGAAGGATCAGACCAACACTCGCCTGGCGTTGCCTGCCGGCGCCTACAAAGTTCAGCTGCAACGTGACAACTACCGCACTTGGCAGCGCGCCATCACCGTGGACGGCGGCAGTGTGGAGCGCTTCGACTACCCGTTCCTGTTCCCTGTCAAATTGACGAGTACTGTTGCCAAGCAATATACCGCTACCCCTACTCTCGCCACTCAGAGCCTTGACCTCCACTGGCTGCTTATCCAGAGCGCGTCGCAGGACCAGTTCGAGGAGTTTGACCTTGCTGTTGCCAAGCCGGTGGTAAAACCGCTCACCCTCCCCACTGCCATTTTTGCCGCCGGCACCACCACAACCAGCTGGCAAACCGTGCAATGGGCCAACGACAACCGTCACGTACTGCTGCAGCGTATGTACCAAAAAGGCAGCCAATCTGGCAATGAGTTTATCTTGTTCGACCGTCAAGACCCTGCACAGTCGCAAAACCTGACCGTGGCGTTTGGTTTTAATCCAACGACGATCCAACTCAAGAATCGGGCGTACGACCAATATTACGTGTACGACCAAAATGCGTCGCAGCTCTTTACCGCGACGCTCAAAAAGCCAACGTTAGTACCGTTGTTGCAAGATGTGCTTGCCTTCCAGACCAGCGGCAACGATCTGTTATATGTGACGCCAGACAAAGCGCCGGAGGGTAAGGTCCTTATTCGCTTGCAGCAAGGTACCAAAACGTACACTGTGCACCAATCTCCTGTTGGCAGCAGATATTTGTTGGCGGTGGCGCAGTACGCTGGCTCGCCGTACATTGCAGTCGGCTCGCAGGCCGAGGGCAAGGTGTATGTCTACCGTGACCCAGCTGGTGTACTCAAGGACGTTGACGCAGCGCTGGTGCCGCTTCAGATCCTCAAAGTTGCCGACGCCAACTATGTGTCATTTTCCGCTAACTCGCGCTTTGTTGTGGCCGAAAATGGCGTTCAGTTTGCAACGGCCGACCTTCTCAACAGCAAAGGGTACGCCTACCAGCTCAAGACGCCCCTAGACGCCGCAGAGGCACATGCTACCTGGATGGACGGCTACCGGCTGGAGATTATCAGTGGCGGCAGGGTGTACGTCTTTGACTTTGACGATGCCAACGCCCAAGATCTCGTGCCTGCTAACCCAGCGTTTCAGCCAATCTTTAGCCAGAAC
Source organism: uncultured Candidatus Saccharibacteria bacterium (assembly GCA_964508535.1). Taxonomy (GTDB): domain Bacteria; phylum Patescibacteriota; class Saccharimonadia; order Saccharimonadales; family UBA4665; genus PMNU01. The sequence continues at coordinate 2,415 of CAZDTZ010000021.1, forward strand.
TACCACACGTTGTACGCTATTACTTCTGCGAACGCCCTGAGCAGTACTCCGATGCTGACGCAGGCCGACCAGTAAAGCCGCTCTTTGAACGTAAAAATAACAAACTACTCTGCACAAATACAAAATAGCCATATATGCTAAGGGGATGAGTAATAGCATAGACCCCTCACAAGAAGTACATTACGAACTCGTCAAGTTCATTCAAGGCGCAGTTAAGTCAGCTAAGCTTTTCGAGCACCCAGCCAGTAAAACGAGCGAAGAAAGCATGGAAGCTCGACATAAGGCATCGGGTGAGCGTGTCACCGGCGCAAAAGCCATCCTTATCAAAATGGGTATGCGAGAGGCGCCAGACTCTTTCGCAGTTGTCGTGCTGCCGGGTTCTAATAAGTTAGACTCAAAGGCTTTGAAGCACGCATTAAAAACACGCGTTCCTGAAATGCGAAGCTTCCGATTTGCAACACCCGAAGAGATGGCGCAAAAAGCACGCGGTATCCAGCCGGGCAAGATGCCTCCGTTCGGTCGCCCAATCTTTCCAGACGTCGATTTTACCTTTATTGACGAAGCGTTGCTCGATCACAAGAAGATCGGTTTTAATGCTGCCCATTTTGAACAGTCCATTATTATCGATACCGACGACTACATAAAACTCGTGACGCACGACGGCATTTTTGCATGTTCGACAGAGGCAGTTTAATAACAATGACCTATCTCAAGCTAATTACGCCTGTTAATATCGCTGAGGAGAAAGAAAAGTTCCTAAGCTCCAACACGTATTCGCCGCAACTCGAATATAAATGGGATGATGAACGGATCGAGCAATACAAAATTGCAAAGCCCGAACTGATCCCACTGATTCATGCGCTTTTGGCACAAAACCAAAGGGCCATTGAAGAGGCGGCGAGCGGCTATTTCGATGTTGTGTTTCGACCAGAGGATATTTCTTTTGCAAAGGGTCTCGTGCAAAAAATACCACAAGCCTCAAACGGCACCGCAGAAGAGCTTGCGCCGCTCATGGAACACAAGCTGCAAGAACTCGGCATTGATTATGATGTCGAGATTGTCGACAAGCACGGCTTTCAGTGTAGGCCAGATCATAAGGCGAAAGTGGTGCGCATCAGTAGGTACCTACACTTACAATTTTACTCGACCGAAGGTGTTGCGAATCATGAGCTGGTACATGTGATCCGCGCCGTTAACGGCGCCTATAATGGCATCGCTCCTGCGTCGGATTACTTGCCCACCGAAGAAGGGCTGGGTATTTTTATCCAAGATCAGCTTCTTCAGTCACCTTCGGCATCGGCATTCCAGCATGCACTTGAATATCTTTCCGCTCATTTGAGCCGTACCGCTGGCTTCAGAGAAGTATACTCATTTCTACGCGAGCACGGGTGCGATGCCGAAAATGCCTGGCTCCGTGGTATACGGCAGAAATTTGGCCTGCGCGATACCTCGCAGCCAGGCGGACTTATGAAGTCCGGTATGTACTTCTATCACGAGCAGTTGCTACGCAAACTCAACAGACAGGAGCTCATGCGGTTATTTGTTGGCAAAATTCCACTTGCTCAACTCCCGAACTATACAAGCTACACCGGTGTTGTGTCCCAAGAAAAGATCGAAACATTCATCGGATAGGTTGGATGTAGCACAAAGACAAACCCCTTGTGCTCTGGTGAGGACAAGGGGTTTGTGAGGTTGGGGCGTACACCCAGTATTATCGGTGCTTAGTACTTGTACGCTACGAGACCGAAGAAAACGAGGATCAGGCCTACCCAGATTACTAGCAGTACGTTAGTCCGAGATCGTTCGACATTCAGGACTTTTGCTTTGCTGCTAGAAGCCTTTGCTGGACTTGGCTTGCTTGCTTTCTTGGCGACGGGTCGCTTCTTTTTTGCTGTGGCCATAGGTTACTCCTTTGACCGATTAACGGGTTACGCTAATGGTCGTGCCTTCTGCGTCAGGTGCAGCAATAGTGAAGCGGTTTGCCGCGCTCTTAGCAACGGTGTAGCCGGTTTCGTAGCCGGCCGTTGTACAATCTGCGCCAGTCTTGCTACCCGAGGTTGGGTCGAGTGGCATGTCGGCGATGTCGCCCGGCACGAGGTCTGCACAAAGGTCGATGTGACCAATGCCGTCACCAATTGCTGTGGCAGTCGTTACGGCTGAGAGGCTTGGTGGTACGTTGCCGCTGTGGTTCGATTCGTACTCGTAGATGGCGTCAAGGATGGCCGTGACGTTGGAGCTACGTTGTGAGTTGCGTGAGTCTTGGAAGTGTTGGTTTGGGTTAATGGCGACCAGCGTAATTGCTAGCAGGATGGCCAAAATACCAATCACGACGAGAATTTCAACAAGGGTGAAGCCTTGCTGGCGCGATTTGGATGTGATGTTTCTAAGGGTGCGTAGTTTCATGTTAACCATAACCTTTTTTAATTAAAACTTAATACATATATCATTGTAAAAATTAAGTCTCTTGTCAACGGATGGACAAGAAAAGACGTTGTGGTTATCACTACTAATTAACAGATGCAAAGTTTGCCCTCTTGCGGGTAACAGCGTCTTTAAAGAAGCGCTCCGCGAGGACGCCCAGTGTTCGTTCGCTACCTTCCAGGTCGTACGCAGCGATAGGTGTTATGGCGACTATTTTGGCGGCATCGCAGGCGTCCAGCGCGTCCCTGATCGTTGTATAAATGTCTGCATTGGTGGCGAATAGCCGCAGACTGTTATCATTACGAACAGACAAGCAAACACGTTGTTCTGGCTCGAACGGTATAGCCTCGACGAACGCTTTGGTGAGCGCCTTGGGCTCGCCTGATTCGTCCAGGGCGATTTTTTTCTCAAATACGATGTTGTAGCCCAGCACCATGAGCACGCGCTTGTGGCGCATGCCGTGGTCGGTAAAAAATTGCTGGCACAACCCCAATAACTTACCGCTGTCAGCAACCTCCATGTTGGCAAACAGCTCCTCCGGCAGCTTGAGCTGTGCTTGCGCACCGTGCTTGTCGACGACAATAACCGCTGTGCGGTGCACATAGACAAAGGCGTTTGGCTTTGAGAACATTACGGTGTTTCGCTCCAGGTGTTAAGGACTAAAACGTTGTTGGTGTAGTCGGCAGTGACGGTCACTGTGCGGCGGTAGTTGTTGCTCGTGCCTTGCGACGTAATGATTTTCGTCGTCGTTCCACTTATGTTTATTGTAGCAGTTCCGTTGGGAAAGGCTACTGTTCCGCCAGCATAGCTTGGGTCGCGCAGTAAGCGCTGCAGCGCATCCTCTGCCCCGCTTTCGGCATAGCCGTAGGCTTGCTCGCCAGTGGCATAGGCGGTGTTGGTGCGCAGGTTGATGATCGTAATGGTTGCTGCGGCGGCGGTGACGGCAATGACCAGCATCATGAACATCAGGAGGGCGATGAGGGTTTGGCCAGAGCTGTTGTACAGATAGCCGCGCGGTAATTTGTGTCGTTTTGGTAATCTCATAGCCGTTGCTCCGTGGTGCTGGTAAAGGTTTGGGTGTCTGGCTCGTGAGCAGATTGCGAGTTGGCGGTCACCGTAAAGCTGTAGCGGACCGATGCTTTGCCTCCAATATTGCCGAGCTTTTGGAAGCTGAGGTTGGAAATGGTCGCTTCTGCGCCGGTAAGGTCGGTGCTGCCACCGTCGACATCGAGCTGCAGCTTGCCACCACTGACGCTGTAGGTATAGGCATGACCGTCAATCGTGAGTGCCAGGCTCGATGAGGTGTCGCCCAGGCCGGCTGGCGTGTTGATGCTCGTTGCTCGTTTAACGTCGTACTCCAGGCGCGTCAGTATAAGCCGGCCGTCACTGCTGGTTGCGGCATAGCCTTGGGAGCGGGCTTGTACGTCGATGCTTGAGGTGAAGATGGTGAGCAGGATCATCAACAAGACCGACAGCAGCCCGATGGTTATGAGCAGTTCAACAAAGGTTACGCCACGCTGGCCAAATTGTTTGTTATAGGGGCGGAAGAGCATGTTCATAGCGAGTAATTAACCGTTACGTCAGATACAACCGGCGTGGTGGTGCCGTCGCCAGTAAAGCGGGCTTTGTAGCGCAGATAGCGGGCGTTGCTAGTATTCAGCGGGATGGCGGCTCGGGCGGAAAAGTAGCTGCTGCCTGTGCCATCCGGCCCGACGTAATCCCAGGTTGCGTTGTCGGTATTGGTGGCGATCTGGAACTGGATGGTTGTGCCGGCAGGCTGCGTGGCGCTAAAAGCAAGATGGTCGTAACCTACACTGCTGCCTGGGTCAAAGGTGCTAGATTCGAACGTTCCCGCGGTTTGGTAACTCGGGGCGCCGGCTAGCTCAACTTCCCCACCGCTGGTGTTGATGACGATTGTATTGGTAGTTGTGCCGGCGGCAAATTCGGTTTGTGTGGTTTGGCTCCAGGCGGCATTGTTTTGCCAGCGAGTCAGATACATGTCGCTGGTGATTGACGCACTATACGGCGTTGCCCAAGATACAGTTATTTCGACGTGTTTGGTCGTTGGGTCGCCAGTGTTGCCAGCGCCGCCGCTGGCAACGATATCACCCGAGCTGTTACGCTGCGCGGTGCTTATGATGACCTCACGTGTGAGGCCGGCGATGGTTTCCGATCCACTGGCCAGCGCCCAGCTATTGCCACTCACAATCGGGTGGTAGGTGCCGTTGGTGGCAATAGTGCTCCAACCTTGCTCTCGCACGACTCGCACTGCCTCTACGGCCTCGTGTTGCAGGCTGGCGGCGTGCATCTGCTGTATGGACGTCGCTCGGCCAGCATGCGAGGTAATGAGTGCCGTCGCCAGTGTGGGCATCATAATGCCAATCAGGGCCAGCGCTACCAGTACTTCGACGAGTGTAGCGCCGCGTTGTCGGTTTGCCGAGCAGGTTGTGCGTAAGAAATGCATGTTAGTTCACCGAGACGCTTCCCAGGCGGTTTACGGTGACCGCCTTGGTGTTATCGGTACCATGAATGGTGATAGTATTGCTGCCGTCACTAAAATCGTGCACCTCGCCGCTCCCTTTGTCGAATACTACCGCTGCGCCTGGAAATGTGGTGGTCAGACTAATCCCCTGGCTAGCATCCGCCGAGTAGTTATTGGTATCTCCGCTGTCGTAGCTGGAGCCAGCAAACAGCGTGTACTGCCCAGCTTGGACATACAAGCCGTGCGGCTGTTGGCTAGAGGCGCTGCCGCTATCGCCAGACATGGCCAGCAGTTGCTGGCTTTTGAGATCTGCAACGAGAGTATCGACGGTGTCGTTGACCGACGCCGTGATCTGTGGTTTTCCCAGGTTTACCATGGTGAGCGCCGCCAACAAAGCAACAATCGCCAACGTAACGAGGATTTCAATAAGCGTAAAACCGGTTTCGACCCCTATTGTGACTTGCCGCGTTGCTGTCATACGTCTGTCGTGCCCTTCCGTGCCTACTTCGGTTGAATTTGTGAGATCATGCCATAGATTGGCGCAATCACCGTGATCATCAGAGCACCAACCATGAGCCCAACAGCCACAATCATGATCGGTTCGATCAGGCTGCTGACGGCTTTGATGCTTTCTTCGACCTGTAGTTCGAAGTGTTCGGCCAGGTTTTGCAAGGTTTGCTCCAGGGTGCCGGATGTTTCGGCCGTTTCTATCGAGCGCGCCATCATGGCGGGGATGACGCCATTGGCTTTGCGTAGGCTAGTGGCTAGTGGTTTCCCGGCTTCGATGCTTTGTTGCATCTCTTCGACCGCTTGGATAACCTGTTTTTTTTGGACCGTCCGTTTGGACAGTGTTAGCGTCTCGTCGATTGGTACCCCGGCTTTTACCAGTAATGCCAGGCTACGTGTCAGCCGGGCGAGGTCGATGTTGAGCCCCAGTCGCTTGAGCCCCGGCAGGCTAAGAATGGCGCGAACGAACGCCCGTTTGTACGTCGAAATTAGCACGCTAACCAGTATGATAAAGCCGATGATAATCCCCACCACCAACAGCCAGTGGTGCATGAAGTAGTTAGAGGCCAGAATGAGTTCTTTGGTGGCCAGCGGCAGTTTGACGCGGAGCGTAATAAACACCTTGCTAATGCGCGGGATAACGAACGTGAGCATCAGCAATACAATGGCGCTAAACAATACCATCACAAACAGCGGGTAGATCATGGCCATCTTGAGGCTGCTGCCAAAGGCCATTTCTTTTTTGGTTGTTTTGACGATGTCTTGGAGTGTTTCTTCGAGCGTACCGCCCGACTCAGCGGCGCGCATGAGGTTGATGATGACTGCGTCAAATGCGTTGGGAAAGCGCGACATTGCGCGGGACAGCGACTCGCCATTAGTGAGGGCGCGGCGCAGGTCGACGAGCACTTTTTTGAGGTTGCCTTTGGAGTCGGCCTCGAGCGATTCAATGGTCTCCAAGACCGGAATACCAGCGGTAAGCATCGTAGAGAGGTCGGAAAAGAGCATCAGTTTTTCTTTGCCCCGGAGACGGATTCTGGATTGCTTCATCGTAACGCTAGCCTCCTGTCACTCTCATAACTTCGGCCAGAGTTGTTTTGCCGGCGACTACTTTGGCCAGCCCATCCTCGAGCATGGTTGTCATACCGTCTTTGACGGCTTGGGCCTGGAGCACTTCGGCATCGGCTTTGGCGGTGATGAGCTGGGCGAGCTTGGGTGTTATTTCGAGGAGTTCGAAGATGCCAAAGCGCTCTTGGTAACCGGTGTTACTGCAGGCGCCGCAGCCGGTGCCGTGGTACAGCCGGATGCTGGTCTTTTTGCCAAAATATTTGGCGATGAGCGCTGGGCTGACGTTGGCCAGCAGGTTTGCGGTGGTGGCGTCACCTGCCCAGCCGGCTGGCGTTTGAGTTAGTTCGGTGCTGGTTTGGCAATGGTCGCAAATCTGGCGTACCAAGCGCTGGCCAACAATAATGTTGACGGTTGAGGCGGCCAAAAATGGCTCGATGTTCATTTCTACCAGACGTGGCAGCGTGGTGACGGCGTCGTTGGTGTGCATGGTGCTGACCACTAGGTGTCCGGTCATGGCGGCGTTAACGGCGATGTCGGCGGTTTCTTCGTCACGGATCTCGCCTACAAACAAGACGTCTGGGTCCTGGCGCAGCAGCGAACGTAGCCCAGCGCTAAAGGTCAGATTGGTCTTGGCGTTAGCCTGGATTTGATTGACGCCGTTCAGGACGTACTCCACGGGATCTTCAATAGTTGCAATGTTGCGGTCGCGCGTGTTGAGGATTTTGAGGATGGCGTAGATGGTCGTGGTTTTGCCGGAGCCAGTTGGCCCGGTGGATAGGATCATGCCAAATGGGCGGCTAAAGCCGTGGCGCAGCTTGGCGAGATCGGCGGCGCTCATGCCGAGGTCGGTCAGGCTAAACTGCTTGGTGTGCTTGGCGAGCACGCGCATCACCACCTTTTCGCCGGCAATGACCGGCACTACGGAAAGGCGTATCGACAATTCCTCGTTGCCGAGTTGTTTGTGCAGGCGTCCATCTTGCGCGCCGAGGTGTTGGTCGGTGCGCAGCCGAGCCATGATCTTGAGGCGGGTTACGACTTGATCGTGCAGTTTTTTGGGAAAAGTTGCTTGGTCGTGGAGTACGCCATTGACGCGGAAGCGGATGACGGTCTGCTCTTCTTGTGGCTCGATGTGGATGTCCGAGGCTAGCCCGTCGTAGGCGTACTCAAACAGTGAGTCGATAACTTCGTTAACCGGCAATGCTGTTTGGCTGCGCGCGATAAGGTCGTCCAGATAGGCTTGCAGTTGCTGCTTGTACAGGTGGAGCGCAGCGTTAATACCAGTTTCGAGCGCGTAGGATACCACGTATTTTTTGGCACCGGCCTTTTTGGCGAGCATGGCAAACAGGTCGGTGGCGTCGGGTTGTGCGGTGGCGATATGTAGGCCGTCGGTGTCAATTTTAAAAGGAATTGTCTGAAATTTTTCGGCCACGGCTTTTGGTGCTAGGCGCAGCAGCACGTCGCTGATATTGACGTTGTGCAGTGAGATATACGGCAGCTGGAAGTGGTAGGCCATCACCTTGCCCAGCTCGTCGTCATGGATGTAGTCGTGCTGCACCAAAGCGTCGTACAAGCTGGTGTGCTCGGCCTGGGCTTGTTTTTGGGCGGTCTCCAGTTTTTGGGGCGGCAAATACTTGAGGTCGGCGAGTATTTGAGCTAATTCTGCGTCGGTCGGTGCCATGCCACTCTCAAGTCCTGGTCGGTTACGTCATCTAGATCAACCTAGATCATCGATTGTTTCGAGTTAATTAAATGTTAACACACTTTACCTCATACGCTTACGCTTTTATTTGCAGGCGGTTAGCCCGGCTAATCAGTGCGAACGGAGCTGCAACACTTGAATTTTATGCTATAATTCTGTCAGTTTAATGAAGTATTAATTAAAGTTTTAACGATTACTTTCAACCACACCATGAACGACCAACCCTCCACCTCTAGCCCAACCATTCTGGTTGCAGACGACGACCAATTTATTACCATCGCCTACAAGGCCGGCCTGGAAAGCGCCGGTTATGTTGTGATCACGGCCTGCGATGGCGACGAAGCTCTCGAGATGATCGTCAATTCCCGTCCAGACTTGGTGTTGCTAGACGTTATCATGCCCAAGCAAAACGGCTTTGAAGTGCTAAAAGTGATCAAATCTACTCCCGAGGTGGCGCACATTCCGGTAATTGTCTTGACCAATCTGAGCCAGCCGTCCGACCAAGAAGACGCACTCACCCATGGCGCGGCCCATTTTCTGGTTAAATCCAACGTTTCGCTCAAAGACGTGCTCATGCACATCGAACAACTGCTCGCTGGCCAATCTGCAGTCACCCAGTAGTGCCTAGTATTCTTTAGAAGATCGAGTTCCAGATGCGACTCCACAGTGTGGGGCCATTACTCGGGAGCGTTGTCGGCTGGACGCCGGCCGGCTCGGCACTTGGTGCAGCGGCATTGGCGCTGGGGTCGGGGCTGATTTGTTCACCCCATACAACCAGGCGGTGCAAGCTGGTGCCTGGCGGGTCGCAAGTGATGAGTGTTGCGGTGGCAATTTTATCTGGTACGGGGTTGAGCACTGAGGTTTGAGTCGGCTCGACGATCTGCTTGTCATAGACTTTGTAGGTATACACCTTGCCGTTGTTGGTCAGGTAAAAGATGTCGCCCGGCACCAGGGTGTGCAGCAGTACGAAGGCGAACTTGTACTTACCGGGGTTAAAAATGTTGTTGCTGGAGTGGCCAAAGAATGCCGCATTGCCCTGCTGCCCAGGTACAGAGGTGGTGGGATAATGGATCACGCCGTCTTGCAGCGAGTTTTCGATATCGTTTTCGTTGGATGACGTGCCGTAGATTACGGGGAGCTCGACGTTGATTTTGGGGATGATGACTTCTGGCGTGGCCGTTGGCGCGACGTCGCTAGTGCTCAGGATAATGGGCGTGGCGCTGGCGTGGCTACCGGGCTGGATAAATGGCGCAATGATAACTTCGTTAAAGAATCCAAATAAAAAGACGAGCAACACTAGGGCGCCTAAACTGAGTCCAAACAGCAGCGATTGCAAGTGGTGTTTGGCTTTTCGCTGAGCGTTTTCGCTGAGCCGGACGTTTTTGAGCACGTGCTTTTTGATCGTTGCGACACTCCGGTTGCGCGGCACTTTGCCCCGCGGCTCTGTTGCCATGTGTTCGGACACCACGACCATGCCTTCTGGCGTAGCGGGCGGTGTGGGTGCTTGTTCGGGCATAAGCTCCGGCGGCAGGTTTTTGGCAATCTGCTTGGCTGGCTGGGCGTGCTGTTGCACGTATTTGGTATAGGCCGACGGATGCCGGGCGTTGGCGGCGTAGAACTCTTGCCAGACCTGCTGCTTTTCTTCGTTAGGTAGGTGGACGTAGTAGTTGTGCCAGGCGGTTTGGATTTCGGCTAACGACTTACCGGAGGTGCTCAAATCGTGCATAAACTGCTGGTGTTTGGTGCGCGGCGTAGGCTCGGCGGCGTTTTCAGCAAGTTCTTCACGGGCATTTGGTTCGCCAGCATATAACGCGTCGATTTTGGCGCGAACCAGATCTATGGCCTGGTTCGCCCCTTCTCCATCGTGGCGGGCAGGTTCTATCTTCCGCCCAGAGCCGTGCGGCAGCACGTACCCGTGGTCGGCTACCTCATCTGGTTCATCTGGGAATAACGAATTCATGTATAGCTTATGCTCGCCTTATCCTCTCAAGTATAGTACAATCTTGCTGTTGCGCCGCAATTTGGCGAGTAATCAAATTAGGCATGCGTAAGTTGCCGTTGGCGATCCAGTTAACAAGTGTTTGGGCGAGTGGCGGAATTGGTAGACGCGCTGGACTCAAAATCCTGTGAACGCAAGTTCGTGAGGGTTCGATTCCCTCCTTGCCCACCAAAGAAAAAGACTTCCAAATGGAGGTCTTTTTCTTTGGTGGTTGCCTGGCGCGTGGTGCAATTTATAATTTATAGAGGGATCGGCACTCTTGTCTCGACAACGTCAAAAATTTGCGGTCGGCCGAGCGTGACGGGTGATCCGGGCATGTATTCGTGTTCGGTAGCGTGAGCTAGGTTGTCCATTAGCTGCAGGTGTATTGCTCCAGAAAAGCGTAAACCGGCAAGTTCAGCAAGCAGGTAGCGCGGCGAGGACATCTTTGGGTCGCCTGTCACTTCACGCATGGCCCTACTCGCTTGTAATGTCTCTTTTCTGAACTCCGGGCTGGCAATCGAGAAGCCATAGCGAGCCAGTGCACCTATGGAAATGGCTGGGAAGAGCCCGGTCTGTGTGATGTGTGCAGGTAATGTTTCATCACTGTCGCGGTATAACTCTAGTAGGGCCTCGGCCTGTTCGCGCGTTAGGCGGTCGTAGTGGCGATCACGTTCTGTCTTTCTGGGGTGTGGGTCTGTGCCGTCATATGTTGGCTCAAAAGAGACATAGGCCGGAGCTCGGCTGACTGTTGCGGCAAAATCTTCCGAGTCCCTGAACCTCATCAGAACACGAGCAATCCTACTTCCAGCCTCTAGCTGGCGCTCGCTGTCCGGTAAGAGGATTGGCCGCCCAACATCATACCATTTGGTTGAGTCGGGCTGCGGTGTGCTACTGCTGGATGCCGCGGTGGGAGTTGTTGTTTCCTGTTCGTCTAGATACTGTTGATGGGCTGCACGTACTGCGTCCATTCGATCTGCAACGATACCTGCTTCTGCCGACAGTCCCCGGTCGGGTAGTTTTCGTGCAAATCCGTGTTTTTTTGACATGTTTTGACGATATCAGGACATAGCGCATTCTGCAAGTGTATGATTACGCCTGGGCGCTGGCTACGGCGACAGTGAGCGCTTCGAATGGTTTTTGCAGATTTTGCAGCCACCAGACACAAGCGTGTGCAGCGACTTTGAGGCGCCAAATTGGCAGGTCTTCGGCAAGTTTGGTGCTGCTCACCCGCCCGTTTACGGCCACGAAGATTTGGTCTAAATGTTTGACGATTATGTACGGGTGGTAGGTTTGGGTAAAGTCGTGCAGCCAGGCCACGAGCTGCAGCAAATCCATGCTAAATTTGACCGGTTGTGTAAAGCCAGCGGCGGTACTGAGGCGTTGGAGTTGGCTGAGGCTGAGCACCAGGAGCGTGTCCGGCCTTTTCAGTATTGTATCCGGTGCACTGGCGGCGTAGTCTACAGCATCTTTGGTAATAGTTACGGGCAAAGGACTTTTAGCCAGGAACTTTTCGAGCAAAATAGCGGTTTCGCTGTTGCGGCCGAGGTCTCCTGCTAGCAGCACGCCATCTGCCCAACTGCTGTCGATGAGCCAGTCGTTGAGTGCTTTTTGGCTAAAACTGCCGCTTGGCGTGCTGGCAGCAAACTCGCCGTTTTCCAAAAAGCGGCCAACGATTTTCTGGACAGCGTCTGGTAGCAACACTCGGGCGGTGCCGACGCCGGCTTTGGTAGCTTCGGCATAGGCTTCGGCTGGCGCGGCAAAACCATGCAAATTGCCGCCCGCGATCAGTAATTTACCCGCCTGTGAACGATTTTCCGGGCGACTCCATTCTAATTCTGGAAAGAGCGGCTTGCCTGCCTCTTGTCGTTGCCAGTAGTCACGTTCGCTATTCATACGTACCTTCTAGTATAGCGATATACGGCGCGGGCTGTCGCCAGCAGTCGTCGTGGTGGCCGGGGACGGCGACCATTTTGGCTGGTTTGGTGAACGGCATTAGCTCGAGGTTCGGCGTGCAAAATGTGTCTAACGACGGGCGAACTACGGTAGTAATTGCACCGTGCCGCCACAGCCTGCCGCGCGCCCGGCCAAGCAACATGCGAGTGTTGGCCACAAAATTCCAGATGTAGACCAGGTTCCAAGAGGTCTTTTTAAGCCAAAAATGCAGCTCGCCTTCGCGGTGGTGCCGGTGCAGGTCGCTCCAAAATTTGCGGTTGATGCTGTCTAGAAGCCAACGATCTGGCCAAAACGGTATGCCAATGTGGATAATGTGCCGTGCCCGGAATTTTTCGGGAAGCAAAAACGCGCCGCCGGAATGCGTCAGGATGGTGTCGGCGTTGGCTACATCGTTTGTAATGGTGTAGCCAGCCGCTTTGAGCGCCGCCTGGAATTTTTTGCTGACGCGCGGGCCCTCGCAAAAGCCGTACACGATGCAGATGGTTTTGGGCCTCGATGCGGTCATGCTAGCTTTTCCACGGTATGGATGTCGTGCGAAGCGAGCTTGTCGCCGTTGTCTCCGTCGAGAGTGACGGTGCCTTCGAACAATTTGCCGTCAAGCGCTAGCGGTAGCCAAAAAATGTCGTCGGCCCACATCTCGGCATACGGAATGTCGCCGGTCTTAAACCACTGCGGGCGCATTTCTTCGGTCTCGGCTGGCTCACCTTCCCAATTTTTCGCGACATATATATGTGCAAAGTGGTTGAAATCTGGGTCGGCTTGGTCGTAAAAATCGAGCGTGCCAACCAGTCTTGGCTCAATCGGCGTTACCTCGATTTCCTCTTGGCACTCGCGCACGGCAGCCTGCAAAACTGTTTCGCCGGGGTCTTGCTTGCCTCCAACGCCATTCCACTTGCCTGCCCCAAAACCGCGCTTTTTCATGGCCAATAAGATCCGTCCATCCCTGAGTAAAAATAACAGCGTGACGTGCTTCATATTCATACGTCGAGGGTGATGCTAATTGGGCAATGGTCTGAGCCCATGACCGCAGGGTGGATGGCCGCGACAGTGACGTTGCTTTTGAGCGAATCGGACACCAAAAAGTAGTCAATTCGCCAGCCTACGTTGCGGGCGCGGGAATTGGCGAAGTGGCTCCACCAGGTGTAAAAGCCATTCCCTTTCTTAAAGATGCGTAGCGTGTCCGCAAAGCCGGCGTCCACAAAGTTTTGGAAGCCGCGCCGTTCTTCCTCGGTAAAGCCTTTTTTGCCACGGTTGGGCTTGGGGTTCGCGAGATCGTCTTCGGTGTGGGCGACGTTGAGGTCGCCGCAAAATACCACGGGCTTTTTGGCTTCGAGTTGCTTGCAGTACGCCAAAAAAGCCGGGTCCCAGTGCTCGGCCCGCAGCGGGATACGGCTGAGATCATCCTTGGCATTGGGTGTGTACACCGTTACCACGTAGAATTTTTCGAATTCAGCAGCGATCACCCGCCCTTCTTTATTGGGGTCGCCGTAGGTGTCGCCGGTCACCTTGTATTTTTTGATGATATCTTCGGGAAAACCGTTGAGCACGGCCAACGGCTTGACCTTGGAAAAGATCGCCGTGCCGCTGTAGCCCTTCTTTTCGGCCGAGTTCCAGTACTCTTCGTAGCCTTTTAGGTCGACCTCGGCCTGCCCTTGCTCGGCTTTGGTCTCTTGCAGGCACAAAATATCCGGCTGCTCGGCGTCGATGAACGGCTTAAATAATTCTTTACGGACAACAGCTCGGATGCCATTGACGTTCCAGGAGTAAATCTTCATACCGTTAGTATACTACGTGCGGCGATTGACCTTTACTTGAGACGATGGCAATTTTGTGACAATGAATGGTATAGTGGGCACAGATGAGAGCAGTATCCGTACTTGCAGCTGGAGGTGAAGCAGGAGCTGGCATTTCGACGGCTGCGGCGGCGATGTTTGAGGCCGTTTCCTACGATGGCCTTGCCTTGCTGGCAGACGAGAATGCTTACCTTCGTCGGGTTATTGAATCGGCAATTCCCAGCATGGGGGCATTTAGCCCAGCAGACTTCAGGGCGGGTACATTTGACGGTGCTATTAGCAGGGCGCTGGATACGGCTTCTCACTTAGGGGCCGAACCTCCTAACAACAGACTTTACCGCTCATTACCCTTTGTGGTCAGATCGCTGGCGACCTGGACGGCGCACCCGATGATACAGGAAGCTCGCGCGCGGTGGCTTGACAGTGTAGTTGGCAAGGCGCGTAAGAATGGCGCAGTGCTTGTCCTTGCTGCGCAACATGCTCGCGAACGCATCTATGAGGCCGATTTAGAAGAGGCTCGCGTCGCACTCGACCTACACCTTGCCTGTACTGATGATGTGGCTGTTGCTCGGTACTTTGGCAGTAAGCAGGATGGCATAAATGAGCAAGCGTGGGGAGAGGGAGGCTCCCGAATATGGCTCGACCGCAACCAGTCTGCAGACCCTTACTCGCGTCCGTTTTATACCATTCCGTATGAGCATTGGACTTCTCGTAGTGCCACGATTAATGCTTCGCGTGGTGCGCCATTCTCTCCGGATAACATAGCCCCTATCGGCATTAACACCGATGGAATGACACTGCGATCTCTGAAGGCTGTGGCAGGCGGGCTCGCCATCCTCGCCTTGGCGTGATAGAATAACCACCAATGTATAAGCGCGTACTTCTCAAGATTTCGGGTGAGCAACTTTCTGGTAAGCACGATTACGGGGTTGACCCGGAAGTCGCCCATTACTTAGCAAAAGAATGCAAAAAAATACTTGAGGCCGGCTGCCAGCTGGTGTTGGTGGTTGGTGGCGGCAACATGGTGCGCGGCTCGGAGGTAGCTGGCCACGGCATTAAGCGTGTGACGGCCGACCAAATGGGCATGTTATCTGGCGTCATTAACGCCATGGCCGTGACTGATATCTTCGAAAACGAAGGCGTCCCCACTCGTTGCATGAGTAGTATTTTCGTCACACAGGTAGCCGAGTCGTACTCGTTCCGCTTGGCCGAAAAGCATTTGGAACGTGGGCGTGTGGTTATTATTGGCGGTGGTATTGCCCGGCCGTACGTTACCAATGACACTGCAGGCGTCAGCTATGCGTTGGAACTGGACTGCCAGGTAATCCTTAAGGCCACTAAAGTCGACGGCGTGTACGACAAAGACCCTGCTAAGTTCGAAGATGCCAAGTTACTGCCAAAACTCACCTACCGTGAGGCTGTGGGCGACGACGCCATCAAAGTAATGGACAAAGCGGCGCTTGGTCTGGCCATGGAGCAGAATATACCTGTTATTGTGTTTAACCCCATGGAAGTAGGCATTATTCTCAAGGCCGTCCAGGGCGAATCCGTCGGCAGCCACATCTCGTAGCTTTTAGTTTTTGAGTCTTTCGCCCTGCCTTACATGTTGGCGAGTAAGTCGCAAAATTCGTTGGAGAATTTGGTGCGCAGTAGTTCGGCGGCACGCTGTTTTGGCACCCATTCGTAGGCAATGTGTTCGTTGGATAATTGTATCTGGGCATCGGCTGGAATGGTGCAGTGGTAGACGCCAAGCACCAGGCCAACCGTGTCGTCTGCGTCGCCTACGGCCAGGCGCATGTTGGCGAGTATCATGCCGAGTGGCTGTATGTTGGCAATGTCGTGGATACCGGTCTCTTCGGCGATCTCGCGTTGGAGCGTGTCTTCAACCTTTTCGCCCTTTTTGACGCGGCCGCCTGGCAGATCCCAGTAGATTTTTCCAGGCGTCGAGTTTTTGATCATGGCCGGGTCCACTTTGAGGAGCAAGATCTCTCCCGTTGCGTTGGTAATGAGCCCTTTGATGCCGAGGTGGTATAAGTCTTCGGTCATTTGGTCGCCAGTAATTCTACTACGTTGTCGAGGTTGAGCGATGCAAGTTCACGCATAAAACCGCTGTGCAACTGCTCTTCATACATTTTAGTGTAGGCAACGTGGAAGCTGGCGTTTTCGACGTGGCCACGGATGGACTCTTCGCTGTGGAAGTAACGTGTGTACGTGACGTGTCGGCCGCTGCGCGGGTCGTCGTAGGCGCCAGAAGTCAGGTGTGTTACCGGGTCGTAGGTGTTGGTGCTGCGCTTGGCGTCGGGGCAATTAACCGAGCGCACCACGACGTATAACTTGCCGCCGGGCTTGAGTATGCGATGCAATTCTTGGAGTGTTTTATCTAATGCTTGCGCCGAAAGATAATGCAAGACGAGGCGTGCGTAGACGAAGTCGAAGTGCTCGTTCGGGTATGGCAGTGGCTGCTGGGAAACGTTCTCTAATTTGACCTCAATATTGTCGGCCAGGCCAGCCTCTTGCACGGCTTGGGTAGTGTGCTCAACGCCAGGCGCGTCAATGGTCGTGGCCACGATATGGCGCTTGGGGTTGGCGCGGGCCAGCCGCATTTCGGCACGACCCGTGGTCGAGATGCCCACGCTGTAAATCATGAGGTCAGGGTCGGTTATGGCCGCAAGGCCGTGTTCTTCGCTGAGGGATGGTTCTTCGGTTGTCATGGAAATAAGTATAATAAATTTTTTGGCGGAGAGGGAGGGATTTGAACCCCAGAAGACCGCAGTGCGGTCTTTCTGTCGAATTGGACGATAACCTTGGCGGAGAGGGAGGGATTTGAACCCTCGATGGAATTGCTCCCATACCGCCTTTCCAAGGCGGCGCACTAGGCCACTATGCGACCTCTCCGTAGATAACTCGCATATTATACCGCATCTGCCCTGTAAAGGCAGCTGGCCGGGGATTTATCAAAGATGGTTGACGAGCAGAGCAATGCCTTCATTAAAAGGCGCGGCTATGCTAGCGGCGAAAGCCAGAGAGCCAACAGTATCTACGATACGGGATCTCGTGGGTATCGGCTCCTTATACACGGAGAGCTCTGGCACCTCTCGCCAGAGTTCGGGTTCACCAACTGGCATGGCTTGCAATTTACGGGATAGATAGTTTTGCGTGTATCCCGCCGCTGCTTGGGCGACGGCAAAAACTGTGTCGTAACTGGCGGCTGCGGCCTCAATGCCAATACCCGTTCTGACAGCTTCGGCCGCGTTATATACGGCGAAAACTCCGGCTATGCCGGCTGTGAGGAGGTGGTCCCTGGAGAATCGTCGAATTTTTTGCACGTCATTGTCGCGCATATCTTCGTAGCCAAGTTTGGCTGCCTCGCGGCCATGCCAGTACCATGCCCTAACCAAGCTCTTGCCTGGGAACGGCATCGCGCTCACCGCTGCTACTATTTTCGATCGTTCACTGGACATAATTTGGTTATATTAACATAATTGTGATAATTTTACAACCGCCACAACTACAACTATGCAAAAACGTCGAAAAACACCTTGCGGCTAGTGTTAATTCAAAGGTACACTAAGTCTAATGCCAATTATTGAACTCCAGAATGTTAGTAAGCTGTACGGTTTTGGCGACGCGACCACGCTGGCGCTCGATGAGGTCAACCTCAACATCGAGGAAGGCGAGTTTGTCGCGGTCATGGGCCCAAGCGGCTGTGGCAAATCGACTTTAATGAACCTTATTGGTCTGCTCGACCGCCCGACGCACGGCATATTTAATTTGCAAGGCCGCCCTGCAGCCCGTTTGCGCCCCATGCGCCGCGCCAAGATTCGGCGCGATACGATCGGCTTCGTGTTCCAGTTTTTTAATTTGCTGCCGCGCTTGACGGTGTTAGAGAATGTTGCCCTGCCCTTGGCTTACAAAGGCGTCAGCGCCCGCAAACGTACTAAGCGCGCCTTGGCTATGTTGGAACGCGTGGGCCTCACCGGCCGCGAATTTTACTACCCGCGGCACCTTAGCGGCGGCCAAGCGCAGTGCGTGGCTATTGCCCGCGCGCTTATTAACGACCCCAAAATAATCATTGCCGACGAGCCGACTGGCAACCTCGATAGCGCCAGCTCACGCCTGGTAATGGAGCTGTTGAGCGAAATTCACAAAACCGGCAACACGATTTTGTTTGTCACGCACAACCCGGAACTCACTCGCTACGCTACTCGCGTGGTGTATATGCACGACGGTTCGATCGTGCAAGATGAGCAAACGCGTCTGGGTGAAATTGCCAGCACGGCACGCAGTGTAATGTATACCGTACCGATGACGACCGAAGAAGACGATCTTGTTGGCGTGTCGACCCTCATGAAGGCGGTGCCAGGCACCGACAGAGCCAAGATGCCCCGCAAAAAAGTTACTAAAAAATCGGCCAAGCCCCGTAAACGTGCGGTTGCGCCAGCTCAGCCCACGCCTGCGGTTACGGCCGCTTCTCGTTCGGCAGCCAAAAAACGAGGCGCCAAATGAGCGCCATAATGCGCGGCAATGTGCGCATGGCGATCTCCGGCGTGCGCGGCGCAAAGTGGCGCAGTACACTGACCATGCTGGGCGTGATCGTCGGCATTGTCGCTGTTGTCACCATGGTTGGTATTGGCGAAGGCGTCAAGCGCCAAGTCGCTGGCCAGCTTACGCATTTTGGCGCAAATATTGTGACGATTCGCCCGGGCAAAGCTGCGCCAAACGGCTCGCTGAGCATGGACGGCGGAGGCGCCGCCTTGTTTGGCTTGGGCTCGAGCGCTGGTTTGCCGACTGCCGACGTCCAAACGGTACAACAAACGCATGACGTGGCCGCTGCCGCTCCGCTCGGCGTCGCAGCCGGTATGGTGCAAGTCTCCGGCGAGAAGGCGGTAAACCCACTCGTCATCGGCACTAACTCCGACTTACCCACTGTGCTCAACCAAAAGATAAAATACGGCGATTTTTGGGACAACACCCAAGAAAGTAGCAGCACGGCAGTGATTGGCAAGGAGGCTGCCATTGACCTGTTTGGTCAGCCAGTGCCGCTCGGCCACAGTTTTACGTTCCGCGGCCAGACATTTGTGGTGCGCGGTGTGTTTACGGCGTTTAATGCCGCTCCATTTTCACCAACTGCAGATTTCGACCACGCTATTTTTATTCCCTACCAAACGGCCGCAAACCTGACCCAAAATAATGCCAATGTATACGTGCTGCTCGCTAAGCCAGACAAAGCCGCCAACATCAAGCCAGTCATCGCCACCATTACAAGCCGGCTGCGCAGCATGCACGGTGGACAGCAAGATTTTAGCGTGCTCAGCCCGCAGCAAACCGAAGCTAATGGCGGCGCAGTAGTGCAATTGCTCACCGCCTGGATCATGGCCGTGGCGGTCATTTCGCTGGTCATGGGCGGTGTGGGTATCATGAACATCATGCTGTTGAGCGTGACCGAGCGTATGCACGAGATTGGCGTCCGTAAAGCCCTGGGTGCCACCTCGCGCCAGATCCTCGGCCAGTTTGTGATGGAAGCTACCGTGCTCAGTTTTATTGGCGGCGTTATTGGCATTGTTGTTTCGCTGGTGGTTGATGGACTGCTGTACATCTACACCGACTTTAAGCCGATTATCTCTTGGCGAGCTATTGTGGTTGCCGTTGTGACATCATTGGTCGTGGGTATTGTGTTTGGCACCGCCCCTGCCCTCAAAGCGGCGCGCAAAGACCCAATCGAAGC
>CAZDTZ010000022.1:0-22038 GCA_964508535.1 uncultured Candidatus Saccharibacteria bacterium
GTGTCCCCGTCGCTGGGCGTTGTGATTGGCGAGCCGAGCGGCAAGGATGGCGCCTCGATCACACTCGAAATAATCGTGTCGGCCAGCGCCCGGTAGGTGAGCGCTACCAAACAGACGCCGACGCACAATATGGCAAAGACGGTGATTGGGTGCAGGAGTACTCGTTTGTGCAGCGCTCGGCTCTGCCGCATGCTCGTGCGGCTGGTGGTGATTCGCGTCTTGGACTTGGTGCCGATTCTTTTTTTGCGGCCTAAAACCAGGGACTTCGTCCGTTTAACGGCTGTTGCTTTCGTTTTTGTGGTTTGTGTTTTCATGGCAGGTACGGGAATACTTTATGGGCCGTAGTTTTGTTTGCCGTAGCCGGGAAGTTCGCTATTGGTGGCCTTTGTCTCTTTGGCAAGGAGGCCGAGCAGTGAGGTGAGCCCAAATACGGACGTGAGGCCGCCAAGCATCGTCAGCAAGAATTGCTTGCGGGTCATTGGCTTTTGGAGGAGTTTTTGGAGCGGGGTCATGCAGGTACCACGTAATTACTTTATTAAATGTATCTTAAAAGCATAACCACCGTCAAGGAGTACGACCGCTGGTTAGTTGGTGACCGCAGTGTAGGTAACTTGGGCGGTGTACGTACCGCTGGGGGTCGTGGTGCTGGCGCAAACGCCATACCATACCGATGTGTTGACAGTAGGGTTGGCTGCGATAGAGGTGTTAGCTAGGGTGTCGGCTGTGGTATTGCCGGCTGGCACAACGGCGAACAGCGTTCCGTTGAGGGCGACATTTGTTTGCGTACTTGTTGGGCCTGCGCCAAAGCCGCCAACACCGTCTACGCGATACCCCCATTTGTTGGCGCTCAGGGCGGTGGGGCTGCTCTGGGTGCCGGTGGTGGATGGGATAGTGTTGGCCCCATTGAGCATGCTCGTGCCGGTTGAGCTGTTTGCAACCGTGAGCGTAAAGCCACTGGAGTCGTCGGTGAATACCGAAACCGTGTCTTTTTGGGTTGTGCAGGCGCCAGCAACAGATGGCGTGACGTTGACGCTAACTGAGCCGCTACTGCCGAGCGTAATGCTACAGGATTCGTATTGGCATCTGCCGTAGGTACCGCTGCCATAATTAAGCGCCCAAGCGGCGGCAGCCGGCATTACTATTACGCCACTCAGTCCGAGCAACAGTACTATGCGTGTTAGATGTTTTTTCATTTTCGCCTGCGTTGGTGCTTTTTGAAGACTGGCCAGACAATGAGCGTAAGCAAACATACGCTAAAAACTATTAGTGACACAATGCGCGCTGTTTGTGAGGCGACCAGCACATATTTTGTTGGCAAGTGCTGTGTTGTGCCGAGCACACTGGCAGTACCGCTGACCTTAAAGAGTCCGAGTGGAGGCGCCTGCTTCCAGGACAGGGAGATTTTGCGAATTGTTTGCGGTAATACTTCCTTTTGGGTGTGGACGGTGTACTTGGCGTGGCCAAACAGGTCGCTAACCACTACATTTACATCCGAGGCGTAATGGAGCCCGCCGTCGTTTTCTAGGCGTAAGGCCGAGCCCAGCGGTGGTTTTTGTAGGAACGGAGTAGACCAACTAAGTAATTTGCCGGACTGTATGACGGCGCCGGATACTTGGATGTAGAGTATCTCGCCTACGCGTTCGTTAACGACAACTCCACCAGCCTTGGCTTTTGCCTGGGTTTGGGCAAAGGCTACCGCGTAATAACCACCTGGCTGTATCCCAGTTGGCACGTCGACGTGGTATTGCACGGTTATCGTCTGGTTCGGGGAGAGTGTGCCCTGTGTGGTGGAAAGGTGTACCCATGCAGCGACGTTCGGCTTACCGGCAATAGGGATAAAATCTGGAGTGTAGGCCTCTGTCTTAACAGTGTATGGAGCGGCGTACAGGTGTACGGCATATTCCTCACCACCGGGGTTGATGACTTGGAATTTGCCCGTCGCAGTGCCGCCGGGTTTGGCGACAATTTGCGCTGAGGTGGGCGTAAGCGTCAGGACTTGCGGTGCTGCGCTGGCAGTGCCTTTTGCAAAAAAGGTGACAGCGCACAGTGTAAATGCCGCAACAAGATACGGTACAGCTCTCTTCATGCTTGTCATTCTATACTAGTTGGAGGTTACGGTGTAGGTCACGCTGTTGGTGTAGGTACCGCTGGGCTGTGTTGTGTCCGCGGCTACGCTATACCAAACTGAGGTAGTGTCGTTGGAAGCGGTGACCGCAGTGGTTTTGAGGGTTAGTGGCGAACCGGTAACTGGTACGGCAGCGTACTTGACGGCGCCAATAACGGCGCTGTTGAGGGTAGTAGTTGGGCCTGCGCCAAAGCCACTGAGGCTGTCGACACGGAAACCCCATTTGCCGGCAGTGAGCGCGATAGGCACGGCCGGTGAGCCAGTGGTAGCAGCGATGGTGTTGCTGCCCGACAGTAAGGTTGTGCCCGCACCGGTTTCGGCGAGCTGCAAGGTATATCCTGCGACGTCGTTGGTGCTGACGGTTACGGTGTCACTGGCAGTGGTTTGGGCGCCAGCACCTGTTGGCGTGACGTTAAGGTTAACGGTGCCGCTCGTGGTGAATAAGCTAATGACCGGAGAGATAACAGAGCTAATGCTCGTCGTTGCTGCGGCAGCAGAGCCAACCAGCACAGCGCTAGAGGCGAGGCCGACGAGTGCGATGATGGCGGGCAGAGAACGCAAGCGCAGGACAACTTTTTTCATAATTTCTTTCCAGATTTTCTTTCTTTTTAATATTTGCTCTGTAAAATAAAGCGTTAGAACTATATCCACATGATAGACGACAAAAAGGTGAGCGTCAACTCACTTTTCTGTTCGCGTAATCTGTTGGAGACCCACTATGCTTATGCTATGATAGAGTCATTGCTGACTGTGTGCGGAGGCATGTAGTAGCGTAAGCTCGAATGGAGGGTCTGGATGGCAGCACGATTGCCTACGCCTGGTGGAGACAATAACAACTGGGGTACTGTTTTAAACGACTATCTCCAGCAGTCGTTGGCCTCTGACGGTACACTGCTGACGACGCTTACGAACTCCTATACAGGGGGCACAAATACAAACTTGGCGAATAGTACTCGGCCGGGTTTGGTTCAGCTGGCTGGCGATTTGGGTACAACAGCGACCGCGCCTACGGTCACTGGCATACAGGGGAACGCAGTTGACCCAGTGGCTCCTAGCGACGGCCAAGTGTTGACCTGGAATGCCAGTACGAGTAAGTGGCAGCCATCAACGCCGGCAGGTGGGCCGGCCGCGATAACAGCTGCGCAGGCAATGGCTATCGCTTCAATGAGAATTTAACGGACATAACACATGATTCTTGACGCCACCAACAAATCATTACAGGTTTTGCTCGCAGGAACAGTTACTGCGAATCAACTTCCCTGTG
Source organism: uncultured Candidatus Saccharibacteria bacterium (assembly GCA_964508535.1). GTDB lineage: Bacteria > Patescibacteriota > Saccharimonadia > Saccharimonadales > UBA4665 > PMNU01. The sequence goes on from CAZDTZ010000022.1 coordinate 3,390, forward strand.
TGGCGTCGTGGGCGGATATCAGTACGTCATTTTTTACGCCAGGCGCCGCCAGCACGCAAACCAACAACACTTCGGCCGTGACAGTAGTTGCCGCGCCTGGATCTTCGGTGCAGCGTCAGATCAAAGCACTCAATATATACAATGCCGACACTGCGGCAGTCACGCTGACCGTGCAACTTCTCGATAACGCGACGGTCCGTATCCTAAACAAAACCACGCTACAGCCAGGCTATGCGTTGCAGTTTGGTGAGAATGTGTGGAAAGTGTTAGATACCAATGGAAGCTCGGTGCAGACTTCGCAAGTTAACGCCGCTGGCGGCAACAAGCAAATTCAATTTAACGACGGCGGCACAGCGCTTGGCGGCGATGCCGACTTTACCTGGGACAAAACCAGCAATACGCTAGTCCTCGGCGGCTCCATGCCAAATATTCAGGTCGTTGGTATTACTGGCAACCCCACTGCCCCACCGAGCGGTTCGGTGAGTATTTTTGGGCGGCAGGTTGCCAACCGTTTTATGGCCGCGCAAGTTGGCCCGGCCGGCTTAGACACTGCTTTGCAGCCGTTTTTGGCGCGCAACAAGATCGGCTATTGGGACCCACCCGGCAACGCCACAACAGTGCCCGGGGTTTTCGGCATTACCGCACCTACGGTCGTCGGTACGGCAACTGCCCGTAACGTTGCGGTGACTAACCTGGCAACACGTATGCGTCGGCTGGGGTATGTCTCGTCGGCTGTTGCCGCTTCGCTGGCGGAGGCCCGTATTGCAGTGGCGCAATTTTCGTGCGGATCTGGCTCTAATGACGGCTCAGGGTTCTTTTACGTCGCTCGCTGGGTGCCGTCCGACGCCGCGACGGTCGCCGGCGAACGCAACTTTATTGGCATGACCAGCGCCACGGCCGCAGCTACGAACGTTGAGCCAAACACGCTAACCAACACGATTGGTGTCGCCCAGCTATCTACCGATGCGACCCAGTTGTACCTCGTATATGGCGGCTCGTCTGCTCAAACAGCGATTGCGCTTGGCGCAACAAATTTCCCAGGCTCAACACTCAGCACAACGGCGTTCGAAATCGCCATCTTCGCCCCCAATTCGGTTGCCAACACCTATTATTACCAGATTACTAACATTACCAACGGTGCGATTACGACCGGAACGCTTACCGGTAACGCGACCCAAGTGCCGCAAAACGCGACGCTGTTGACGCACAAGGCCTGGGCGACGAATAACGCCACCGCCCTGGCCGTCGGCTTTGACATTTGTTCGATCTACTTCGAGACAGACAACTAAGCGGCCGGCTTGGTGCTATATCTCGAAGGTGTGGATCGTGGAGTTGGGGATGTGTTCGACCTTTTTGTGGTCGCATAGGTAATACAGTATGCGCAAAATCCCACCATGCGTCACGAGTAGTGGCGATTGCGAGGGGTCTTTTTGGAGGTCGGCCAAAAATTGCTGGACTCGTTCAATAACCTGGGCGGCCGACTCTCCTCCGTATGGCGTGAGGTCGTAAGCGCAAGTACTAAGCACTCCGGATGAGTCGAGGCCTAATTTGGCAACAGTTGAACCCCACGGCTTCCCAGTAAAACTGCCCATGTCTACTTCGGTGAGGCGCTCGTCGAGTAAGAGTCGTACCTTGTGCTCGAGGGCGATTGGTTTGGCGGTCTCCACCGATCGTTTGAGTGTCGAGGAGTAGACGACGCTCACCGTATACGGGGCGAGCTCGCGCACGAGTTCCTTGTTCTGTTTGCGGCCGGCATCTGAGAGTGGCTCATCAAAGCGGCCGTTGATCAGATGACTTTGGTTATAAGAAGTCTGCCCGTGCCGGATTGCAATGATCCTCATAGATATACTGTAACACTAAATAGTTGGCGGCGTGATTGGTCGTGGAAGTCTCTGGCGGCGCCAATTTTCATAACACAGCCAAGCTACTGTACAATAGCGCTTATGGATGAGCTTTCGCCGGTGCAAACGCACGATACGACGAGTACCAAACGATCAATTTTGTTGTTGTGTATGCCGTCGTGGGTCAGTGGGTTACTATGCGTGGTTATCGCCCTGGCTGTCGTCGCGACAATTGTCGGCATGGTGCAATATAATGGCAGCACAATCCAAAAGGAAGTGATTGTATGGCGCGCACCTACTTCGGCAGAGTCTGCATACGAAGCTGCATTTGATGCCGAATATGGCAGCACCACATTCCAGACGGACATAAATGCTTTTTTTACCGCACTGTTTTGGTCATTCTTGGCGCTGCTTATCTACTTTGCTATCTTCGCAGTGTATGACGTGTTCCATACGGCCAAGACATTCGAAGAAGAACTCCATTATGTGAATGCCAGCCGCAAGAACTTGGTACGCGAGGCAGCACTGCGCATTGGAGTGCGATCTGGTGTGCTAGCGGCGTGGTTCGCCTATTCTTGGGTGTTTTTTAGGACGATTTTACCCTATGCGCTAACGGCCATACATATCGTCGCCGGGCGATTGTTGTCGGCGCAAGGCGTCGCGTATGCGCTGGTGGCGGTCGTGGGATTGGTCGTTGCCTTGCATGTGCACGTCGTCTTATTCCGTCTTTTGTTATTGCGACCACGAGTATTCCATGGCGAAGCTTACCTATAACGATGGTCGTTAACGACTGATTCGTTTTTTGATTTCGGTGGCAAACCAGCGTGCGCTCGGCCGCACCGTGCGTTTCATGGTGCCGCGGTCGACCGCAACAAGTCCGAACTTTGGCCACCAGCCATCTGTCCATTCAAAGTTGTCCAGCAAGCTCCAATGCAAGTAGCCACGTATATTCACACCCTTTTGCATAGCGTTTTCCATTGTCTGTAAAGTTTCGGTGATCCACCACTCCCGGTGGGCGTCGTGAGCGTCAGCCAGGCCGCTTTCGGTGATGATGATCGGCAGCTTGTAGCGTCGCCAGGTTTTGTGGAGTAGCGGCCCGATGGCACGCGGCTCCATGTACCAGCCAAGGTCATTGAGCGGCGTTGGCGGATTGAGCGGCGTAAAACGCGCGGTGTAATAATTGGTATGGTAAAAATTGAGGCCCACGAAGTCGAGCTGGTGCTTAATGCGATCCAAGAACCACCAGTCCCAGATATAGTTTGCTAGCCCGGCCGCCAGCCTTGCCAGTGGGTTGCGGTTGAGCGGCTTGCTATTACCAAAGTTTGGTGCCGCGCCTACCTGCGCCTGCGGCCACTGTACTTTCCATGCCTTGTGGGCGCGTTTGTGGGCGCGCACCAGATTGCCGTAGACTAACAGCGTCTTCAACAAGCTTTTATCTTGCGGCGGCCAATCGCCCGTGCCGTATCCAAACGCGGTATACACATTGGGTTCGTTGAGGGTTATGACATAGGTGACCTGTGTACCCAATTCCTCGCTCATTTTGGCAACAAACCGTTCAAAATATGTGACATTGCGGCGTTTGGCAAAGCCGCCTCTGTCGCAAAACCAGACCGGCATGGCCCAGTGCCATAAGTTTAGGATCGGTTCGATGCCCATCTTACGGAGCGTGGCGATATACTCGCGGTAGTGCTGGATCGCGTTTTCGTCCCATTGGCCTTCCTGCGGCTCGACGCGCGACCACTCTACACCAAAGCGGAAGGCGTTCAGGTTGAGGTCTTTGAGTAGCACAAAGTCCTCGCGGTAACGGTTGTAGTGGTCGATGCCGTTTCCAGAAATATAGTTTGCTGGGTCGGTGGCCTGGCTTTTGATCTCAGGCCAGTTGGGCAGATGCGCGTACTTTTTGGGTGCGTTTTTGGCGAGTCGTTTGGCGTTGGCCAGTTCCCATTCGCTCCACTGGTTGTGCGTGCCACCCTCTATCTGGTGGCTGGACGTGCTCGCGCCCCACAAGAAACCTTTTGGATAGATGCTACGCTTCATGCGCCCAGTATGCCACACTCACTAGTCGGCTGCTACCGTTACAGAGGTAAACCTGGTATAATTCGCCTGTGTTTGTGTTTTTTATGCGCCCGTAGCTCAGCGGATTAGAGCATCTGTCTTCGGAACAGAGGGTCGGCGGTTCGAATCCGTCCGGGCGCACCACAATTCACCATTCTTAGTGGATCTATAAATCAATGCCAGAAATTGTCAGCCAACCCTATCTTGTTTCAACACTTGTAAATCTACCCGACCGTAGACCCGACTGGTCTACATATCCGGTGCCGGGCATCCATTTGGAGCCTGTTAGTCAGACTATTTATGCGGCAACCTTTAACCTGGATGGCTCAGTAGTACCAAAACCTGAAGACGCCCTCCCCGGCAACGCCCGCCATAATGGCCTGCTGTTGCCTCATGATAAGCGCACTAAAACGCACAGGCCCCACGTACCGCAATTTAATCGTCAGGCCGTCTCATTGTTAACTACCCGAGAGGCAGGATATATTGCCGCCTTGCTTGGCATTGAGCCTGGTGACTCGCTTGGTGTTCTAGAAGAGCTTGCGCTGGTAGATGAGCAACAGCTCGAAGGTTTGCGCGGAGATCAGGATATTGCCACGAGCTTAGTAGTAGCGCATTGTCTGGGTGCCAACATGCTGGTGGGGGGATTGGCCGATGGGCAGTCCCTACAAAGAGGTCACGACGTTGGTGGACTTGGTCAGGGAATCGACCCAAAGACTGGCAAGCCGCGTCCCGAGTTTAGGGGCGCCGTCGGCATTACGGGCACTAATCAGCCCTGCCCGCAACCAGGTGCGTTGCTGGCAAAAGTCTATGGTTTAAACAGTCCAAAGGTGGTAGCTGAGGCATTTGAAGATGGTGCCCGAAACAAGCGTGGCCACATCGCCCAGATCATAGAGTCTGGCGTACTCAGGGCGGGAGACCCTCTATTCATCGCTCCTTACCGTAGCTAATCTATTTGGCACATCCAAAACTAACACGGCTTTATTTGCTATGCTAGTGTAATGAAGATATATGAGCCTGAACTGATTGTGCCAAACGATTCGCGTTATGTGCCGCTCACGCAGCAACCGTACTGCTGCGTGCCCACCAGTATCCAGATGATTATGTATCGCAATGGCATACCGTTGGTGCCGGCAGAGGAGTTAGGCTACCATCTCGGCTTGACCGTCCCGTCAGAGGACGCGTATTTATTTTCTAACGTTCGCGTTTCAGATACGCCGCCTCCGGCCGGATATGGCACGCAAATTTACAACCCGGCGTACGAGCCAAACAAGATTTTCCGCCAGTTAGGCATTCCACTCACGTTGAGCCAAAAATTCGCCGATGATTTTACCACCGAAGACGATCTCATAAAAGAGCTCCAAAAGGTCGAAAAAGACAATACTGATGCGCTGCTGTGCTTTAACCACGGTGTTATTCGAGGGAAATATGAGCCGCACACTGGCCACGTGGTTGTGTTCGACAGGGTGGTAGATGGCAAAGTGCGCGTCGTGGACGCCAGCTGGCTGCACCCAAAGTGGCGGCTTATCGAGCCGGCACTGCTTCTCAACGCCATCAAACGCCACGGCAATGCAAATTCTGGCGGCGTCTGGCATTTTACGCTCGCATAGCACTTTGGTTGGCGATCGTTCAGCCAGCTTACCCCAAGAAATTTGCAGTAGATTGCACGATAGATTTTGCGTAGCTCGCTTTTCTTCGTATAGTTAAAGAGTATGCATAAGTAGTTTGCATACTCTGATATAATCACGGGCGAACATCTACACGAGCACTCAGGCTATGCCCACCCTAAAAGTCTGAGTGCTCATGCCGATGCTCACATTTGTGAACGTTACTGAGGCATGCGCACGTCGTAACTTTTTCATTATCCAGCGTTATTATTAAAAACATATTAACTACCTTAATTAAATAGCAAAGGCAGCACGGGTACATTAAAAGTTAATGACAATTTAATCATCAGGCTGCTACGATGTAACGTAGACTAACGGGGACACAATGAAAATTCTGCTGATCGAAGATAACCGTTCGGTAGCCGAGAGCATAAAGAAGCATCTAGGCAAGAATTTTGTTGTTGAAATTGCTCGGACTGGCGAGGAAGGGTTGCGTCAGGCGTTGGCGGGCGGTCAGGATGTTATTATCTTGGATTTGTCGCTGCCCGACATGTCTGGCTACGACATCTGCCGCTTGATCCGCGAGAGTGACGTGCACACCCCGGTGCTTATTCTGACTGGCGACGACGACATCGACAGTCGCGTCAACCTCTTAAACGCTGGTGCAGACGACTACGTCACCAAGCCATTTAGCATAGCCGAAGTAAAAGCTCGCTTGGGTGCACTGTTGCGTCGGGCACCAGCGACCTACAGCGGTACGCTTTTGACCGTCCAAGACCTGGTAATCGACCCGGAGCGGCGCCGTGTAGAAAGGGCCGGTATACCAATCGACCTACGCCGCAAAGAATTTGATATTTTGGAGTACTTGGCCCGCAATAGTGGGAGGCCGGTAACACGTGCAATGATTCTCGATAATGCCTGGGATGGGACCAAAGATACCTGGAATAATACCGTCGACGTTCACATCAAGCATTTGCGGGACAAAATAGATCGTCCATTTGACGCGCCGCTTATCAAAACGGCGTATGGTATCGGCTACATGATAGATACGATGTAGCAATAAGTGGGGGAAAGGAGGGTTTTACATGAGTGATATTATGACCAGTATTCTAACCGACAAGCATATGCGAGGCACCGAAGCTGTATCTCAAGAAATGATGCAGAAGGCGGAGATTGCAGCGCCATGGGCAAATGCAGCTGATCAGTAAACCGTAGCGTAGCGTAACGCCCGGGGTGGGCCGGTACGCTAATTATTTCCCTGGACGATTTCAGGTGTATATAATATATGAAGGTAAGTGGGGAAACCTGCAAAAAGAGCCTCAATGCGTACCGGCCATTGATCTAGTCGAAAGTAAACCATGCCCAGACGACGTTTCTACAATTTATTTATCGCACCACGCCAAACCAACGAAGACATGCGTAACCGCGAGGTTGTGCTTAACGTGCTACTCACCGGCACGCTCGGCATGTTGGGTTTGGTATTTTTATTACTGCTTTTTAGTTGGACGGTGGCTGGTTATCACTATGTACTGTCCCGTCTATTGCTGGTTTTGCCGATTGTTGCCATCGTTGGCAGCTTGTACGGCTTGTCTAGGCGTGGCTATTATCGGACGGCAGCATCGTATCTGGTGGCGATCTACTTTTTGCTGGCTGCGGCCATGGTGTATCGGTGGGGAGTTACGCTACCGACGGCTGAACTGCTGAATGGCTTAGTGATCGTACTTGCGGGCACGTTGCTCGGGCCGACGTATTCGCTGTACGCAGCGGGTAGCGCTAGTATTGTATTGGTGGCGTGTGAGATAGCGACCACTCACAAACTCATTCACCCGAACCTCTCATGGACGGTGCTACCACCCAACATGACTGATGTGTTGGGCTTTTGCGTCATATTTGCCGTCATAGCATTGGTTTCCTGGCTGTTTAACCAGCAAATGGAGCGCTCGTTGCACAAGGCCGAGCGCGCCGAGGCCGCCCTGACCAAGCAAAAAGCATTATTGGAGACCACAGTAGTCGAGCGGACGAGCGAGCTGCAGGCGGTGCAACTCGAGAAAATCCAACAAATGTATCGATTTGCCGAGCTAGGACAGCTGAGCACAGCCTTGTTGCATGATCTTGCCAATCATCTCACCACGCTGACACTTGATATTGAAGGGCTGGAGGCGCAGAGCCGTTCGCGCATGCTGCAACGTGCTAAGCGTAGCATCCACTATATGGACGATATGGTGCTGCGTGTGCGTGACCAGCTGTATGGGCGCAGCCACCGGCGACAGTTTAGTATTGCGACCGAGATCGAGGAAGTGGTGCATATCCTGGGACATCGAGCCAGGGAAGCAAAGGTATCTTTAGCGTGGCAAGCGCTATCCGACCGCAAAACGTTGCGCTGTAGCGGCGAGCCGGTTAAGTTCCGGCAACTTATTGCAAATTTGATTTCTAACGCTGTGGATGCATATGACGGGCATGAGTCCGAGCTCAAGCGCGAGGTGATGGTGACGGCCGAAAACACCAAACACGAGATTATAGTGCGCGTACACGACTGGGGCAAGGGGATCCCTGATGCGACTCGCCAACAATTATTCGAGGCATTCTATAGTACGAAAAAGACCGGCATGGGCATGGGTTTGTTTATTGCAAAACAGATTGCCGAAGAACATTTTCACGGCGGCCTTACTATAGATCTAAAAGAGGCGCACACCGTCTTCGTACTTCGTCTTAAGAAGTCGGAAAGCTAGGTATGGCGGGTGGGATCCGCGGGGCACTGCGTTTTTTGCAAGCCAACCAAAAGGAGCGCGCCGACCCTCGTGCGCTCGGCATTATGCTGGCGGCATTGCATGACGTGCCAGAGGCGGTGGCTTTGTGTAAAACCATTGCCAAGCAGTTGGCGGGCCAAAAGGGCGCGTTGGACGATGACCTAGATACGACTTTCCAGGTGCTTATTGGTTTATGGCGATACGACCCCACCCTAGTGGGTGCTGATGACCTTGGCGCCGCAGTGCGCCTTTTGGTTGCGGCCGAAAAGGAGGTCGGCGGCCCGTACCACACCCATGCAAAATCCTTAGGGTCAGAGCTTGATCCGATAGTAAACAGCAACGTAGCTTATTTTCTGGGATTGGTTGGGAGTGTCGTTCCCCAGCTCAACGCATATGTTGCTGGGGCTATCGCTGAAGGGACTTGGCGGTCTACTAGGTACGAGTCTCCTTATGCGGCACTGTACTTTTTTGCGCGAGTGGATATCTCCGAACCGCAGCGCGAGCGGCTCGTTTGCGAACTGCACGCACGCCAGCAGAGTGGGCGGTGGGATACACCGTTGCATACGGCATTGGCGCTTACCGCGTCACGTATCCTGGGGTGCGCTGATGACACGAAGGCAGCTGAAGCCTATCTGTGGGAGCGGCAACAGGTGGATGGCTCATGGCAAGCAGAGACGTTTTGTCATGGTCTGGGCGGCGTGCAGGCAGCTCACGGCGACTTGGTTACTACGGCGCTCGTTGTTGAGGCGCTTGCGCCCGGCCGCCGCACAAATAGAGCGGCTCGGGCCGCACCCAAAGACCCCCGCGCTGCAGCAATAGCCAAGGCTATTCAGGATACGGCGCTGGCCAAAACTGCCCTGCTGGCATCGGACCTCCGCCGGACAACTACTGCACTCCTCGACTATATGCGGCGCCTCGAAAATAGTCATGAAATTATGCTGCTGCCCTATTTTTTTAGCCAATCGCTAGCGAGACCAGCGGTGTTTGGCGATGAGCTCTTCGTGCAGCTCGGCCTCGCAAACCTATGTGGCTGGCTGGCCTACACAGTATTCGACGATTTTTTGGATGATGAGGGTAAGCCGGCGCAGTTGCCAGCGGCAACCTTTGCGCTACGGCGGTCGTTACACCATTTTGCGCGTGCACTGCCAGATAACGAGGCATTCCAAACGGCTGTGCAAGAGGCGTTTAACACCATTGACGCGGCAAATGCTTGGGAGCAAGCACACTGCAGGTTTGCGGTTGACGCCCACGGAGTGCAGATAGGCCAGCTGCCCAAATACACCGACCCTAAGCGTTTATACGAGCGGTCGGTGGGCCATACGCTGACGCCGTTTGGGGTGCTGGTGGCCGGTGGGTACTCGTTGGACTCTCCGGAGGTGCGGCAGATAGCCCTCGCGCTGCGCTCCTATATTGCCATCCGCCAACTTATCGACGATCTGCACGACTGGGAGCAGGACTGCCGAGCAGGGCAGATTAGTTACGTGGTGGCGGCTATACTTCGGGACTTGGCCTTACCGGCCGGGCGCTACACTTTTGCTGGTTTGATCCCGAAGATGCAGCACGCATTTTGGCATCAGACTTTGCCCCAGGCGTGCAAAGTCGCCAGTGCGCATATTGCAGAAGCGCGAAAAGCGTTGCGCCGAAGTGGTTTGGTGATACAGGGTGCTGGTATCTCGGTGCTGCTTGACGGCCAGGAGGCAATACTTACGCGGACGCTGCAAGAGCACCAAAGCGCCGAAGGCTTTATGCAAGGCTACGGAGGCGCAAAAAAATGAGCATACTGCTTGTGGTATGATGGTAGTTGATAAAGGAGTACGCGATGAGCAAGGGACTAGACAAGAAAAAGAACGTCAAAAAACCAAAGAAAATCAAAGAATAAAGAGGCCCGCGCGGCCTCTTTTGCTATTATGGGGGGAGTACATAGAGTCGAGGCAAAACGTGGTTGAACTTGTTGGAATTCTGAATATTACCCCGGATAGTTTTAGCGATGCAGGCTTATTCGTCGAAACCTCAAGGGCAGTTGCTCGCGCGCAGGAATTGTTCGCGCAGGGTGCGGCGATTGTTGATGTTGGTGCGGAGTCCACCAACCCAAAGTCTTCGCCAATTACCATCAGCGAGGAGTGGCGACGCTTGCGTCCGGTGTTGGCGCAGCTCTATAAAGAGTATCCCGGTCGCATCTCGGTAGATAGCTTCCATCCAGAGAACATCCGGCGGATTGCCGAACAGATTGGTACCGATTTTATTGTCAACGACGTCACGGGGATGAACAGCTCGAGCATGCGTGCCGCCGTGGCGCAGTATGGCTTGCGCTGTATTGTGAGCCACCTGCCGGCACGGTTTGGTACCGACATTCATGCGGCCCACAAAAATGCAGATATGGATGACGAGCAAGACGTGGTCGACGAGTTGCTAGCACGCCGTGCCCAGCTAGAGGCGCTTGGCGTCCCGCGCGAACGGATTATCTTGGATCCAGGCATTGGCTTTGGCAAAACTATGCCGTTAAACGAACGACTGTTGAAGTTCGCCGCCCGTGTGCCCGATGCCGAGGTCATGATTGGCTATTCACGTAAACGTTTTTTGGGTGAGCACCGGATGGAGCTGGCGCCCAACCTTGTAGCGGGCAAGACTGCCATTCGGGCTGGAGCACGTTATTTGCGTGTCCACGACGTAATTGGCCACAGAGAACTTCTCGAACCAGGTGTACAATAGTGGCTATGCCAAAAATTACCACCTTTGCCGAGGCCAACGAACGACTGCGTGAATATTGGCCGTCGCGCATCAGCCGCCATGCCTACACGCTCGATTACACCTACCAGCTCATGGAACACCTAGGCAATCCACAGGAGACATTCAAGATCGTGCATGTGGCTGGCACTTCGGGCAAAACATCCACTGCATACTACACTGCTGCCTTACTACAGGCCGCCGGCAAAAAAGTTGGACTCACCGTCTCACCACATGTTGACGAAGTGAACGAGCGGGTGCAGATAAACCTCACACCAATGCCAGAAGCCGAGTTTTGCAGGGAATTGAGCGATTTTTTGCAGATCGTTGAAGACAGCGGTATCAAGACAACATACTTTGAGCTGCTGACGGCATTCATGTATTGGGAGTTTGCGCGTCAAGGTGTTGACTATGCTGTGGTCGAGGTTGGCCTCGGCGGCCTGCTTGATGCCACTAACGTCGTGTCGCGTGCCGACAAAGTGTGCGTCATTACAGATATTGGCTTGGATCACATGAGGGTTCTGGGGCAAATAATCCCCGAAATTGCCTTCCAGAAAGCCGGAATTATCCAGCTGCATAACCCAATATTCTGCTACCGGCAGGCCGAAGAGATCATGGACGTTATCCGCCGAATGGCGATAAAAAAGCAGGCCGACTTACACACGATCGAGCCGTCGAACGATGCGTCATTCGATTTCTTGCCGCTGTTTCAGCAGCGCAATTTTGGGCTGGCCCTGTACGTCGTGCAGTTTGTATTAGCTCGCGACAACCTTCCGGAACTGCCTATTGCTCAGATTGAAAAAGCTGCGCATACCTACGTACCTGGACGCATGGAAACACTTAGCATTGCCGGCAAGACATTGATTATGGATGGTGCGCACAACGCCCAGAAAATGCATGCCTTGGTTGAGAGCATCCGCATCCGCTACCCAGATCAGCCGGTGGCTGTGCTGCTCAGTTTTGTCGCTGAACGCGAAGGGCGTGTTGAGTCGGGCATTACTGAGCTTTCTAAGATAGCGCACGACATCATCATTACTACGTTTGAAGGCGGCCAGGATACCCCGCACGGCTCGGTTGACCCAAAAGACATAGTCGCTGCTTGTGAAAAAGTTCATTTCACCGCTCACGAAACCGTGCCAGATATCAAAGCAGCTGTTACTACGTTGCTCAAACGGCCGGAGCCAATCTTGCTTGTTACGGGATCATTCTATATGTTGAGTCACGTCCGTCCACTGCTTAAGAAGCACACGCCAGCACAGTAGTATGTAGTAATTTTGGTTGCGCCAGCGCGGCCACCAGAATACAGTAGAACAACATAGTAGGGAGGGTTTATTACTCATGCAATTTTTAATGACGCCAAAACAACACGGGCTAGGCTGGATACCGGATCACCCCGACCAACGTGACAGTATCTTTAAACCAAAGAAAACTTTTGCCGTAACCGAGGAACCACAAGAGGTTGATCTGCGCAAGCTCTGTCCAGACGTGTACGACCAAGGCCATCTGGGTAGCTGCACGGCTAATGCTATTGCCGCAGCCTTTGATTTTGACCGCCACAAAGAGGGCGATCCGTTTATGGCGCCGTCCCGTTTGTTCATCTACTACAACGAGCGTGATATGGAAGGCACCGTAGCAACCGACGCCGGTGCCAACATTCGCGACGGTATCAAAAGCCTCAAGTCTATTGGCGCAGCGCCGGAGAGCGAGTGGCCCTACGACATAGCCAAATTCGCTGAAAAGCCATCAGCAAAATGCTACGCTGATGCTGAGAAAAACCAGGCACTCGCTTATCAGCGCATCGTGACGCCGCACAACGACCAAACCAGTGATATGCTGGCCTGTTTGCGCGAGGGTTATCCATTTGTAGCGGGCATCGAGATATACGAAAGCTTTGAGAGCGATGCAGTGCGCTCGACGGGCGTTGTGCCTATGCCGCAACACAGTGAGAAAGTCCTTGGCGGCCATGCCGTGCTGGTGATTGGTTACAAACTCGCTACGCGCCAATTCATCTGTCGCAACTCGTGGGGCACCGGCTGGGGCGACGACGGCCACTTTTACTTACCATTCGATTACCTCACCAACAAAGGCCTAGCTAGCGACATGTGGGTGGTCAAAACAGTTGAAGTGTAGCTTGTAGTTTGCCGGAGATGGCCATATACTTTGGTTAAAAGCGAACTGCGTAAAGGAGCATGATCGTGGGCGACTCCTCAGATAGCGAAACAGATAAACCCGTGAACGACACCGTCGACGAGCATTCGACTCTAGCAATGCCGGGCGGTACAACAGAAGTTAACTCTGATAATTCAGGTGGGCCAGCATCGCCCAAAAGCACACATTCGCGCAAGCGGCTGTGGCTGTTCGTTGTCATCATTGTTGTCGTCGTGCTTGCCGCTGGCGGCACGGCTTTTGGGCTGTACGTGCACCATAAAAACGTTATAGCGGCCAACAAGGCAAAGGCAGCTGCCGCAGCAAGCACAACCACGACCCAATCGCACACTACTACGCCAGTAAAACCAATCACGGCCAACACCTTTTTCGAGACACCCAAGCTTTTGTCGAGCGACCTACACTTTTTTAAAGACCCCGAAACATACTTTGGCAATACTTGTACGGGCAACAACACGGGTTGTAAACCGGCGATTACATCGGCCGACATTGTGTACTACCAGATTGGCACTACCGCTGCCAAACAGGCAATTGTAGTTGCATATGACACGGTGCGCACGGTGGACTCTTTTCAATATGTAGCGATTGAGACAACCACTGGGCACTACTCTATTTTGGCCCAGCTTGACGATGGCTTGCAAAACCAGGTCAAGAATTACCCAGACGCCCTCGCTGATTTTAAAAATGCTTTGAGTCCTAGTGTTACGCTCGATGTTTCGACCACAATCTCGGACTTAACGTTCCCTGCTTCCGCTACAGCAGGAGGCCTGAGCGTAAAGCTTCCGTCGCCAGACCAGCCAAGCGGTTACCTCATGGCCAAAGGATTGGATTCTATTCGCATGCCCTACTACGGCACGCCCGCGCTATCAACTACAAAGCTTGCCGACGTGAGCGGCCACCGTTTTTATCAGGCCACCGTTACCAATTCAGACAACTACAAAGTCGAAGAGATTTACGGCACGACCAATGCCGTCTACGCCGCAGCCTACAGTGTAGACGAAAGTCTGAATAGCAAGGATCTCAAGGCTGATTGGTTGTCTGGGGATAACAACACCAGCACATACGCCAGCACTTCCCAGGGTTGTGGATCGGCCAATGGCTATCTGGTGGCCAAAAACATCGACAAGAGCGCACTGATGAGCGTAGGCACTGCCAATGGCGCCACGCTGTACCAGTTACCGCTTAGTGCGCCGTTGTTTACGGAGATATACAACGGTTATCACAGTACGGCTAACGACCTAGGCAACGAGTCGCTTGCTCACTTTACGCAACAAGGTTTCCAGGATGCACATGGTGTATTTTTGAGCCAAAACCAGCTCGGCGAATGGGTCATACACGAGCGGAGCGACCTGTTTATTGGCGGCGGTTGTGGCAAGCCAGTGGTGTATTTGTACCCCCAGACACCAACTAACGTGAGCATCCAAGTCGGCGCCGACGTACGCAAGTCCGTACCTCTGTACGTTCCTGGCAAGGGTTGGCAAAATGTGTTGGCCTTGCCCGGCGGCCAGCTGTTTTACAATGGCGCTAGTTATGACTCGCTGTTTTGGGAGGGCTTTGGCAACGGTGTGTATCCGGATATTGCCAGTGGTACAGTTGTGCCACGCAGCCAGGTAGCGTCGACAATTCGATTGCAGCTTGCTACACAAGGGCTAAACGCAAAGGAAGCCAACGACTTCATGGCTTTCTGGCAGCCAAAGCTTCCAAAGACTGCATACACTCGGCTGACGTGGCTGAGCCTACCTCAGATTAATCAACTCGCACCGTTGACGATTTCGCCGAAGCCAAACACCGTAATCCGTGTGTTCCTCGACTTCCAAGGTTTAGACCAGCCACAAACCTTGCCTGCTCAGCAATTGAGCGCGCCACAGCGCCAAGGTTTTACGGTCGTGGAATGGGGCGGTCTACTGCGCGATGGTTCGCTGCAGCGTTAATAACTAAAAAAACTCGGCCAGTCGGAGATAGCCGAGTGTTTGTTCGCAGTTGAGCCGCGGTTATTTGTGTAGGATTGCTGCTTTGACCAGCATACGCAAGAAGCCGTGCTTCTTCTTAGGTTCTTCATCGCTCATAGTTGTTACCTGCTTTCTGTATATAGTATACGCTCATGCGCGTGCCCTTGCTTTGGGCGCCAGGCGAGAGGCAAGGTAAATGGCAAAGCTTAAGCCGGTGATAAAGACACTGGCTTTGACGTGGGAAAACTCCAGGCTTAGCAACAGACCGCCAACGCTGGCCAGGAGCGCAAAGGCGACGGATAGGGCTGTGACTTTGAGCGGCGAAACTGCCCAACGGGTAGCGGCAGCTGCGGGAGTTATTGCCAGGCTCAGAACGAGCAATGTACCTACCACTTGGGCCGCCGCCGTAACGGTTAGTGCCAAGATGAACAAGAACATGACGCCGAGACCACGCACTGGGACTCCCTTGGCGGCGGCAACCTCTGGGTCGATTGAAGCAAAGAGCAGCGGTCGGTAAATAACAAACATAGCCCCTGCCGCCAACAGGCCAACAATGCCGAGCAGGATGAGCTGTCCAGCGCTGACGCCAAAGATATAGCCAAACAAAATGTTTGTTGCTTCGGTGGCAAAGCCCTTGTAGAAGCTGAGTAGCAGTACGCCAAGGCCAAGGCCAAAGGCCAGGATAACGCCGATGCTGGCGTCGCGTTCCCGTTCGCGGTTGCCGCTGTTTAACGCGCTAATTAGGCCAGCGACAACCAGTGCGCCAACAAAGGCGCCGGCCACAGGGTTATTGCCGACCAGTAAACCGCCAGCAGCGCCTGTAAAGGCCAGCTCGCTCGTACCGTGGACGGCAAAGGCCATGCCGCGCATTACGACAAAGGGGCCGATCAGGCCGCAGGTAATGGCGACCAGCGTTGCAGCAAGCAATGCGTGTTGGGCAAATGGTTGGGACAGGTAGAGGAATAAGTCGTTCATGAGTGCTCCATTTCGCCGTGAGCCACGTGGTGATGGGCCTCGGTTGGCTCGGTGGGCAGGGAGTCGTTGAGTACGATGACGCGGTCGTGGATGCGCAGTACTTCCACTGGCGCTCCATACAATGCCGATAATGCTTTACTTGTTAAGACTTCGTCCGGGGTGCCGATTTTCCATTTGCCGCCAGCGATATACAGCACGCGGTCGGCATAGGGCAAGATCGGGTTAATTTCGTGGGTTACGAAGACGACCGCGCCGCCACGCTGGCGTTCGGCGTTGATGAGTTTGCTTACGGTTTGCTGGCTGGCGAGGTCGAGCGACAGGAGTGGTTCATCGCATAGGAGCAACTTGGGCTGTCCGACCAATGCCTGGGCGATACGCAAACGCTGTTGCTCGCCGCCACTGAGTTTGCCAAGCGATTTGTTAGCATATTTGCCTGCGCCAACGGCGCGGATAGCGTCGTCTACCTGGGCGTGCTTATGTACGGCACTGCCGCCAAAGCCCCAGCGTGCGCCGTCAACGCCAAAGTGTACGAGGTCGCGGCCCCGGATGGGCAGGCTGGCATCAAAGGCCTTCTGTTGCGGGATATAACCAATTTGTTCATTGCCTGCGCGGGCAGGTTGGCCCACCACTTCGGCGTTACCCGTGTTTAGTTTTTGCAGCCCTAGTAATACCTTCAGCAAGCTGCTTTTGCCCGCGCCGTTTGGGCCAAGCACAGCCAAGAACTCACCAGGCTGAATTTCCAAATCCAGTTGTTGCCACAATACCCGCTTGCCGAAGCGCAGGGTTGCATGGTTGAGCGTGGCAATTGGTCGATTATCCATATTAGGTATTCTTTAGCGCCGCGAGCAATGCGTCAAGTTGATTCAGCTGCCAGCTCTGGTATGTGGCTTGGTCGCGTGGTATGGTTTCGGTGACGCCGACAACGGCAATGCCCTGTCGCTTAGCCTCGGCGCGGATGTGCTCAGTTGCGGGGCTGGTGGCTTGGGCATTGTAGAGTAGGATTTTGATTTGCTTGCCGGCAATGAGTGCCTGCATGGCGCTTTGGTCGGCTGGACTCGGGTCGCTGCCATTTTCGATGGCGCTGGCAAAACCAGTCGGCGTTTTGACATCCGCATTCATGTCGGCCAGTAGGTAACCGGGCACGCGCTCTGTGTATGCAACAGGCGTGTGAGCGTAAGATGACCGGAGTACCGCGAGCATTTGGAGTACTGGCTGTAATGAGGTGTTGAATTTTTGGAGATTGGCGGCAAACAAGGCTTTGTCGGTAGGGTCTTTTTGGGCCAATATTTGTTCAAAGACACTGGCAACCTCCGGAATACGCGACAGGTCATACCATAGATGTGGGTTAGCCTCTTTCTTGTTCACGTTGAGCACATCGGCCACCGTGAGCTCGCTACGCTGTGCATTCGGGCTGGCAGAAAGAAGCTTGCCGAGAAAGTCGTCGTAACCGAGCCCATTGGCAATCACGAGCTTGGCTTGAGAGATTGCCAGCGCATCGTGGGCGTTGGGCTGGTAGAGGTGTGGGTCGGCGCTCGGGTCGTCCATAATCGCTGTGACTTGCACTTTGTCGCCACCGATCTGGCTGATGATATTACCCCACACGCTTTCACCCGCGACGACTGTAAGCTTGCCGTTGGAGCCGTTTGCAGCGCGATGGTTAAGGCCGTATATGGCCAGCGATACGCCAACTACAAGAACGCTCGCGATCACAACTAGCTTGCCGATAATCTTCAGCGACAATAACTTCATAGTGTCAGATTACTGCCCGTGAGCCAAAACTGCAAATATGTCGCATTAAATTGACGAATTGCTACACGCGACGCTGTTATTCTGCGTCGGCGGGCGGGTTATCGGGGAATTGCTTGATGTAGTTATATGCCCGTTCCCACGGTAGGTGTGGGAAATATTCTGGTGGTCGCAGATTGTGTTCGCCCTTGGCAATGTAGGCAGGCAAGCCTTCACTGATCACAATGCGGTCGTAGTCCCAGTTTGACTCGGCTTGGCGGTAGGCGGCGGCATACACCTCCAGCAGTTCGGCTTCACGTGTCCAGCCATTAAAATCAAAGGCCCAAGTGTCGTTGCTGGCATACAAATGGTTGCCCATCGCCCCATTCTTAGGCTTGATGTATATGAGTTTGAAGCCCTCGCCGACGTGCAGTGACAAGAACATATGCGCCAAAATGTGACAGGCACCGGCCGCGAAAAAGGCTTTGTCGTTGCGCTGCCATGCCAAAAAAGGGTCGCGGTTTTCGGCATCCGAGCGAGTGTATAAAATGCCGGGCTCGTACATGTTAAGCTTTTTTGACTTGGGTTACGTCGCCACCATAAAAGTGGCGTTTGATGAGTTGAGCACAGATGAGGTAAACCAGCGTAACGCCCATAAGCGCCACTACTTGGGCAGGTCGCAGGTAACCAAATTTGAATATTGTCCGCAGCGGCAACAAGACGGCAAGCGCGGCTACCAACGATATCAGCAACGTGCTCAATACCAACGGCACCGCCGGACGGCTCTGACTAAACGGTTTGAGCCTGGTGCGAATAATGTATACCACCAGCACCTGAGTGATGATTGACTCCAGGAACCAACC
>CAZDTZ010000023.1:0-19777 GCA_964508535.1 uncultured Candidatus Saccharibacteria bacterium
CCTCATCCTTACCATGGATGCGCTCTACCAAATGAGCTAAGGCGGCAAAATAACCTTGCTATTGTACTAATTTAAGGTGAATAACGCAATGCTGCTACTAGGCGAGTTCGACTGCCGGCGCTGGTGCGAATAGACTGCCATACAGAACAGACGTTTGCTTCTTTAGCGTAGGAGCAAGCGTCTTCGCAAAGCCAAGGCGGACGATGTGCAGCAGCATAGTCTCATAATCCATATCTGCGTTAAGTAAGCAGGCTTTTGGAAAATTCCCGTAGTGATTGAGCAAGCTTGGGATAAGGTTTGCTTCCAAAAAGTGCGGATTGCCGGCGACATCAAGGCGAATATCAATCCGGCCGTAGTCACGTGCGCCCAACGCGTGGAATACATCAATTGCAAGCGCCGTTACTGCTTTACGCAAAACTTCGTCGGTGAGCGGGGCGAAACGCTCTGTATCGGCAGACTTGATCTTACTACTCAAAATACGGATGCCATGCTCATCTGCGGGTGCAATGAGTTCGAGCGGCATCAAAGAGTATGTTGCGACGTGCTCGTCTTTTAGGATAGCGACACTAAATTCTCGTCCGGGCAGATACTCCTCAACGAGCGAATCCGCCTGCATGCGGTCCATAAGGCTCTGCACCTTTGCGACGGCGTCGGCGTACGTGTGGGCGAGTGAATACGTGTCTACGCCTGCACCGCCGCCTCTGTCGGTTGGTTTAATGAACACGGGGAATGTAAGCGCAAGGTCACTTTCTGGGGCCAGCTGGCCCTGCAGGGCGACTCGAAACGGTGAGGTCTGCAGGCCGGCACTTTGTGCGCGTTGCTTGGCCAAGGATTTGTCCAGCTCTAGCTCATGCGCCGCATGGCCTGAGCCCGTATAGGCGATCTGGTGCTCGTCCAAAAAGTCGGCCAGCCAGAGCTTGTGCGGGTCGCGCAGTCCAAGGGTGTCATCGGTAGGCACAAACCTCATGCCCACAAACACAAGGTCAGGTTGGAGCAAGACGAGTCGCTGCAAATCCGAAGCATTGTTGACTGTCGTAATGCCGACGGTGGCATAGTGTTGCGCAAGCAATGTTTGTATACCTTCGGCAGAGGTGCGGCCAAGCGAACTTAACTCGCTGATTGTGGAGCGAACTATCTCAATGTGTTTTTGGATTTTTTTCATTTTCAGGCCCTCACTCGCGGCAGATAGCCGCACTAGTTGATTCACCCGCGTTTACAACTTGCTAACCGAGATAATAGTTAGCCTTGCAAGGCAAAATATTCAGACGGAGAGGTAATAATAACCACTTGCTTGTGCTTAGTATAGCACAAAAACGCCTGGTATGCCAGGCGGTCATAGACAAATAGCCTGCAGCGCGTCGGAAATGCATGCCGACTCTCTTATCTGGGGAGTAAAGGCTACTTACACTCTTTGAGCAGTAGCCGTTTATTATCTTTGCTGTAGTAATAGAGACAGTGTTGCTGTTGCTTGTGGCTGTAATATACATGCCCAAAGCACAGGGCCAGGACTGCCACTAGTATTGCAAGCAAAAGGAGTTTCCTCATGCTAAACCGTTTGCATCCTTAGTTAACGGGATTTCGGTTGTGACCCAAATATCGTCAGCTTTACACTCAAACGTGAGCTTGTCGTATTCTTTAAAGTCTTTGCCGACCTTAAAGTTATTCGTGATCTCCCAACGAACTTTCCGCATCGGTTTACTGCAAGTTGGACAATTCATAACCTAATTATAACAAAAGGACGTCAGCTTTGCTCTGACGTCCTGCGTGTTTTGCGAATGTGGTGCACGATAGAGTACGTTAAGATAACTTTACCGGATGATCTGGAAGCTGAGGTTAAAGAAATTCGAGAGCTATTGAACGGCTCGGTAGATAATAATGGCTCGCGACATCAGTAAACCTGATTATGCGAGCCGATGTCGAGCAACAAGTAACAGTCTTCTGTTTCTTGATACACAACGCGCACGTCTCCACCAACCGAGAAAGCTCGAAGACCCCTAAGCTTTCCGGTCAGCGGGTGATCGTTAATTGGCTCTTTGCGAATCCCCTGTCTGAATAATTCTAGATGACGAGCCAGGCGCTCTATGGTTTTCGACTGGTGTCCGTAGCGCTGCTTTAACCGCTTCTGAAACTGCTTAGTAGACTCAATTCGCTTCATCGGATAGCAAATCCCGCATCAAATCGTCGACCGAGTGATATTCTTTTACTTTACCTTGGCGGCGCAATACTTCGTGCTCGGCAATTTCTTTGCTGTAGCGGGCCTCGGCCTCGGGACTTAAGTTTACTGATTCTTCAAGGTTAACCCTTCTACCGTCGACATCAGCTTTAGCTATGAAGCGGATGTAGGCTTGGAGGGAATCAAAACCGTTTCGATGGGCGTAGCTCTCCCATTCGTCGCGAATATCTTTATCGAGTGGCACTTGTAATTTTACTGTACTCATGTTTATAGAGTATCAAAGGAGTACAATTATGTCAAGATGTCTGTCGAATCTTGTTGACAACCTGAACCAGCGCGTTCCTGTTGCTGCGGGAAGCAAGTGAAGGGTGCGAGATGGTCGGCAATAGAACGGTGCTAATGTGTTTTATTTTTGCCTGTTTTAGCGAGGCCCGTATTTCATGTGGCGGGAATATCTTATCTTTTTCTGCCACGAAGACCTTAAAGTTAAAACCAAGCCTATTTCGTTCGGCAGCTACGGCGCGACATTCTTCTAGCAAGTCATATGACAATCCTAGAGCGTACTTCTTGTTGGTTGATCCCCTCTCTGTTTCGGAAAGAACAGCTCGCAATAATACAAATTGCATGTACAGAATGCGTAGATCATGGAGTGGGGTTTGCGAAAACTGGAAATATGTACGCAACGTACGTTTCTTAAGCTCTTTGAGGCGCACGTCTGGCGTTGTACCGAGCGCAGCAGCAGTAAGACCCAGCGGTGCGACGATCCCGATATTTCGTATTGATGCAGGCAAGGTTTGTGCAAGCCATACCACGCCCACCGTCGCCTGTGATAAACCGATAACATTTAGCGACGATAATCCGAAATGCTTTAGCACTGCCTTAAGTGTCGCCACGGAGTACTCTTGTGTGAATCGCCCCAGATCTTCAGCGGTTGGGCGAGGATGCCAATGCGGCATACCATCAACGACCACTGTGCCAATCGGAGCAGCTTGAGCCACCCACCTGGGGATTTTTGCCAATCTGCGCAGAGCCCATGAATATAATCGTATCTATTAAACTATTGTCGTCAGTATGAGACCAGAAGTGAAACGAGATCTTCTTTTGATCGTAGTGAAATACACCGGTGTGGTCTTCAACACGCTCGTCGGGCTTAGTACTTCTCATTGCGGACATTATATCAGTGAGAGAGGGCTTGAACCCATACAACGGATAGAAATCGGCAACCAAAATAAAAAGGCTTCAAAATCTGAAGACCTTCTTATCTGTTATTCAAAAAATGGTGCAGGGTGAGGGATTCGAACCCCCGAAGGCTGAGCCAGATGATTTACAGTCACCCGTGTTTGACCGCTTCACTAACCCTGCAAGTCGGTATAGTATACCATGTTTTCTGGAGCCGCCTGTCGGATTCGAACCGACGACATTTAGTTTACAAAACTAACGCTCTAACCAACTGAGCTAAGGCGGCACACTATTCTGATTTGACGTACTTTAATCTTCTCCACTGCCTCCCGCGTCCTCTATTTAAATTTCTGAAGTTAGGCGTTAACGCATGGCAGTTGGGGCAAATGAGTCGAAGATTGTATTCTTTGTTGTTCTCTGAGTCACCATCTATATGATCAATTTCAAGCGGTACTTCCCCAGTGACAGGATTTACTTTGTTCCAGTCACATAGCGAGCATCTGCGGGGAAATTTGTGATAGAGGTACCGTCTTAGATGGCCAGAAATTCCCCTGGTAGCGATTCCGCAGCCTCCATCAACCTTACCCAATTTCCATTTGCGTATGTACTCGCCATATTGGTGGTCATTCTGACATTGATTGGAGCAGTAGCGGGAAATCGATCTTGTGAGTTGATTTTGGCAGTGTGCACAGCGAGGCATGCCGGCGATTATATCGCAACATGCTCACGATTAAAACACTCTATATTGTTAACGTTCAGGCCTCGGCACAACAGATGAATTCTAGCAAGAAACGCATAGTTATTCAACTAGGCATTGTCTGCTCGTACACGCATATCGAGATAAAATGGGAACAAGGCACCTAGCAAGATCCATTCCGCCATGCGGTCAGGCTCCACGCTAGCGGCCTCCTTATTCCCAAAAGCAATAAACTTCAACACGCGGCTTGTCGGCGTGCGTGTGGAAAAACCAACATAAGGTACGCGGGCCTCGGAAAAATCTTGGAGTAAACGGATAGTTGAAGTCGGCACCATTGGAGCCCCATCTGGGGCCCCAAACCGGAAACAATCAAGCATCTGTTGATTCACCGTAGTAATGTTTGGCTGCTCTGCAAGGCACGTCTTGGCAGTGACTACTTCGCGACGAAGTTCGTCGTTAAGACCAACTTCGGATTGGTATCCTAGGTAGCCGCCCAATGCCGCTCCTGCGCCTATGGCAAGCGACAGGCGAGCAAAGTAGCCTACGTTAAAGCTGGGGCTTCGAGTAATTTCCGAGGATGGCATTTAGCTAAAATACATGACCATTGCGGTCTAGGCAACTTTTTCATTGATTCTTTTGGCGAAAAGTTTGCGCGTCAACATGCGATACGCTTTAGAATGCTATACTTGCCTATTATGCTACAGCAACGATATGTGGAAGTCCTCGTCGGTGAAACGCCCGTTGAATTCGAGTACCAGCTCGCCTTAGACCGTCGCAAGAAAAGCGACGCCACACTGCTTTATTTCCACGGAATCGGTTGTTCAATGGGTGATTTTCTACCACCAGATGCGTCACCGCTGCGTAATTATACGCAAGTTAGCTTCAATTTTCCTGGTTGCGGCGGCTCTGAATACCCTGTAGATACTGCCCTAACCCTGGGCGATGTAGCAGATGGCGCCCAAGAAATTCTCGAAGCAGAAAATAAGCATCGAGAGAAAACAATTGTGGTTGGGCACAGCATTGGCGGCCTTGTCGGTTTGCTCTATGCACTGCGCCACCCCGATACGGTAGAAGCATTTATAAGTGTTGAAGGGAACCTAACGGCAAATGATTGCTTCTTGACAAGAGATCTAGCGACAGGTGGTTCAACGGCGCTTGCCGCACTACAGGAAAAATGTGCAACGAGCGACAACCGTGGCTTCAAGCGCTTCGCCCAACTACTGCGTGTCGCCGATCAACAAGCAATACAAGATTACGCGCGGTCAACAGTTAATTTGTGCGATGAAGCCAGCATGCTTGGATCTTTGTGTGGGCTAGAGATTCCTCGCCTATTTATGTATGGCGAAGAGAATGGTGCCGTAAAGAGTCCGGGTACGATCGACTATCTGCCTACGCTTAAAGCCGGGGGTGTTGACCTTGCCGAGATAGCAGGCAGCAATCATTTCCCGCAATTCGAGCGCCCTGTCGCGTTCTACACCGCTGTAGCAGATTTCGCTATTACAAATAATCTATAGTAAATTTTTAGACAACAACGCGTTTGGCGCGCACCATGCGCTTGGGTTTACCAGCGGGCACGATAAGTTTGTGGAGCTTTTGCTCGATCATGTCGGCCTCGGCTTGCATGCCGCGGTCGAGGTAGGCTTTTTGGAGTAATTGGAGGGTTTCTTTGTTTGGCTCAAGATCAACGGCCTTGTCCAACGACTGGAACATCAGCTTCTCGTTGCCCAGCTTCTCTTGCACCTTTGCGTAGGCAACGTGGCGGGCAGCTAAGCTGTCTTCTAGTTTCAAGGCCTGCTCAAAGGCAATTGCAGCCTTCTCGTAATTCTCCGTTTCGTAATAAATAAGCCCCAAGTTATGGAGGCTTGAAGGGCTCGCTTCGATACTGCTGGCAATTTCAAAACAGTCGATTGCATCACGAAATTCTTTTTGCTTGGCGTACAGAATGCCCAGGCGGTTGTAAGCAGCGGCGTTGCGCTCGTCGATCTTCAGAATGGTTAGCAAGGCTTTCTCGGCACGCAACAGTCGGTTCTCGCGCATACTAAGGTGGGCGATGTCCCACAACTTACCCATGCGGTCGCCGATTTTGCGGCTCACGCCCAATAACTCATCGTCATGCACTTTTGTGTTGTGAAAGGCGAGGACTCCAAAAACTCCGACAATTGCTAACTCAAACATTGTTACTGAGTATTATAGGAACCTTTGGCCTACAATTGCAAGAACAAATTACTTAAGGTTAGCTTAATATTTGCGCTGCGATCTAGTGCTTCGCGGGCTTGCAGGGTATTTTTACGGATACGGTGCCACTGTTTAAGTCGTCCTGTGTCACCTTTTGCGGCACTACCATTAAGACCGGCATGAGCAATTCGTTCCAAGGCTTCGAGCACGGCGTAGGCCGCTTCTTTTTGTTTACTGAGGCCGTCGACCAGTGTGAGCCGTTCGAATGGTGCTTTTTGCAAAAGCTCTTTTGCGGTGGCTACGCCTGCAAGCAAAGGATGCGCTTCGTCACCTTGGAGCAGCGCGCTGAGCAGGCCAGGCAAACCGCCGCTCAAAAAGTAGGCCTGGCGCTTGGTGAGGTCATCTTTTTCCGACGCAGATAAAAGGGCCTGGAGTTGCGCTTCGCTGGGAGTGTGAATCGTAATCGTCTGTGCGCGAGACAAAATCGTGGGCAAAAGCGCGCGCGGGCTATTGACGGTAAGGATTAGCAGCGTATCGGCTGGCGGCTCCTCCAGTAACTTTAGGTAGGCGTTTTGCGCTTCGGTTGTCAGCGCCTGAGCGTGCTCAATGAGCACAGCGCGCCGCAGTGGTCTCGCGCCGATAGTTTTGAGCTGCAAGAACTTTTGGAGTTCACGAATGGCTTCAATCGAAATGCTCGCCCCATCAGGACGAATACGGGAAATATGCGGGTGAGCGGCCAATTTCTCACCCTCCGCGTCGAGTAGCGCGCCCATCAATGCCTCTGCAATTGTTGTCTTGCCAATACCATCCGGGCCAGCCAACAGCACCGCATGCGCTGGGTTTTGGATGAAGCGCTCAAGCTGCCCGCGGGTAGTCTCATGCAAAATCAGCGAACCAAACACGTCGTTCACTGCACTTGCCTTTCGAACTCCTCTGGCAATGGTGCAGTGAATGTCTTGAGTTCACCGTTTGGCAATGTAATCTGTAGGCTCAGGGCATGCAGGAAGAGCCGGTCACCGTACTGCCCGCTGCCATACAATGGGTCGCCAACAATGGGGTTGCCGATTTTCTCGAGGTGCACGCGCAGCTGGTGGGTGCGGCCGGTGGTAGGCCGCAATTCCAAGAGGCTGTACGCGTTATTTTCCTGTAGTACTTTGTAGTGGGTGGTCGCTGGCTTGCCATTCACGCCAACGCGGAACGTTGCCGGTGCTTTAGGGTTGCGTTCGATGGGCATATCGATGACGGCCTCGGGCTGCTTGAGATGACCTTCGACGACTGCGACGTACGTCTTTTGGGCTTTGCGCTCAGCAAATTGCTTTTGCAGCCAGCTGAGTGCCTTTTGATTTTTAGCACCAATAATCACGCCGCTCGTTGCTCGGTCTAGGCGATGGACAATGCCTGCCCGTTCACCAGCCAAACTGCTGGCGTGTTCGCGCAAAAAGGTGGCCACAGTCGCCTCGGGGTTAAAAACGCCTTGTGCATGGGTCAAAACGCCTGCAGGCTTATCCATGACCACGCAATCGTCGTCCTCATACAGAACGGGGATGTCGATGTGCGGAATACTGTCCAGTTCTGCTTCGTCAAAGGCAACGTCGATGGTGTCGCCCTGACGAAGCTTGTAGCCAGCTTTGCTCGTTTCACCATTCACGGTAATCCGACCATCGTCGCACATTTTTTGGACAAACGCACGGCTGAGGCGCGGCATAACAGTCGCCACCGTCATGTCGAGGCGAGCGCGAGCTTGTTCTTCGGTTACGCTAATCTGCATCTTAACTCTTAGCGCGGAGCCCTACGGCTTGCTGGGCTTTTAGGAGAGTGGCATTGGCGACTTCGTTCATGGCCTTTTCGCTTGTCTCTAGCTTCTGCAAAATGATTTGGTCATCTACTGCGGCAAGCTTGGTCTGGAAATCACGCAAGAAGTCGCTCACTAGCTCGGCAACCGCTTTTTTGAGGTCGCCGTAACTGCTCTTGCCTTCCCACTCGGCGATAACATCAGCCTGGGGCGTGCCGGACAACAGTGACAACAAGGTAAGAAGGTTTGTGATGCCTGGGCGCTCCTTCATGTCGAATTTGATCTCGCCGTAACTGTCGGTGGCAGCACCCATAACCTTTTTAGCAGCAGCCTCCGGCATGTCGCCCATAAATATAACGCCCTTACCGGTCTCGTCGCTTTTGCTCATCTTTTTGGTTGGCTCCAACAGATCGCGAATGCGTAGACCTTGGTCCTTGCCAAAGAACTCGTGCTGTTTGGGCACAGGCATCGGAATAGTAAACAGATCGCCAAACTGGTTATTCATGCGCTCACCAATGTCGCGGGTAAATTCGAGGTGCTGCGTTTGATCGTCCCCCACTGGCACGTACAGCGCACCATACAGCAGCACGTCGGCCGCCATGAGCACCGGATAGTTAAAGAGCCCGACACTAATGCGATCCTCGTTCAACTTTGCAGATTTGTCCTTGAACTGGGTCATGCGGCTCATTTCGCCAAAACCAGTGAAGCAGTCTAAAATCCAAGTTAATTCGCTGTGCGCGGACACGTAGCTTTGTCTGTAGACGTGTACGTCATCGTGGTCGATCGGCAGCCCAGCCGCTGTAAATACGCGCACATTTTGCAGGATGCCGGCATGCAACGCATCGTGATCAATTGGCGTGGTAAAGCTATGCAAGTCTGGCACAAAGAGATTCACTTGATACTCACCCGCGCGCTTTTTGGCCATATCCACAATTGGCAGCAGCGCGCCGAGGTAATTACCGATAGTAAGGTCGTTGTTGGCACGAATGCCAGTCAGGATTACAGGTTTGCTCATCTTAGGCTCCATTATACAAGTAATGCCGTGCAATGACAGCATCGGCGTAGATATCGAGGCAATCGTAGGTAGGTATTGTGCTCCGGGCAGATGCGAAGAGCAGTGGCAACTCAGTGCAACCTAGCAGCACGGCATCGGCCCCACGCGCAGCAAGTGATTTGGCAACTGCCTGCACATTGTCTCGGTGATGTTTAGCGGGGTCGTCGGCAATGACAGCCCGTATCGCCGCTTCTAGCTGCTTTTGCTGTGCCTCAGTGGGCCTAAGCACGCTAATGTTTCGCTCCTGCAAAGCGTTTTCGTACAATTTGCTACGAATAGTCGTTGGCGTGGCAAGTAAGCCAACGCGTTGCACGCCATCCGACTCTAAGCGGTGTGCAACAACGTCAATCATCGACAAGAACTGCGAGACCTGCAAACAAGGAGTTTGTGACACTAGCAAGTGGGCGGTATTGCACGCAAGCGTGATCGTGCTCGGCTGCAGACGTTCCAATATGGGCGCTTGGGCTTGTATCATTGCTGTAGCGGCCGCTTTTTGCGATTCGTCACTGATGAAGTCTGCGATTGGCAGCGAGAAGTGCACTATAAATGGGTACCCGTCGCCGTTGCCGCCGTGGTACTGGGTCGATTTCTCGATAAGGAGCTGATGAAATCGGAGGGAGGCCTGTGGCCCCATCCCTCCGATGATAGCGATTGATTTACGCATTGAGTTGTCCTCGTAAAAGTTGTTGTAGGTAGGTGAGATCGCGTTGGACGCTTGGTACAGGGTGCCCATCCCCCATTCCGACTCGCCCAGGGTGATGCGCATTGAGTAACGGTTCCCCTTCGCGGCATGGCAAGTAAGGCGGAAGTACGTGCCGCGTAAAGAGCTGGCCCGTGGCTTCGAGCATGCCAGAAATTTCCACCCCTTCACGTCTACAAGCCATTCGGGCTTCGTAAAATGGCCGTTCGCTTTGAGCACCGACACTAATAACCCTATCCGAGTTAATTGGCGCAGGCTCGGTGCTATCGTCGCCAGGA
The DNA here is from genome assembly GCA_964508535.1 of uncultured Candidatus Saccharibacteria bacterium. Taxonomy (GTDB): domain Bacteria; phylum Patescibacteriota; class Saccharimonadia; order Saccharimonadales; family UBA4665; genus PMNU01. Next base: position 10,049 of record CAZDTZ010000023.1, read on the forward strand.
TTGGCCAAGCCGCCGATAGTGTCGTGCATAATTAGATGCGCCGCAACGTACCTAAGATGGTCAGCCGTGCGGTGCTTACCAGAGTTCTCTAGTCGTTCTCGCATGGCAGGGCTCAACGTTTGGAGCGCCTGCGCGATGCCGTCCTGATCTATGACGGGCATCGGCTCCCCAGAGTTATCTGTCAAAAAAGTAACGCTACCTTTAAGATCTGGATAGTGTCCGTCAACGAACGCTCGTCCCACACGGAACAGCGACTGAGCATCTAAAGCCCTGTCGCAAAGTGTGCCACCGTTCACTTGCGTCATTGAGCGTAGCGGGTGCACAAATTGCACTTGCGCCTTGGGCAAGTATTCGCGTGCCACTTCGAGCGTGCTCGTCAGATAGCCGAGCATTCGCACCGGCAGCCGGTTACCGGAGCCAAAAACAAGTGCGAAGCACTGTGCCCTCTCCTTGTTCCTGTACGGCTTGCACGACGTGCTGGCGATCATACCGGCCAACACTCTCGATATAAGTCCGAGGGTTGGTGGTGATTTCTTTGAATGTTTTCATAGTAGTTCTCCTAAAATTCATATAATAAAAAGGCCGCGCTTGCTGTCGCGGTCTTTTCAATGATTTTGAAAAATAAGTTTATGCAAACACACAGAACAAACCGCCACGGGATGTGTCGGTCTGCCAATAGAAATTATTCTGTATGCTTACTTTCATAAGTAAACAGATCATACCATCTGATTTGGAAAATGTACACCCCATGCGGATGGCACACCCTTGTGTTGCGGGGTTGTACTTTAGAGTAACCTAGCTTATGCTCAGTGGTAGGTGCGTATACAGATACGTTTGTACCATTTGTAATAACGAGATAGATCGCTGCCCCTATAGGCGGCCATTGTGCATACAAGGAGGGTTGTCATGGCAAAAACAGTTTTAGTAGTCGAGGACGACGCATTTTTGCTCAAGGCGTACCAGGCGAAGTTAACCAGTAGCGGTTTTACAGTAATCATTGCAACAGATGGCTTTGAGGCGCTTGAGGCGCTCAAAAAAGAAAAGCCAGACGTTGTGCTGCTCGATCTTGTCATGCCGCGCATGGACGGCTTTACGGCCCTAGCAGAGATCAAAAAGCTACCGGACCTGCAAAGTATTCCAATTATTGTCGCCTCCAATTTGGGTCAGCAAGACGAGATCGAGCGCGTAAAGACAATGGGTGCCACAGATTTCATCACCAAGAGTAACCTATCTATGGGTGAGCTCGTCGACAAACTCAACAAACTTCTCGACAAAAAATAGTATTTTTTGTCGGTCGGGCAAGATTCAAAGAGCGCGGAAGGCGCTCTTTTCTTATTCCCTGCGCAGGGCGTCAATTGGGTTGATGCGCGCCGCACGGCGGGCAGGTATAAACACTACTATGAGACCAACAAACAACATGAAGGCAATAAGTCCGAGAACAAGCCACCATGGATTGGCGAACAGCTGGAAATGTTCTGCAACACCCCGATGTTGCGAAAAAATATTGAGCCCGAAGTTAATGAGTTGGCCAAAAATCGCGGCACACGCAATGCCAATAACAGCGCCAGCAAACGAGAGCAGTACGGCCTCAAAAATAAACAGTTTGCGCATGTCTTTGTTGCGGCCGCCCAGGGTAATCATGAGACCAATTTCCTTGGTACGTTCCAAGAGTGAGATCGTGAGTGTGTTAAACATACCCAAAACCGCGACAATCATGCCAATTGCACCAAAGCCGGCCAGGATAATGTTAAAAAAGCGAAACACTTGATCGATTTGACCGATAGTGTCTATTGGCGAGGTGGTCAGGAGGCCAAGGCTTTCTATCTGTGCCCGCAGGCCGGCGACATGGGCAGCAGTGTCAACCTCGAGTTCGATCTGCCCGTACGCTTCAACCCCAGCGGTGCTAAAGGTGCTATTCGGCAAATACAGTTCGTTGCTTCCTGTGCTGTTGACAACACCAACAATGGTGTACGTGCTATTTATCTGCTTTTGGGCAGCGTCAACCAGCGGGATATGCACGCTCACCTGTTTGCCAACTGCCGACTTCGGGTCGTTTATACCGATTGCTTTGAGCCCGGTGGTATTGATAAGCGCGCTGTCTGTATCTGTATCCCGAAGTAAACGTCCAGAGCTAAGATTGAGATTGTCGAGTTGCTCAAAAGCCGCACTTTCGCCGTATGCGATCGCGTCCACCACGCTGCCATGCGAGCCAAGGCTCGCAGCGTACGAGTATGACGCACCGATTTGGACCACGTGGGGCAAATTTTTTATCTTGGAAAAGCTTGCTTGGCTGAGTTTGATGATCCGCGAATTTGGCGTTGTCACCGTTATCGACTTAACCGATTTGCTGCCGATTACCTGGCTGGTCACCAAATGTTGTAAGCCAATGCCAAATGATAGTAAGAAATAGATTGCGCCGATGCCAATAACCACCCCAAAGACGGTCAAGAAGGCACGTAGTTTTTTGTAGAGCAAGTTTCTCCAGGCTATGTGCATGAGTACACGGAACGAAATAACGTTGGGGTTGCTCTTGCTCATTTGGCAGAACCTTCAACGGCAATCGACTCATCGCGCTTTGTCTGGTTGAGGCGCTTAATGCGCGCCTGCATTTGAGCGAGCAGTGCGTCGGTTGTCTTCTTTATTGAGTCGTGTCGTAGTTGCTCGATATGACCGTCTTCGATGTGTAGTAGGTGGTCGGCAAAGGGCAAATATTCCATATTGTGTGTCACCAAAATAATGGTGCGGTGGTTGTCGTGCTGGGCCGTGCGCAGTAAATTCATAATTTTGTCTCCGTTGGCGCTGTCGAGGTTGCCAGTTGGCTCGTCGGCGATGATAAACAGTGGGCTGCTGGCCAAAGCTCGGGCCATGGCGATACGCTGTTGTTCTCCCCCAGACAAAAGCGCTGGGTATTTCTTTGCATAGGAGCCCATTTCGACCTGTTCGAGCGCGTATTGCGCCGCCTCCGCAGCTCGCGCTCTCGAGTAACCCAAGAAATACAGGGGCATGGCGACATTTTCGAGCGCAGTCAAGCTCTGCACCCAGTGGTTGGTCTGATACACGATGCCGAGTCGCACGGCGCGAAAACGGGCACGCTGGTCGGGCGTTAGGTTATAAATCTCGTTGTTATCAAATGTGACCGTACCCGAAGTGGGCGGTTGCAGGCCGGTCAATGTGTTTAATAGTGTAGATTTACCGCTGCCAGACTGGCCGTAGATAATGTTAAAGCTACTCTCCAGCAATTCAAAACTGGCATTCTGGATAGGCGTGATCACTTCTTCACCGACCGTAAATTGCTGGGTGATGTTATTTGCCGAAATAATGACGCGCGGGTTTGTATCCATAGTTAAAATCCAAATATTGATTTAAGGCTATTAAGAACGATGGTCAGAACACTGTCGGAGGCATGGCCAATGATGGCTGTTTGGACTTGGCCGTTGGCAACGTTGCTGGCTTTGTCGTGTGAAATTGGCTCCATGCTAAAGACTTTGCTCGTAGGCAAGTCGGAGACGATCACAATGTGCTCAAAAGACAGAGCGCTATCTTCGGCCGTGCGACTATTAAAGACTGTCGCGTCCGAGCCATCGGCGAATGCAACCTGGCTGGTCGAAGGTTCATCCGTGCTCCAGCTAACTACTACCTGCCCACGGGCTTCGGCACCAGTACCGCGAATCGAGGATTCAACCTGGATGTTGCTGATCTTTGGCGGGCGGGTGTCGAGCGCAGTGTGGAAGATTTGGCGGTCGGACACGGCCAAGTTGCCGGCAACGTCTCGTGACTGTGCAATTAAGAAGTACTCGCTGTTGTCGCTGAGGTCGCTAATTTGCAGCTGGTGATCCGTCGTCAGCTTAGAGTCGGTCATTTCGGTGCCGCCAGTGCCAACGACGCCGTAGGTAATTTGACTGGTAGCAGGCACGTTTGTCTGCCAGCTGACGATCTGTGTACTAGTAGGTTGGCCAGAGACTGGTTGGAAGCGCACATTGCTGATGTGTGGACGTGCTGGCGTCACGAACGAGAAAATGCTGCCGTCATAGGCCGTACCTTCGGAGTCATAAGAAATAAGCTTATAGAAATACTTCGTTCCGTCATTAAGCCCATTGATATCTATGCTGTAGGTCGACTCGGCGAGTGCAGTGTTGATAGTCTTGTTGCCACCAAAACTATCAGTTGGGCCAAAGACGAGTGCTACTTTTGTTGCGTTCTTGGACGTAAATTGGATGGTTGCGTCGCTCAAGCCAACCGTCAGCGTATTTATCTCCTTGAGCGTTGGAGGTGGCGCGGTGGTAAAGCTGAATTCTTGGCTTTGGCCGGTGTTGCCGTCTTCGTCGGTCCACTTGGCAACAAAGTAATACGTTGTGCCGGCCGTGAGATTATCCAGGCTAATCTCGTGGTCGGTCACTTGCGCCGAGTTTCCGATTTCCGACGGGCTGTATGTGCCGCTGGTCGTGCCCATGGCAACCTTAGAGTCGCTGCCACGGTCGGTGCTCCAGGAGATATCAGCTTTAGTGGTGGTAATGTTGCTAACCGAGGGCTGAGCAACGAGGTCTGACGGCGACGTGAACTTACCCGTCGGGAAGCCGCTCACCATTGCGCTCAAGGCGCCGCAGTTGTTCGTGCTGTCACACGCTTTGATCTCGTAGTAGTAAGTGCGCTGTGTTAGGCCGGCATCAATATAGGTTGTACTGCTGCTGGTGCCGATGCTGGCGAAGGTTATATTGTCCGTAGATCGGTATATTTTGTAATTAGCGATTCCTGCACCAGTAAACGTAGGCGTGTCCCAAGTAAGCGCCAGCCTCCAGTTACTCGTCGACTTTATCGAGACGTCCACAAGGTCGACGTTAAGTGGTATACCCGGCGCTGTCGTATTCGCCGTGAACGTCGTTGAGGCGTAGCTGTCGTAATTGATGTTACTCGACTCGTCCCGCGCAACCACGTAAAAGGTGTTGTCCCCAGGTTGAGTGGCATAAGCACCGGCCCCGAGCGACGTCACGCCGGCCGATGTAAACGTACAGTTGTTGGCCGAAGGCAGCGTGTTGATGGTGTAGCAGTACGTAATATTGTTGACGTTGCCTACAAACGTTACTGGTGCTGCCCAGGAGAAGGCAAAGCTATTCGTAGTATTAGCCGACGGAGTTGCGACAACGTTTTGCGGTTCAGAAGGCGTACCCGCGGTATTGATCTTAATCGCAGCCGTCACATAGCTGGTTGCAACGTTGCCAGCCTGATCCCAGGTGCGGAAGTAGACGGTATTCGTACCCTCCTGCAGGTTTGGATAGTCTGGGGAGACTTGCATGGAATATGAGCCGTCATTGGTAAGTAGGTCGTTTATGTCGCCTGTGCCGCTGTGGCTGTCGCCGTACCACACGCCGCTGGATCCAATGCGGTACTGCAAGCCCACCAGGCCAGAGTTTGCGTCCGACGGCGCGTTGCCGCCCACCGTTGGCCAAGTCAGCGTGACGCCCTTGTCGTTCACAAAGCCAGATGGCCCGGTGATAAATCCTGGGTTGGTTGGCGCGGTGTTATCAAAACGGAATTGGAATTGCACGCTATTAGTGGACACGTTACCAGCGTTGTCGATCGCTTTAAGCGTCAGATAGTACGGCGCGTTACTCGTAGTGAGCGGCGTGCCCATCAAGCCTGGTGAAGCAAGGTCGAGGTTGGTGCTACCCACAGCAAATTGGCAGAATCCACCGGTAGTAAGCGGGCTGTTCCCGAGTAGACCCTTGGTCGTGACAGGGTTGGCGGTGTTGTCTGTACCCAAATATGCGCAGTAACCTTTAATCCCGGATTGAGCGTCGCTGCCGGCGTTCCAGCTAAAGTATGGCGAACTGCCGTTGGTCCAATCGTTGCTCGCTAGCGCCGTGCCACCATTGTTTTTGGCTGCCGCAATAGCCATCCCAGCCGTTGTCGGCACAATCGTGTCGGAGGTCGCGTCGAGCGTCACACTATTGAGTGTCACCTGTTGACTCCCGTTGCCGCTCAGAACGGCTTGCCAAGTAATACCATGATCCGTAACCGGAAAGCTATTTATATTGGTGTTGACTGTACCCACGTTACTTGCCTGACTCGTGGATGCCGAGAGGACCCAGCCGCTCCCATTCCAATAGTCCCAAGTCACGCCACTATCCGAGGACAAACGATACGTAATTGCGCCACCATTGGCCGTTTCGCTGTCTGCCCAGTTGTCCCAATGCCACAAGCCAGTGGTATGCACCGCCGTAGCAAGCGTAATTGTCTGGGCAGACGTTGGATATGGCTTGGTCGTGAAGCTAGTACGGGCTATGTTGCTAACCCTCACCTCGTCGAGTGAACCGTTAAAATTACCCTGTTGTAGGCCGCTGATGCCTGTACCGTAATTTGTGCCCAAGAGCAGGGCGTGGTTCGTATCTGGCAGAGACAGCGAGACACTCGTTGATGCATCCAGCGTGCCATCGATATATAACTTCATGGTTGACCCATCGTACGTCGCCGCAATGTGATGCCAACTCGTATCCTGACCAACAGTCGCGGATTGCAAAAAGCCGTTATTGCCGTAAGACCAAACTTGGGCATCGGCATTGGCAGTGTCGCCGATTCCGGCATAGAGCTTACCGTGGTACACCGACAAGCTTCGCACCGTCTCGATCGTCCCCGCGCCCCAGCTACTGTTTGTACCACCGCCCGCGACTTTACTCCAGGTATTACCCGCAGCGTCAAAAGCCCATACTTCGCCGTCACCAGCACTGTTGCCCAGGCCGGCATACAGGTTGCCGTTATAGACTGACATCGACTTCACCTGCTCGTACTGGCCGTCAATCCAGCCACTATGCAAGCCGTCGCCGCCCATTTGGCTCCAAGCAGTGCCATTAAAAACCCAAATTTCCGCATCAGCTGTTGAGTTGCCAAGGCCGGCGTATAGCTGCCCGTTATAGACCATCATCGACTCAACTTGCTCGTAGTTGAGGTTCCAACTAGAGTTAACGCCGTCCCCGCCAATCTTAGTCCACGATGCGCCGCCCCATTTCCAGACTTCGGCATCGCCAACTGAGTTGCCAAGGCCCGCGTACAGGTTTCCACTCATAACAGCCATCGAACTCACCCGTTCGTAGTTGGCTGTCCAGCCGCTGTTAATGCTATCGCCACCAATCTTGCTCCAAACCGTGCCGTTCCATTTCCAGACTTCGGCATCGTTGGCTGAGTTGCCAAGGCCAACGTAGAGGTTGCCACCGTACGCGGCCATCGAGTACACTTCTTCATATGTTGCTGCTGCCCAGCCCGAGTTAAGGCCGTCACCACCAACCTGTGCCCAACTAGTGCCGTTCCATTTATACACATCGCCGTCACCTGCCGTGGTGCCGAGCCCTACATACAAGTTGCCACCATAACTCTGCATACTTTGTACATCTTCATAGGTGCCGGCAGCCCAGCCGGAATTAATACCCTGGCCACCAACGATGGTCCACGTGTTGCCATCAAAACGCCACACCAAAGCGTTGCCCGCTACCGTGTTCCCGGTGCCCGCATATAAATAGTCGCCTGAGACAGTCATCGACTCAACATCCTGCAGGTTAAAGAAACCCCAGCTCTTGTTGATATAGCCGCCACCAATGCGTGTCCAAATTGTCCCGTTGAACGTCCAGACTTCAGCGTTGTTAGCGGTTGCAACTAAGCCCGCGTAAAGTGTGCCACCCGTATACAATAGCGAGTTAACTTCGGTATGCGTGTTAGTAAAACCACTATTTAAGGCGTCGCCGCCGATTTGTGACCACACTGTTCCGTTCCACTTCCACACCTCGTTATCACCGGCGGTGTTACCGAGGCCAGCATAGAGGTTTGTGCCGTCGTCGGTAAAACTATATACTCCCTCGTACGTTGCAGCGGCCCAGCTGGAGTTCGTTGCCTCGCCACCTATCTTGATCCAGGTGGTGCCATCCCATTTCCATACCTCTGCATCACCCGCGGTCAGCCCTGTGCCGGCATACAAATTACCTCCAAAGAAGCGCAAGCTGAGCACGGTCTCGTACGTTGCGGCGGCCCAGCTGGAGTTTAAGGCGTCGCCGCCGATTTGGGTCCAAGTATTGCCAGCCAGCTTCCAAACATCAGCATCCCCAGCGCTGCTTCCCAGCCCTGCGTAGATGTTAGTACCGTCGTTCGTTAAGCTGAACACGCCTTCATAGAGTGTTGGCCATGCGTTAAATGGCACACCAACGCCATTGCCGCCGACCCACGTCCAGGTGGTACCATCCCACTTATACACGCGTGCGTCAGTCGTAGCTGTCAAGCCCAGTCCGGCATATAGGTTGCCGCCCATTACCGTCATGCTGTCCACTTCTTCGATAGTGTTCACGGGCCAGCTTGAATTAATCCCATCGCCGCCGATTTTCGTCCATGTCGTACAGCCGGTCGACGTGTTACAGCTCCACACTTCGCCGTCGCCAGCAGTTGAGCCTAACCCGGCATACAGAGTCGTCCCGTTGACTGCCATGGAAGTGACGTTTTCGTATGTTTGGTCTGCCCAGCTACTGTTTTTGCCATCACCACCAATCTGTGTCCAAGTAGTACCATCCCATTTCCACACCTCTGCATCGCCCACAGCGTTACCCAGGCCAGCGTATACATTTGTGCCGATTGCCACTTGGGCATTGACCGCGAACTTGCCGTTTAAGTCCCAGCTGCCCTTGATATCATTGCCAGCTTGCTGCGTCCATGACGTAGCGCCAGAATTGGCTAATTCGTAGGTAACTTTGCCCGTTTCTTGGTCGTAATAGAGCTTGTAGGCACCTTTGTCGATGACACTTTGTCGCTGGTCGTGCGTGCTAGCGCCAAAGGTGCTGGCAAATTTCGTCCAGGCCTCAAGGGTATTATCCTGCGCCAATGAGAGTGTCGCCGAGTCGGCAGCCGAAACTTGACTAGTACTGCCGTTAAAACTCAGCGCATTATTGAGGTTACCCGCTCCAAACGTCGCACTTCCAGAGGTGGTGCCAGTATTGCTGTTGCCCGATGAGTCGGAAGCAGTTGTGCCGCTGGCCTCATCCAGATGGAAAAGTGCCTTAGTGTTGCTGTCCGTTGTGTAGTTTTGCGCCTTTAGCCGAGCACTGCTGCCGCTGGTTTCAATACCACTGTCGATATTGTATCCACTTGTGCTCGAAAAATTCCAGGTGTCGATGATATCTGACAGCGCGTGAGCGTGCCGGTAGACGCTAAATACAAAGACGCTAACACCAATAACATATACGGCAACAAACGTTGCATGAAGTGGTGCATGCAATTTCGTGGTATGCCATCGCCGATACCAATGGGCGCGCTCCATCATATATGCATGCGTACGAACGGCTGCATGATGGTGAGCGCGCTGAGTATAGTGCACGCCGTGCCGCCACAACTTTTTGGCCTTCGCATACACCGGTTTGGCAATCCGATGCGCGCGCTTGCGAGCACGCCCCAGCAACACTCTAGCCACCGGCCAGGCAACCTCGGTCACAACGAAGAGCACCATGCGCAAAACATGTATACTTCTTTGCTTAAATTTCTGCACTAAAGAATGCAACCCGACCCCCCAATAAGCAATAACGTTACCAATTACTATATAGCATAAACCCGCTGTTCTGAAGCGTTTTTTGCAGATACAAGAAAAAGGATTGGCCAATGTGACCAATCCTTTTTGGAGTTTTCGCGCAGCGCGCTTTCGCTTGGTTAACGCTTGGTAAACTGGCGTTGCTTGCGGGCGCCCTTGAGGCCGAACTTCTTGCGTTC